>DAOUDX010000126.1:0-2144 GCA_034430835.1 Anaerolineae bacterium
GCTTCTTCGCCCTGCAGATAGGCCTCGTGTATCTCTTCACAGGATGGCAGTGTCGCTTGGCTCACATCCGTATTGTCGCTGGCTTGTACGATTTTGGCAAGTTAAAGAACTATGTTTCAGGCTGAGCAGTTACTTTTCGAGTACGATCTGCCAGGCCGGGAGGTTGTTGCTCTGATAGGGGATGAGTGGGCTCCCGGCGGCGGGTTGGTTTTGGGAGCGGATGGCAAGCTCTATGGCTATGGCGATAGATCCGCGATCTTGCAGTATGATCCTGCCACTGGCATTTTGAACAATCTGACTAAGCCCAAGGACTGGGGTATGGTTCGACAGCTGACATCCGGGCCTGAGGGATCGGTCTACGGTGTTGCCGCCCCGCCTTTCCACCCCGGAGAGGATTTCTTTTTTGTGTATTCTATTGAGGGGAAGTTCACTCGACTGGAAAACCTGCCAGGCCGGGGGTTTGAAAATCTCGCCGTTGCCTCTGATGGCCTCGTCTATGTTGGCCGTAGAGGGCAAAGTGTGTATGTATCGTCAAGCACGTCGGGGATGAAATCGTTCTACAACAAGTTCCTGGCGCCTTTGACGCGATGGATGAGAAAATGGGTGCCTGTACCGGAAGGCGGTGGAGGAGGAGCAGACTATCGATACGAGGATGCACGATTGCTTGTTTACAAACCCGGTGTATTTGTACGCCAGGGAGAGGTTGAATCGGTGTCAATCGAGCCTCACACGTCGGTCGTGACCCGCGCCGAGGTGAGCGGCTCCTGGGCCTCGGTCCCCGCGTTGGCGTGGGGTGGCGACGGCGCGCTATATGGTGTGCTCTCACGCGCGTCGCACCTGGATACCCGCTGGTTGTTCCGGCACACTCCCGATGAGGCAGAGCGCGTGACTTGGGTGGATGCGGCCTCAGTCGGTTTTCCTTGGCCTCGGGGTGCGTCAGCCTTGGTGTCCGCATCTGACGGGTGTCTGGTTGCTGCCCTTGGCGAACAGTTGGCGATCTACGATCCGTGGGATAGCACGCTGCTCACATCCACATTGTCGATTTCCCAGGGTTCTCGCATCACTGCCTTGGCGAGTGGTCAAGACGGGGAGGTTTATGCTGGCATTGGGACGTCTGGTTCTCAATCTCGTTTGATTGCCTATGACCTTGTCAATGGCTCGACTGTCGATCTGGGCATTCCTCTTACCGGGACCTGGGAGATCTATGCGTTGACCGTTGCGGCAGATGGACGCGTGTACGGCGGTGGAGGAGCGGTAGGATCGGATCAGGAATCTGGTCAGATCCTGTTTGAGTACGACCCAAGTGCCGGTGTTCTGACTTCAACGAGCCTGCACCTGCCTGCCTCTCACCGGGTGCGTTCTCTGTTGGCTATGCCGGATGGCAAGGTATACCTTGGTACAGCTGCGCAGTTTGGTTCGGAGGGGGGATTCTTTGTCTACGATCCAACTACTGACGCAACTACTCCCTTGCTCGTTGGCGGAGATGTCATCGCTTTGGCTCTGGGAAACGATGGCCTGATCTATGGCAGCGCCGCTACCACCTTTAGCGATGGATATCTGTTCACATATGATCCGCAGCATCCCAGGCTGCTGCCGAGTCTTATCAGTGCAACTCGAACTGGTGTGACTGCTTTGCTGCCTGGCCCTGATGGAGCGATGTATGGAGTCACTGGGCAGTATAACTCATTCTATAGCGGTGCGGCGGAGTTGATCGCTTTTCGGACCGAGTGCCTCTCTGGAACGCTCGGCGCGTGGGAGCGTATGACGTGGGAAACGGAAACGCCGCCCGGCACCCGCATCGTCGTGGACGTGTTGGACCGTGAGGGCAATGTGTTGCTGCGCGACGTGAAGAGTGGTGATCCGCTCTGGAGTATCGATCCTGTCGAGAACCCAGCTATTCGTCTACGGGCCACGCTCTTCACCAGCGACGAACGCGTGACGCCGGTGCTCAAGAACTGGCGGGCGGACTATACCTTCGAGTGCCAGCAGTAAGCGCGCTGGGCCGTAGGCAGGCGTGTCTGTTCAAAATTTGGGAACGTGTTCTGTATTCCCCACTGGGGCTGCAAAAAGACATACTTTTGGTGCAACTCGCCCCACTTCGATGCTATGTATGGCGCTATTTAGGGCTGACGCCCCACCAACAA
>DAOUDX010000127.1:0-3855 GCA_034430835.1 Anaerolineae bacterium
CCGACCCGGAGACAGATCCCCAGTTCGAGCCCCTGGTCGAACGGGCGGAACAGGCCCGCGCCGAGAATCGTTACGCCCTCTTCAGTTGGTGGAAGCTGTTCTTCGAAAAGCTCTGGGGTATCCGCGGCATGACGAATCTGCTGATGGACTACTATCTCGCGCCGGAGAACGTTCACCGCCTGCACGAGGCGCTGTGCGATATGTACTGCGGCTATCTCGAACGGGCCATCCGCGAGCTACGCCCGGACGGATTCTGGACCAGCGACGACCTGGGGCATCAAACACAGCTCTTCATCAGTCCCGAGACGTTCCGCACATTCATCAAGCCCTACTACGCCCGCATTGGCGCTCTCCTGAAAAAAACGGCATCCATTGGTGGCTTCACTCCTGCGGCAACATCACCGCCATCGTGGGCGACTTGGTCGAGGTAGGCATCGACGTTCTGCACCCGATTCAGAAAGGCACGATGGACGAGGCGACTGTTGCGCGCGAATTCGGCGACCGGCTGACTTTCCTCGCCGGCATTGACGTGCAGCACATATTACAGGAAAAGGATCCCGCAGGCGTGCGAGCAGAGGTCCGCTTCCTGATCGACACGTTCGACCGTCCTGAAGGCGGGATGGGCATCGCCGCGGGCAACGGCATCGTGGCCGGAACCCCCTTCGAAAACATAGAGGCCTTTCTGGACAAGGCCGTGCGCTACGGCGCGCAGCACCGGCAGGCATTTGCAAGGGCCTCGAATTTCCAGGATACGGCGTGATTGGACAAATGGGCCAGACTCTGTAGAATTCGGGAGAAGTAGGAAGTTATCATGAAAACAATCATCATCATCGGCGACGGCATGGCCGACTATCCCGTGCCCGAGCTAGATGGGCGGACCCCACTGATGGTCGCAGAAACACCCGCGATGGATCGCGTCGCCAGGGAGGGCCGCACGGGAACATTCCAGACCATCGAGGAAGACATGCCCACCGGCTCGGCGGTGGCGAACCTCTCGGTGCTGGGGTACGATCCGCGAGAAGCTTTCCAGGGGCGCGGCGTGCTGGAGGCGGCTAGCCTGGGGGTCACGCTGGCGCCGACGGACATGGCATCGCGCATCAACCTCATCTGTGTGGAGGACGGCAAGATCCGCAGCCACTCGGCAGGCCACATCTCCAACGAGGAGGCCCACCAGCTCATCCGCGACCTCAACACTCACTTTCATGGCCTGCCCATCACCCTCGTGCCAGGCTTGAGCTATCGCCACGTGCTCGTCGTGCCCGATGGCGACCCGCGCCTGGAGTGCGCCCCACCTCACGACCACATCGGTGAGCGCGTCGAGGACCTGCTGGTCAAGCCACTCCACCCGCAGGCCCAGCCGACGGCCGACCTGCTGAACCGCCTGATTCTGGAATCGCAGGAATTCCTACAGGACCATCCCGTCAGTCGGCAGCGCACGGCCGCGGGAAAGCAGCCCGCCAACTCCCTGTGGCCCTGGTCGCCTGGGCGCAGGCCGCAGATGAAGACGTTCCAGGAGCGGTTCGGAGTCACCGGGGCCGTCATCACCGCCGTCGACCTGATCAAAGGGCTGGGCATCTACGCCGGGCTGGACGTGATCGAGGTCGAGGGCGCGACGGGCCTTTACGACACCAACTACGAGGGCAAGGCCGACGCCTGCCTGAGCGCACTGGCCGACCACGACCTTGTCTACGTTCACGTCGAGGCCGCCGATGAGGCCGGGCACGAGCAGGACCTTGAGCTAAAGATCCGCTGCATCGAGGACCTGGATCGTCGCCTGATCCGGCGCGTGCTGGACGGTCTGGAATCGCGCGGGATGGAGGCCATCGTCGCCGTGCTGCCCGATCACCCCACCCCGGTCGCTCACGGCAAGCACATCCGCGACCCGGTGCCGGTGGCCATCCGCGACCCGCGCCGGCCGCACGATGGCGTGGAACGTTTTGACGAGGAAAGTGTTAAAGCAGGTGAGTTGGGGCATATGCGCGGGGCAGAGTTCATTGAACGGGTGCTAGGAATCATGGAGCAAGGGGTAAAGGAGAATAGAAAATGACCATCCGCGAGATCACACTGGACGAACTGAACCCAGAGGAATTCATCGCGCAGCAGGTGGAGACCGTCTCGAGCACCGTGGGTGACGGGCGCGCCATCAACGCCCTCTCCGGCGGGGTGGACTCTTCGACGGTGACGCTGCTGGGGCATAAAGCGCTGGGCGACCGGCTGCTGACCGTCTTTGTCGAGAACGGCATCATGCGCAAGGAGGAGCCGCAGCGCGTCGTCGAGCGCTTCGAGGCGCTGGGCGTGCCGGTCGAGCTCATCGACGCCCGGCAGGGATTCTTCGCTGCACTGAAGGGCCTCACCGACCCGGAGGAAAAGCGCGAGGCGATCACGCAGACGTTCTACAAGACCGTCTTTGGCAAGCTGGTGAAGGAGAGCGGCGCCAGGTTCCTGCTCCACGGCACCATCCTCACCGACGTAGACGAGACGGTTGCTGGCATCAAGCGGCAGCACAACATCCTGACCCAACTGGGCATCGACACCGAAGAGGCGTACGGCTACCAGGTCATCGAGCCGCTGCTTCAACTGCGCAAGCCCGCGGTGCGCGTCGTGGCCAAGGCGCTGGGCCTGTCGGAGGCAGTGTACAATCGCATGCCTTTCCCCGGTCCTGCGCTGGCCGCGCGCGTCATCGGCGAGGTCACACCAGAGCGGGCGGAGACTGTGCGCGAGGCTACGGCCATCGTCGAGGAGGAACTGGCCGATACAGGCGCGTTCCAGTATCTGGCCATCCTGCACCAGGACAAGGTAACCGGCATGCGCGCTGGCAAGCGCGATTACGGTTCACAGATCGAGGTGCGCTGCTGGGAGAGCGCGGACGCCCGTACTGGCTCGCCCACCAGGCTCCCGTTCGACATCTTGGAACGATTGGCCGACCGCATCACCAGCAAGGTTCCCGGCGTCGTCAGCGTGACGTACAACGTCACCAAGAAGCCGCCGTCAACGATTGAGGCGGTGTGACCTACCCAAGCAACATTTTCCAGCAGGAGGCAAAAGATGAGAAGAAAGTGGTTTACCTTAGGAATAGCGCTCGTTCTGGGCGCGGCGGCCTTTGGCTGTGGACAAACCACCCCTGTCATAACGCCGACCGCCTTCATCCCACCTTCCACTCAGGCTCCAACGACCGAGCCGGAAGTTCCCACTGCAACCTCCACCCAGGTTCCGACGACCGAGCCGGAGTCCCCCACCCAGGTTCCGACGACCGAGCCGGAGTCCCCCACCCAGATTCCAGCGACCGAGCCAGAAGGCCCCCCCGCTGGCTGGCTGCTCTACACGAATTCCATGTTCGGCTACCAATTCTACTATCCGCCGGAAGCGACCATCCATGAGAGCGGCGTCGACGGCTTCCCCACCGACGAGCTTCCGGCAGGAAAGACGCCCAGCGAATACATGGCCGAACTGCAGGCGATGTACGGCAACACGTTGTGCGTCAGCGTCAATTATGGATCGGGCTACGTCAACATCTCCGCACCGGCCAACGAGGAGTTCCGCTACGCGATATGCGGGCGTACCGGCGTCGGCGTCGGCACGATGACGAACAAGAGCGACACCATCGTGATCGCAGGAAACTCCTACACCGCCACGGGATTCGAGTTTATGGGAGAGGAGGTGCCCTGCGACATGCTGCCCTGCCACAACGAAACCATGGTGCTCCAACTGCCGGACAGCACGCGGATCGAATACGGTGCCGCACCGGTGGAGGGAGTCACCTACGCCGATTACCTGGCGACGACCAGGGCCGTCCTGCTGCAAATCGTGGCCACCTTCATGCCGGGGCCATAGCAATGACTGCAACGCGACGATAGC
>DAOUDX010000128.1:0-15016 GCA_034430835.1 Anaerolineae bacterium
CATATAGACGGAAACGTAGGGAGAGTACAGGTTGAAGGGGATGCCCCACAAGGGTTCGCAGTAGACACACCCGCGCGGGTTCCCGCGCAGGCTTTTGAGGGAGGTGATGAGGGAATGGTTTTTCATGTAGTGCAGACGCATATTCGTGCTACCCTGGCTGGCCCTCCCCCTTTTCGCCGCTAGTATACTTCAGTTCCTTTTCCAGGGCAAACGATTGCGACAGTCGTACGCCCGCAGCTACACCACCTCGATCTCCCAGTCCACCACCTGCACCTCGGGACGCTGGGTCTCGATCCAGTGCACGGCCCGCTCCAACACCCCGTGGACACGCCCGGCGTCGTTGGCCACCGTCACCAGCGCGATCTCCGCCGACTGCCACGCGTCGTTGTGCCCCACCTCGGCGGCCGCCAGGTTGAACTCGCGCCGCAACCGCGCCAGCAGCGGCTTGAGCAGGCTCCGCTTCCCCTTCAGCGAGCTGTTCCCCGGCAGATGCAGCTCGACCCTACACGCCCCAACGACCATCATCCAACCCCCAATCTGCAATTCCCCTCACACCCTCCGCATCCAGTCCTCCGTCCCGTACTTTTCCGCTCGCAGCGCCTCCGCCCAGGCGCGTTCCTCGTCGCTCAGCGCGCCCGGCTCGAGCCGCAGGCCGAGCGCCTCGGCAAAGCCCGCCGCCAGCGCCTCCGCCGCCTCCTCCCAGGTGACGCGGCGCTTGCCCTGAGGCGACCCCCGAGCAAGTCGAGGGGCGGAGCCGCGGAAGCCCAGCGCCTCCTCCACTGTTGTCGCCCGGGCACGCACGCGGGCCGGGTCGGGAGGGGAGACGAGCAGCGCGCAAACGCGGGCGATGTCGCCGTAGAGTGGCACGGCGCCGTGTTGCAACACGACCCCCTGCGCGCGCATCTGGGCGCTGCCGATCAGCTTGCGCCCCTCCGCCACGATCTCGTAATCCGACGGCACCTCGAAGCAGACCGGGCCGGCCCGGCGACGACGCCCCACCCCACCCCCCTTCGCAGGGGAGGGATCTGCACGCCAGCCAGCACCACGTCTCTCGGCGGCGACGCCGAGCGCGCCCAGCCGCTCCAGCCCGCGCATCAGTCCCGCGCTGAGGCGGCGATAGCTGCCCACCACCCCTCCGGCCACGCGGGGCTCCGTCTCCGGCGCGACCACGCTGTAGGTCAGCTCGTCGATGTGCAGGATCGCCTTGCCGCCGGTAGGCCGCCGCACCAGACCATAGCCCGCCTCGCGCAGCGCCTCCAGATCGACGTCGGCCACCTTCTGCCCTCGCCCCAGCGAAAGGCACGGCGGCTCCCAGGCGTAGAAGCGCAGCGTGGGAGGGACGTGGCCCGCCGCCACCGCGCGCAGGATCGCCTCGTCCACCGCCATGTTCGTCGCCCCATCGGCCGGCTCCGACCGCACCAGCCGCCAGGTTGCGGGCGCATAATCGCTCATCCGCAGCTCATCGTTCGTCATTGGTCATTCGTCGTCGGTCGTTGTATAATTGTAGCATCACCCGCCGCAAGGAGCAAAAAGGAGCGACAATGGAAACCTGTGCCTACTGCGACGCCAAGCCCCTCTTTCGCGATCACGAGAGCGGGGCCTACCTATGCCCCACCCACGCCTGGCTGGAGGTGACCGGGCCGCACGCCGCTGGGCCGCGTCCCCCCCTCACCGTTCGTCCTACCACGCCCGACGACCGCCCTCAGATCGCGGCCCTGGCCGAGTACTTTTGGGACGTCCCCGAGATCGTGCGCTTCGACCGCGCGCACCGGCTCGACGCGCTGCCCGCCTACGTCGCCTGCGACGCGGGCAAGATCGTCGGCTTGGCCGCCTACACCTGCGAGGACGACGCGCTCTCCATCGTGGCGCTCAACGTCCTGCCTCAATGGCAGGGCCGGGGAGCGGCGACGGGACTGCTTACAGAGGCGATCCACGAGGCGCGGAGCCAGGGGGTAGGGCGCATCGCCATCGCCGTCACCAACGACAACCTGCCGGCGTTAGGGCTTTACCAGCGGTTCGGGTTCACCATCACGCGCGTGCTCGCGGGGCGGCTGGCGGGAAGCCCGGACGACGCCAGGTCGGGGTTCGACGGCATCCCGATGCGGGACGAGATCCAGTTGGAGCTAAGGCTCGATGAGTGAGCGTCCGATCGTCGCCGTGACCATGGGCGATCCCGCCGGCGTGGGGCCGGAGGTCGCGCTAAAGGCGCTGGCGCGGGAGGAGGCGTGGGATTGCTGCCGCCCGCTGATCGTAGGCGATGCGCGCGTCATGGTCAAGACTATGGCGCTCTTGGGCGCTTCGCTGCGCCTCCACCCCATCACCGACGCGGCCGATGCCCACTTCGACCCCGCCGCGCCCGACGTGCTTGACCTGGGCAACGCCGACCCCGCCGTGCTGCTGCCGGGCAAGGTCTCGGCCATCGCCGGACGCGCATCGGTGGAGTATGTCGAAAAGGCCGTGGAGCTGGCTCAGGCAGGCCAGGCGGACGCCATCGCTACCGGCCCGATCAACAAGGCCGCGCTCAAAGCCGCCGGCATCCCCTACATCGGCCACACCGAACTGCTGGCCGCGCTCACCGGCGAGGAACGGGTCACGACCATGCTGGCGACGCCCGGATTGCGGGTGGTGCACGTCACGCGCCACATGCCCCTGGCCGAGGTCGCGCGCCACATCACGTGCGAGCGCGTGCTGGAGACCATCCGCCTGACCAACGTGGGGCTGAAGCAGATGGCCATCGAAAGCCCGCGCCTGGCCGTCGCGGCGCTCAACCCCCACGGCGGAGACGAAGGGCTGATCGGCCGCGAGGAGATCGAGGCCATCGGCCCGGCGGTCGAGGCGGCACAGTCTGAGGGGATCGACGCCTGCGGCCCCATCCCGGCCGATTCGGTCTTTTTCCGAGCCATCCGCGGCGAGTTCGACGCGGTGGTGGCGATGTACCACGACCAGGGCCACATCCCCGTCAAGACCCACGGCTTCGAGCGCAGCGTGACCGTGACGCTGGGATCGCCCATCGTGCGCACCTCGGTCGATCACGGCACCGCCTTCGACATCGCCTGGAAAGGCATCGCCTACGAGGACGGCATGGTCGAGGCCATCTGCCTGGCGGCGCAGTTGGCCCGCCAGACTTCGGAGGTCTGAGAGACAAGGTCTAGTTGCAACTTATCATCTTGTGTGGTATAAGTAGACGTGTGCCCCTGTAGCTCAGTTGGATAGAGCACCGGCCTCCGGAGCCGGTGGCCCGCGTTCAAGTCGCGGCAGGGGTACTCGCTTTTACATCCCCCAGAAGATTGATTGCAGGAGGTGTGCTATGAAGCTTGTATTGGCAGCCATCGCCGCCGGTGGCGTGATCGGCGCGGCCGATCAGTACCTCTGCCTGCTGATCATCTCCATCCTCGCCAAGACCGGCCTGATCGAGCTTTCACCCGACATGGCCACCCTCTTCGAGTCGTGGTGGTTCATCGGCGTCGTGGCCGTGTTCTGGCTCGTCACCATCGCGCCCTCCTACGCCTCGGCCCTGGGGCCGGGCGTGATGAACGTCGTTAACACCGTCGTCAACCTGCTCAGCGGATTGCTCGTGCCCGTCTCGGCGGCGCTGCTGGCCCTGGCCTCCGCCGGCGTCATCGTCGGGATGCACCCCGAGCTCCAGACCTCTCTGCAGGCCATGCAGTTGTTCGACCTCAACGGCGACGGGAGCATCGGCGATGGGCTGTTCGTCATCGGGGGCAGCGCGCTGACGGCCTCCGCGCTGACCGGGGCCAAGTTCCTGGCCAAACCCGCCCTCAGCACCGCCACCGGGACGACGGGCACCGTGTCCGCGCCGATCTATGCGACGCTGGAGAACGTGGCCTCCGTCGTGCTGATGGTCCTGCTGGTCGTGCTGCTCAAGATCGATCCCTGGCTGCTGGTGGGACTGCTGGCCGCCGTCGCGCTGATCGTCCTGGGGGTGCTGGCCTATGCCGTGTACAAGATGTGGAAGCTGGCCAGGGGGATCGGGCGCGTGATCCACCTGATCGAGACCTGCCCCCGCGTCGGCTGGTCCATCGTGGTCGAGGCTTTCGTGTGGGGATTGGGCTCGCTCCTGTGGGAAAAGTGGGCGCGAGGGGTCTTCCGCACGGCGCTGTGGGTGCTGTGGCTGCTGGCGATCTTTATCTTCATTCCCGGCATCATGGCGGGGCTGACAGGGGCCCTGGTCGTCGCCCCCGTCTTGGAAGCACTGCTTCCCGTGTTGTTTGTGATAGCAGAGGTGTTCACCGTGTTCACCGGCTTCTACGTCGGCCTGCGCTCGGCGACGAGCCTGATGAAGATGCTCGACAGACCAGAGCCTGCGCCGCCCACGGTGCCCGCACAGCAGCCGTCTATGTCTTGATCGTGTCAAATCTCAGGCTCGCACGAGCCGAATGCGCCCTGGAAGTTCTCACTGTCGTTCACAAGGCCTGCGCACCATCAGGGTAGGGTGCAGGCGGGTCTTGTTTGTATTGTGGGGGTTAGCCCCGATACCGTTCAGTTAGGAACCGATGGCCAGGTTTGAACCTGTAGGCGCGGTTTCCAACCGCGATTGAGGCCACGCGATTCGGAAATCGCGGCTACTAAACCGTATTGGGATTAGCCCCCCGATCTAGATGAATGGAGGTTGCTATGAGCACAGCGTGTGAGAACGGGTTGACTGCGGCCGGAGGCAAGAGGTATCGTCTCTTGCGTCTAGGCCTCGGCGTGGCTCTGGGATTGGTCTTGCTGCTGGGCGTCGTGCTCGTGGCGGGTGCGCGCGGTGAGTCAGTATCGGCCGGGGTCGGTGACGAGGCGGCTCAGGCGAGTAGCGCCATGCGCTGGATGAGCGAGACGGTCGATAGCGCCGGGGGGGTGGGGCAGTACGCCTCGCTGGCGATGGATGGTGCTGGCAACCCTCATGTCAGTTACTATGCTCCATTCCCAAACCCATACAGACTGAAGTATGCTTGGATGAACGGGACCGCTTGGTTGAGCGAGACGGTGGACGATGATGGACGGGTGGGTCTCTTCACCTCGCTGGCGTTGGAGCCAGTCTCACCATACACTCCACACATCAGTTACTATGAGGCCAATAGCCGCGACCTGCGGTATGCTTGGCGGACGTCGAGCGGGTGGATGACGGAGACGGTGGCCAGCGTAGTAGGTGCGTACAGCTCACTGGCGTTGGAGCCAGCCCCACCCTATACGCCTCACATTGCTTACTACGACGTCAACGGCAACGCCCTGATACACGCCTGGCTGAGCGGGACAACCTGGTATAGCGAGGTCGTGGAAAGCAGGGCTGCATACGTGGCTGGCTACATCTCGCTGGCGTTGGCGCCGGTCTCGCCTTACACGCCCCACATCAGCTACCAGGATGGGTCATCCGGTTTCTATGACCTGAAGCACGCCTGGTGGACGCCGACCGGTTGGCTGAGCGAGACGGTGGATAGTCAGGGGAGCATCGGCGAGCACACCTCGATAGCCCTGAAGCCAGTCTCACCTTTCACTCCCCACATCAGCTACTACGACGCCACCGGCCTGGGAGTGATGGACAACCTAAAGCATGCTTGGTGGACACCGAGCGGCTGGCTGAGCGAGACGGTGGACGTCACTGGGGACGTGGGCAAGTACTCCTCGCTGGCGTTGGAACCAACTCCGCCCTACACGCCTCACGTCGCTTACTTCGACGACACCAACGACGGCTTGAGGCATGCCTGGCGGACGCCGACAGGCTGGCTCACCGAGACGGTGGATGCTGCGGGGGATGTGGGCGAGTACTCCTCGCTGGCGCTGGAGCCGATCCCGCCGTATGCTCCCCACATTGCTTACTTCGATGGCACCGCCAACGACCTGAAGCACGCGTGGCTGGGGCACAGGGTTTGGATCTACCTGCCGTTGATACTGAGGAGCTACGCGCAATAGGCGTTCGGGCGACGATCGACTGACAACGGGCAAACGCGTGCGCCCGGGCTTGTCATACCGCAATGATTCGAGCCTTTCGCCCGTGGGGCTGTTGAAAAACGTGAGCAGTCTCGTAAAGTGCCAATCCCACAAGACACCGGCGCAGCTCAACCAAGCGCCGGGGGGCGACATTCACTCTTCCCTTACCCATCCCTGGTGACCAAATCCAGGAATTCAGAAGGAGGACACCAATGAAACGCTCACGTCTTTTCCGTATTATTGGAGTGCTGCTTGTTGTGTCGCTGCCTCTCGCCCTCACAGCCGTTCCCGTCTGGGCGCAGAGTGAGATCGAGCTGCGCTCCGTCAGCCCGGATAGGGGCCGGGCCGGGGAGGAGCTCGAGCTGACCCTGCGCGGCGCGGGGTTCTGCGGCCCGGCCACTGTCCAGATCGGCGCGTTCGAGGCGGCGGACGTGCGTGTCGAGTCCGACTCGACGATCCGCGCCACGATCTACCTCCCAGATGACGCATTACCCGGCCCTTACCCGGTCCTGGTCATCGTCGATTGCGGCGGGCCGCAGGAGACATTCGCTGCGGCTTTGGAAGAGGGGTTCACCGTGCTGGAACCGGCGGGCGGACAGCCCTCGGAACCCCGGGATGGCGACGAGGGCGGTGACGACAACGGCGACGAAAGCCGCGGTGACGAGGGCGAGGGCGACGATCTCGACTGGCTGGCGCCGGTCGCCATACTGGGCGGAGGGCTGGTGCTGCTGGCAGGCGCGGCGGTCACGGTCACCGTCGCGATCAAGCTCCGCCAGTCGGCGTTGAAGAAAAAATGGCAGGCCGAGTCCGAGGAGGGAGAGCTGCCCAAAACCTGCCAGCGCGGCTCCCACAGGATCGTCCGCAGCAAGCCCAAGCTCGAGCCAGGGCGGTGGAAGGTCACCGGGCTCAAGGTGGTGCTCCACGACGCATCCGGCGACCGGAAGGGCGACATCCACGACGCGCCGGAGGAGTTGGCGAGGTGCATCGACCGGGCAGTGCGGGACCGGCTGCTGTGGGGCGATTCAGACAGGTTGGCAGCGGAAGCCATCGAGATCGGGCGGGCGCTGGCGGCGCAGGTCGTCGCCTGGCAGGCGCTCTCCCAGGCCGGACGCGACGTCTGGCTGGAGCCCGAGATCGAGGGCGGCGAGGGGTCGGTCAAGTTCACCCTCTACCGCTGCGTCGGCCCGCCGACCTGGTGGCAGAAGGTCAAGTCGTGGCAGGCCAAGGTGCAGGCGGTCAAGCACTTGCCGCAGGAATTCCGCGGCCCGGCGGCGGGCGAAGCGCCGGAGCCGTACCGCGCTGTGCTGGAGAAGGGGATCACGCTCTATGTGCTCAACCTGATCCGGGAAGCCTCGCGGCTGTGGGATACGGAGGGAGTCGGCATCTCGGTGGAGGTGTCGTTGGAGTGAGGAGCCAGGAAAAACCGTGCGCTACAAAAGTGTCATCGTAACCCAAAGAGGCGGCCCGGAAGTTCTCCAAGTCGTTGAGAATGACCTGCGCGCGCCGTCGGCCGGGGAGGCGCGGATCAAGGTTCTAGCCGCGCCCGTGTGCCTGCCCGACGTTGAGGCCCGCTACGGTCGCACCCCGTTTGCGCCCAAAATACCATTTGTGCCGGGCTATGCCGTCATCGGCGTCGTGGATGCAGAAGGTCGCCAAAAGCGACCTTCTGGTCAAGATATCGCCAACGTTGCCGTGGGGGACCGGGTAGCGGCTTTGACGGCCTATGGGGGGTATGCCGAGTACATTTTTCGGGATGCAGAACAACTTATTCCTGTTTCCGCGGCCCTGGACCCGGCGGAGGCTGTACCGCTCATCCTGAATTACATCGTTGCTTACCAGGCGCTCCATCGATCTGCAAAAGTCAAGGCTGGAGATAAGGTGCTCATCATCGGTGCGAGCGGCGGGATCGGGACGGCGTTCCTGCAACTGGGCAAGCTAGCCAATCTCACCATGTACGGGATAGCGTCCAAAAGCAAACACCATATCCTGACCGAATACGGGGCAACGCCGATTGACTACCGCACGCAGGATTTTGGCGAAGTGATCCGGAAAGCGGAGCCGGATGGCCTCGACGCTGTGTTTGATGGCATCGGCGGAGATTACATCAAGCGTGGATTTTCGCTGCTACGGCGCGGCGGCACATTCGTGGGGTACGCCAATCCCTTGAGTCTTTCACGCGCGTTTCGTCTTCTGGGGCGCGTCATCCTGTTCAACTTGTTGCCGAACGGAAGGTCTGCCACGTACTATAGCACAGGTAAATCTCGGCTCAACAAACGCCCATTTATGGAAGACTGGGCTGCGCTGTTCAAGCTGCTGGAAGAAGGCAAGATCAAACCCGTCATCGCTGCCAAGTTCCCCATCCTGGAAGCGGCCAAAGCGAACGAGCTGCTGGAAAGCGGGCAGGTCATCGGCAACGTCGTTTTGTTGGCGCCGGAATCATTGTAGGCTTTTGGCTTTCGTCTGTCGCGGGTCAGGGGCAGCCATCCCATCTTTGTCCACCCACGGGTGCAGGAACTGATCAATCTACAGAACGTGGAGGGGAGGGCCAAGCCCTATCAAATCCGCCAGTTTCTGCGCCTGGTGGAACGGTACAATCTCACACTGGGAGATGAGGCATGAGGGACTATCACATCAACATCTTTTTCAGCGAAGAAGACGGCGGATACATTGCGGATATTCCTGACTTGGAGGCCTGTTCCGCGTTCGGAGATACGCCTGAGGAGGCGCTCAGGCAGGTCGAGATCGCCAAGGAAGCCTGGCTTGAGGCGGCCCGCGCCGAGGGCAAGTTGATCCCGCAACCGACGTATCGGCCTGTCATATACCAGGCGGCGGCAGCCTAGAGCGGATGCAGTTGGACGACCCGGTGGTGCCGCTTGCCCCGCGCCGGGAAATGTGCTAACATAATGCCGGTTTCGGCCCCGATTTGCGGGCGTGGCTTAGCGAAAGGACACAGAAACCGTGCACGGAAAGAACAATAGCAGCGAACGACTTGCGGCGCACCTCCCCACCCGGCGGAAGGTGCGCCGTTGTGCGTGTGAGTATGTACTCGGACGCACGCGACAGGTACGTTAAATGACACATTTGCCGCAAAACAGGTGGTTGGGCCGCTTGAAGCCAAACCTCCACAGAAAGGCATTTATGCGTATCTCACTCATCTCGGATATCCACGGTCATTCCACCGCGTTGGAAGCCGTTCTAGACGATGTGGCCCAGCAACCCACTGACGCCATTATTTGCCTCGGTGATGTGGCGACTATCGGCCCTCAGCCCAAAAAGGTATTAGCCAGGCTTAAAAAGCTTGGATGCAGTTGCATCATGGGCAATCACGATGCGGCCTTGCTTCATCCGGAAAAAGCCCTTCGGTATAAAATCGCCCCACTGCTCATCCCAACCCTTGAGTGGTGCGTCCGGCAGTTGACACCAGACGATACCGATTACTTGCAGTCTTTCAAGCCCGTGATAGAACTTGCTCTCGGAACCGACGCGAGCTTGGTGTGTTTTCATGGCTCTCCCCGGTCGGCTATCGACTCTGTTCTTGCCACGACACCTGCTGAAGAATTGGACAAACTCTTCACCGAGCAGACCGCCACGATCCTGGCCGGTGGGCATTCCCATATCCAGATGCTGCGTCAGCACGCTGGAAAACTCATCGTCAATCCCGGCAGCGTTGGCAATGCCTTTCTGCTGCCTCCCATGCCTGGCGCCTTTCCCACCCTGTTACCGTGGGCCGAATATGGAATTGTCAATTGGGTCGAGGGAGCGCTGAGTATCGAGCTCCGCCGTGTCTCATTCAGTGTGGCCGCGTTTTCCGAAGTGGTTTCAAGGAGCGACGTGCCAATCAAGAGCTGGTGGCTTCGACAATACACTCTGCCCGAGAATGATTGGTCCTGAGAGGTGCCCAGGGCCGCCCAACCCAGCTTCTGTCGACGCCGCTTCGCGGCCTTGTATCGCGGCACGATTTGACTGCGAAGTATCTTTGCCAAGCAAGGCTTGGGGGCAAGCCGCCGCGCCGCTTGCCCCGCGCCGGGAAATGTGCTACCATACTGCTGGTTGCGGCGCCGACCGGCGGGCGTGGGCCGGCGAAAGGACCAGGGAAGCGGTGAACGGACGAGACAATAGCAGCGAATGACTTGCGGCGCACCTCCCCGCCCCGGCGAAGGTGCGCCGTCGTATGCCCGCGCGGGCAGCGGGCAATGAGTAGCGGCGATGCCCGCATTAGCCCTGACAGGATTCTGACATCTGACATTGATACAGAGGTTGAACATGGCGCAAACAAGTTCGCGTTACCGCTGGTTCGTCGTTGGGGTGTTCTTTTTCTTCATGCTCTTGCACCAAACCGATAGATTGCTGATCGGACCGCTCAAGTCGCAGATCAGCGCAGATTTTGAGATCAACAACACCCAGTTTGGGTTGGTCATCACCGGCGCGCTGATCGTCAGCACAGTGCTGTACCCCATCTGGGGCTATCTCTACGACCGCTTTGCGCGCGCCAAACTGCTGGCGCTGGCCTCTTTCATCTGGGGCTCGACCACCTGGCTGAGCGCCATCGTCCGGTCGTATGGGGGATTCGTCGCCACGCGTGCATCGACCGGCGTTGACGACTCATCCTATCCCGGTCTTTATACCCTGGTGGCAGACTATTTCGGCCCCAACCTGCGCGGAAAGGTCTACGGCGTCTTACAACTGGCACAGCCGATTGGCTACCTAGTCGGCATGGTGCTGGCGTTGATGGTTGCGCCGGGCCTGGGCTGGCGCAACGTTTTCTTCATCACAGGCGGGCTGGGCCTGGTGATCGCAGCCGCTATTTTCTTCGGCGTCAAAGAGATGCCGCGCGGCAGAGCTGAACCGGAGTTCGAAGGCATGGCCGAAATGCCTGCGTTCCATTTCTCCTGGCAGGAAGTCAAAGACATCTTCAAGAAACGCACTATGTGGTTCGTCTTCCTGCAGGGCTTTGCGGGCGTCTTTCCCTGGAACGTGATCACTTACTTTTTCTTCGACTATCTCGAAAAAGAGCGCGGCTATGATAGCGACAGCATCCTGTTCACCATGGCGCCGATCATCCTGGTGCTGGCTGGCGGCTATTTTGTGGGCGGCGCGCTCGGCGATGCGGCTTTCAAGCGCACCAACAAGGGGCGCATTCTGGTTTCCAGTGCAGGCGTGATCCTGGGCGCGATCTTCCTGTTCTTGGCCATCAACACGCCGGTCGAATCGCGCATCGCCTTCTTTATCTTCATGTTGCTCACCGCCATCTTTATGCCACTCTCCTCGCCGAATGTCATTTCCACGGTGTACGACGTGACCGTGCCCGGAGTCCGCTCGACGGCGCAGGCCGCCGAGTATTTCATCGAAAACGCAGGCGCGGCTTTTGCTCCCCTGCTGGCAGGCATCATCGCCGACGCCTTTGACCTGCAAACCGCCATTCTGAGCATCTGCATTACCGCCTGGTTGCTGTGCTTCTTCCTCTATCTCGGCGCGCTGTTCTTTGTGGATGGCGACATCAAAGCGCTGCGTGCGCAAATGGCTGAACGCGCCAAAGCCGTGTAATCGCAGGCGGCGATGACGGCAGTCTGGATTGCAGGCGACCAGCCCTCCGCCGCTTGCGCCGCGCTGTGAAATGTGCTAACATAATGCTGCTTGCAGGCCCGGCCGGCGGGCGTGGGTCGGCGAAAGGAAACAGAGAAACGGTGTACGGAAAGGACAATAGCAGCGAACGACTTGCGGCGCACATCCCCACCCGGGGGAAGGTGCGCCGTTGCGTGCCCGTG
Organism: Anaerolineae bacterium; assembly: GCA_034430835.1. Taxonomy (GTDB): domain Bacteria; phylum Chloroflexota; class Anaerolineae; order B4-G1; family B4-G1; genus JAFGED01. Next base: position 11,694 of record DAOUDX010000128.1, read on the forward strand.
CGGGCATCAGATGCTTGGCAGGGATGATGCACATGCGTCCTAACAGAGGAGCAAAAGAGGTTTCTTGGACACTTGGCTGCCTACTCCGAAAACGACCTCCCATCAGGCCTTGCCAAGAAAGGAAGACGATATGTACAGCCGTTGTAAGCAGCAGGAGGACTGCACGCTGGGCGCGCCCTCGCGCGCCAGACTGGCCCTGGTTGCCCTGCTATTGGGCATAGGTGCTGCCGCGCTCCTGATCCTGGCGGGCGGGGACTTTCAGGCCCAGGCTATGGACGCGGGTGGAGCCGAAGCCACAGCCTCGGAGCCCTATCTGGTCAAAGACATCAACCTTGCCACTGAGCCTTCGTCGCCTGAGTACCTGACCAACGTGAGCGGCACGCTCTTCTTTGCCGCCGCCGACGGCAGTCACGGGGTCGAACTGTGGAAGAGCGATGGGTCGCCTGGGGGCACGGTGCTGGTCAAGGACATCTGTCCGGGGAGCTGTGATTCCTCTCCAAGCTACATGGTCGACTTGAACGGCACGCTGTTCTTTGCCGCTGACGATGGCAGCGACGGGCCCGAGCTGTGGAAGAGCGACGGGACAGAGGGAGGTACCGAGCGGGTCAAAGATATCTACACGGGTGCCACGGGCTCGTCCCCATCGTATCTGGCCGTCTTGAGTGACACGCTCTTTTTCCAAGCCAGAGATGGCGGCAGTGGGTCCGAGCTGTGGAAGAGCGATGGCACGGAGGGGGGTACCGAGCGGGTCAAAGATATCTACACGGGTACTACGGGGTCGTATCCCTATAACCTGACCCCCGCGAGCGATACGCTTTTCTTCGTCGCGTACGACGACGTCAGCGGGCACGAGCTATGGAAGAGCGACGGCACCGAGTCGGGCACGGTGCGCGTCAAGGACATCTATACGGGGACGACTGATTCGGGTGTGAGCTGGATGGCCGCCGTGGATGACACGCTTTTCTTCCGGGCCAATGACGGCGTCAATGGGATAGAACTGTGGAAGAGCGACGGCACGCTGACGGGTACGGTGATGGTCAAGGACATCTACCCGGGAAGTGAGGGATCGAACCCGTACTGGCTGACGGACGTGAACGGCACGCTCTTCTTCCAGGCGCGAGATAGTGGCAACAACTATAAGTTGCGGAAGAGCGATGGCACAGAAGGTGGTACGGTGCAGGTCGGGAACGTCAGGGCGGGATACCTGACCGCCGTGAGCGGGACGCTTTTCTTCCAGGGCAGCAGTGGCAGCAATGGCCTGGAGCTGTGGAAGAGCGACGGCACCGATCTGGGCACGGTGATGGTCAAGGACATTGTCACCGGATCGGGCTCTTCTGGCCCGGCCAACCTGACCGACGTGAGCGGGACGCTGTTTTTCGCCGCCCATGACGACGACCACGGCTCTGAGCTGTGGAAGAGCGATGGCACCGGACCGGGCACCGTCCTCGTCAAGGACAGCCTCCCGGGTTCGGACTCTTCATCGCCAGATCGCCTGACTGACGTAGACGGCGTGCTTTTCTACAGGGCTTACGATGCCGCCGGCAGAGTCGAGCTATGGAAGAGCGATGGCACGGCGGGCGGCACCATGCGGCTCAGGGACATCAACACGCTCGGCGCCGGTTCGCTTCCGGAAGAACTGGCCGACGTAAATGGCACGCTCTTCTTCGCTGCCGACGACGAGGTCAGTGGCGAGGAGCTGTGGAAGAGCGACGGCACAAGCGCGGGCACGGTGCGGGTCAAGGATATCTACACGGGGAGTCACGGTTCGCACCCGGATTATTTGACGAACTTTGGAGGCACGCTCTTTTTCGCCGCGGCTGATGGTGTCTATGATGGCGAGCTGTGGAGGAGCGACGGCACCGAATCGGGCACGGTGATGGTGAAGGATATCTGTACGTCAGATTGCAGCTCTGAGCCTCAACACCTGACCGTAAGCGGCGGTGTGCTTTTCTTCAGCGCCTACGACGGCAATTCCGGCGAGGAGTTGTGGAAGAGCAATGGGACAGAGGGCGGCACGCTGCGGGTCAGGGACATCTACACCGGGGCCGAGGGTTCGGAGCCGGAGCAACTGACCGACGTGGACGGCACGCTGTTTTTCGTCGCCGAGGAGGGGGTGAACGGAAGGGAGCTGTGGAAAAGCGACGGCACGCTGACGGGCACGCTCCTGGTCAAGGATATCTACACCGGGACCGGAAGCCCGTATCTCAAGTACCTGACCGCCGTAGACGGCACGCTCTTTTTCGTCGCCTACGACGAGACCTACGGCGAGGAGCTGTGGAAGAGCGATGGCACCGAATCCGGCACGGTGATGGTCAAGGACATCGAGCCCGGAGACGACGATTCCGATGTGAGCAATCTAACTGACGTGAACGGCACGCTCTTTTTCGTCGCCTCCGATTTTAGCGGCGGGTTCGCCTTGTGGAAGAGCGACGGCACCGAATCCGGCACGGTGATGGTCAAGGACATTGTTTCCGGCGAGACCTCGGACATCGGGTCTCTGACCAACGTCGGGGGCAGGCTCTTTTTCGCCGGTAGAGATTCCACCACCGGGCGCGAGCTGTGGAAGAGCGATGGCACCGAATCGGGCACCGTGCGCGTGCGGGATATCTACACCGGCAGCGGTTCCTCGTCCCCGTCCGATCTCACGAGCGCGTACGGCGTGCTGCTCTACTTTGTCGCGGATGACGGGGTGGGAGGGCGCGAGCTGTGGAGGAGCGATGGGACCGAGGGAGGCACGGTGAGGGTCGCGGACATCTACGCGGGGATCACGGGCTCGGAGCCGCAGCATCTGGCCCTGGTGGGCGACGGCGTGTTCTTCGGCGCCGACGATGGCGTGAGCGGGCGGGAGTTGTGGGCCCTGGACCTCGACATCCGACGCGTGTATCTGCCGCTGCTCATGAGGAATGGCTGACGGGCGCATTTCACTTCTGGGGCGAAAACTGAGTCGTTTCAGTCAGTGCGTTATATTTGCTCGCAGTCTCAACTCCTGAGGTCTGAAATGCGCCTTAGCAGTTTTGGCTGCGCCAAAACTGCCCTTTTCCAAGCTGATTTTCTCGTTCGCCAACCATACTCGCCCCCAAACCGAAAGGCATCCTGGCTGACCGGCCTGCCCGAAAGCCCGCGAAGAACACAGGGAAACGGTGAACGGACGAGAAAGTAGCAGCGAACGACTTGCGGCGCACATCCCCAGCCGGGGGAAGGTGCGCCGTTGTGTGCCCGTGCGGGCATCATGTTTGGCAACTTGCAGGTCGCCAAACATATGGTTGGGCCGCGATAGTTGACAATTCTGTGCCATATCCATGTTCGCAAGCACGGAGGGCATA
>DAOUDX010000129.1:0-4935 GCA_034430835.1 Anaerolineae bacterium
TTGGAACTTCAATTTTGCTGAGTATCGCTTTCCCATATTGGCCTCCCCTGTGCAATTTGTATGATCTCACACTTGCCAGAGGAGGTCAACTTCACACATTATCTACTGGTGCAACTTTTTGGGTAAATGTCCAGCCGTGATGTCCGTGGTGGTGTGATCGACGATGATCACCTCCCCCGCCTGTACGCCTGCTGCTTTCTGTACAGTTCTCTGAACGCCGGACCTGGCGCTGGACAGCGGTGCGTTCACCGCGCCGCTCAGTGCGGTCGCCACTACGAGCACGAGCGCCAATCTGAAAGACCGCCATGGTTTCATCCGTACTATCCTCCAAGAGACTGCTGAGTCACTCAACAGAGCCACTGCTCCTTCACCACCCATTCCATCAGACAAAAAGACTCGCGCGGCCAAGGGTTCTTGTGGAGCCACCGCTCCACCTACCCCACCCATCCCCTCCCTCCAAGCTGGAGGGAGGGGATCATTGGGAGAGGTGACACAGACAACCTTACGCCGCGCAAGGTTAGGCCCTGCAGATTCTCCTCAAGTATACTATCTCATACAGCATCTGTCATCGTGCAAAGGAGAGAAATCGAAACACGAAAAGGGACACCTTCGACGTCAGCCCTTTTGCCCAGCAGCATTGGAGCCTTGGTACCACCTGTCGTACCCAGACGACAGAGTACCTCCCCACGCTTGACAAAGGATATGGAAGGGGCAAACTCCGACAAGCCGTCGATTCAAGGAGCCAGGGAACTAGGGGCAGAAAGCGAACCCGCGTGATTCATCTGGGTCAAGTGGACGTCCTGCTACCCTCACAGGGGAAGAGCTAGAGGCGGGGGAGAACCTTCACTCCGCCTGCCCTTCCTCCTCGACCGACAGCTCTTCCTCGCCCCGCCCGGCGTAGAGGTGGCGGCGCAGGAGCGTGTCGTAGTCGGTCCAGGGTTTGTCCGTCTCGCGGCGGGCGGCCAGGATGCGGTGGAAGCGGTTGACCTGCGCGTCGAGGTTCTCGACGTGGTGCAGCGCCACCGCCTCCAGCGTCTGCGGGCGGCGTGGCGAGCCCCACTCGTACCGCCCGTGGTGGCTGAGGATCATGTGGCGCAGACGCAGCGCCAGGTCATCGGGAAATTCGGGGATGGCGGCGATACCGTTGGTCACCAGCCGATCCGACATCACGACGTGGCCCAGCAGCCGCCCTTCGTCGGAGTAATCGATGTCGGTCTCGTACGCGAACTCGGCCGTCTTGCCTACGTCGTGCAGCAACGCGCCGGTCAGCAGCAGGTCGCGGTGAATCTGCGGGTAGACCTCCAGCAGGCTCTTACACAGTGTCACCACCTCGACCGTGTGCTCCAGCAGGCCGCCCAGGTAGGCATGGTGGATGCGGCGGGCGGCCGGGGCGCGCGAGAAGCAGGCAACGAATTCCTCGTCCTCGAAGAAGCGAGCCGCCAGCGCCCGCAGGTGCGGCTCCTCGATCCCCTCCACTGTCTCCCGCACGACGGCCAGCATCTCGTCCACGTCCCGCTCGGTGGCGGGGAACATGTCGGCAGGATCATACTCGTCGGTCTCGGCGGGACGGATCTTTTCGACGATGACCTGCCAGCGCCCCATGTACTCCTCCACCTCGCCCGCCACCTTGACCACCTGCCCCTGCTCGAAGGTCTCGGCCAGCGCAGGTGCGTCCTCCCATACCCGCGCCAGGATCTCGCCCGTGCAGTCGGCCAGGACGAGCGTGAGGAACTCACCCCGCGTGCGGTCGCGGAAAGGCTCCAGTTGCTTGTGGTGCACCAGAAAAAAGCCCAGCACGCGCTCGCCGGGCCGTAGATCGCGCACGAATTGTTCTTTCATCGTACCCCTTCCTCGAAAGAGCTGTTGGCAATTAGCTGCTGGCAGCGGAATGCCAAACCCGTAACTGCTCAAACGGATAGCCCACAGTCCTCTCCTTTCGACTCCACTGACTGCCAATCGCTAACAGCTAACTGCCGATCGCCAACCGCTAGTGATGGAACAGCCGCACCCCAGAAAACGCCATCACCATCCCATACTCGTCGCAGGCCTCGATGACGACGTCGTCCCGGGCCGAGCCGCCGGGCTGCACCACGTACCTGACGCCGCTCTGCGACGCCCGGTCGATGGAATCGCGGAAGGGGAAGAAGGCGTCGGAGGCCAGGCACACGTCGGCCATCCCGTCCAGCCACGCGCGCTTCTCCCCCGCCGAGAGCCGCTGCGGTACCTCCTCGAAGTACCCCTCCCAGTACGCCAGCTCGGCGGGCGCGAGATCGTCGCGCAGGAACCCGTCGATGGCGTTGTTTTTCTCCGCGCGAGAAAGGCCCTCGCGGAACTCTAGCCCCAACGTCGCCGGGTGCTGGCGCAGATACCACAGGTCGGCCTTGGAGGCCGCCAGCCGCGCGCAGTGGACGCGCGATTGCTGCCCCGCCCCCGCGCCGATGACCTGCCCATCGACAGCGAAACAGACCGAGTTGGATTGGATGTACTTGAGCGCCACCTGCGCCACCAGCAGATCCCGCACCGCCGATTCGGGCAGCACCTCATTCTTGGTGACGACGTTCTGGAACATATCGGCGCTGATGACGGCGTCGTTCCGCTTCTGCTCCAGCATGGCACCAAAGACCTCGCGCACCTCCACCTCGTCCGGCTCGTAACCAGGGTCCATCTGTATGACGAGGTACTTGCCGCCCTTTTTCTGGCGCAGGATCTCTAGCGCCTCCGGCGCGTAGGTGGGCGCGATGACGCCATCCGAAACCTCGATCCGGATCAGCTCCGCCGTCGGGACGTCCACCTCGTCGCTCAGCGCGATAAAGTCGCCGAAGGAGGAGACGCGATCCGCGCCCCGCGCCCGCGCATAGGCCACCGCCAAGGGGGAGAGGTCCAGTCCCTCGACGAAGTAGGATTTCTTCAGCACGTCGCTCAACGGGAGCCCTACCGCCGCTCCTGCAGGGCTGACGTGCTTGAAGGACGCCGCTGCCGGAAGCCCCGTCGCCTGCCTCAGTTCCTTCACCAACTGCCAGGCGTTGAGCGCGTCCAGCATGTTGATGTAGCCGGGCGCGCCGTTCAGCACCTCGAAAGGCAACGCCCCCGTCTTGGCATACACCCTGGCCGGTTTTTGATGCCCGTTGCACCCGTAGCGAAGCTGCACTTCTCTCTCACTCATTCGGCGATTCCTCCTCCCCATATCGTCTGATGTTCTTTTGCCCAAGCATATCTACCAACGCCGCCAAGCTGGAAATGACCTCCACCCCCTCAATCGGCTCAACCGCCGAGGATCGCCGATCCAGCCTGAAATCGGCGATCTTGCCCTCCAGTTCACCGCGCCGGATGAGGATCGGGCAGAGACCCGCCGCCAGAGCCCCCTGCACATCCTCCGCCGTATCGCCCACGTAGATCACCTCGCGCGGCTCCAATCCCGTCTGCGCGAGCGCCATGGCAAAGATGCGCGGGTCCGGCTTCTCGACACCCACTTCTCCCGAGACGACGACCGAGTCAAAGAACCTCGCCAGTCCCAGCTCAGAAAGCAATAGATACACGTGGGGTGGGTGATCGAAATTGGAGACCAGCGCCAACGTCTTTCTCGTCCGCAGCGCGCCCAGCACAGCGTGCGCATCCGGATCGATAGGCACGTGCCTCTGCCACGCATTGATGGATGCATCGGCGGCCTTGCTGAACGCCACGTCCCCCAAGTCCAGCCCCAGCTCCGCGCCCAGCGCTTGGATGCGGCGCTCGTAGAGGGTCAGACCGTCGTCCTGCGCGGGCGGCCGAGGCCGCTCGAAGAACCCGTCGCACCGCTCTGCGAATTCCTCCCTCGACATCGACAGGCCGCCCTTGGCCAGTTGCTCGTACAACACCGATAGCCAGTCAGACCAGGCAGCCTGCATGTCGCCGTAAACCAACAGTGTCCCGTATAGATCGAAAAAGACGCCTCTGAAGCTCATAGCACGACCTCGACAATCTCCTTGAGCGCGCGCACCTCCAGGTCCGGCAAGATATCGCCCTGAACCGCTTGCCCACCCGGATTGAACCAACACACCCGCATACCGGCCTGGTTCGCGCCGACGACGTCGTTGGCGTAGGAGTCGCCGACGTACAGGCAATCATCGGGCCTCACGCCCAACAACTCGGTCGCCCGCCAGAAGATGCCCGGATCCGGCTTCCGAATGCCCAACTCCTCAGAGAGCACGATGCACTCGAAAAAGCGGTGAATGCCCAGTGTCTCCAGTTTCTGGTACTGAACGTCCGGGAAGCCGTTGGAGACGACGCCCAGCCGGAAGCGCGCCGCCAGCTCCTCCACAACGGACTCGGCGCCCTCGATTGGCGCATGTGCCCTAGGATACACCTCAACGTAGAATTCCGCCATCTCCTCCACGGGCGATTCATCCAAACCGAGCAACCTCAGAAATAGCCGTTGTCTTCGCGAGCGAGCTTCCTCGAATGCATAGTCGCTCTCAGAGAATTCCTGCACGATGATGCGATCCGACTCCAGGAACGCATCGACCACTATCCTGTGATCGATGCTGGCAAACACATCTGGAAACTCACGCACCACAGCATCGAGCGCCATCAACTGCGCGCCGTGCCGGTCGAAGAGCGTGTCGTCCACGTCAAATAGGATCGCCTTCAGATCAGCCGTCATCCCTCAGCATCTTGCGAAACGTCAAACTGGTCTTGATGTTCTCGTACCCCAGCTCCTCATAAAAGCTATGCGCCCTTTCGCGGACAATGTTGGAGCGCACGTATGCGGTGTCGCAGTCTCTCTCCCGCATCCACTGCTCGGCTTGCTGAATTAAGAGGTGCCCAATCCCACGATCACGACAGGCCTCATCCACCACCAGCCCCTCGATCTCGGCCGCCCGATCAACCTGCACCAGCGGGCGCACGCAGACGTGGACCCAACCCACCACCCAGCCATCCTGCGCCGCGACGTAGATG
>DAOUDX010000130.1:0-3683 GCA_034430835.1 Anaerolineae bacterium
ACTTCTTATTCACGGATATGTCTCCGACGTCAGGTGGCTTGATGTCCGGTCTGTTTGCGACCCGTCAGCTTGGGCCAGTGCAGGCCTTGGGGGATAAGGGCAGGTTGGATTTCAATCATAGTCCTCCTCGCGCGCGCACGGTCCTATGGCTATTCTAGCACACTCTCTTGACGGACGCAAAACGTGGTGACAGCCTGCAGCTCCCCGGCGGCGCAGCTTGTCACCACTACTCGCCCACGCTTGACACCCCGGCCACCGGCAGTATAATAGAACATACGTTCTGCTTGATGGATGGACTGGAGCGAAGTGGTCAGCGTGCGCGTGGCCTGTGTGCTGGCCCTCCGCCTGCCGGTGCAGGTGGAGCGGCAAAACGACCCATCCCCGGCCGAGGCTCCTCTGGTCGTCGGCGGGCGGCCGTGGGACGACGGCGCGGTGCTCGACTGCTGCGCGCGGGCAGAGGCGCACGGCGTCCACCCCGGGATGCGGCTGGCGCGGGCCGAGAAGCTCTGTTCCACCGCGCGCTTCGTCCCGCCCAGAGAGCGGTTGGACAGGGAGCTGGATGTCATCAAGCGGGCCGGGCTGGCCGACTACTTTCTCGTCGCGTGGGACATCGCGCGCTTGCCCCCTCAGCAAGTTGGCTTTATAATCAGCCCCACAAAACAACAGGGAGAAAGCGCGATGAAACGCCCCACCGTCCTGACCGTTACAGCCATCCTGATGCTCCTGACCGCCGCCGGCACCATCCTCTTCTGGGCCATCTTCCTCGCCGATCTCGACGCCCAGCGCGAGAGCACCTTCGCCTCTCGCTCCGACGCCTGGCTCGCTTGGGAGCTATCATTTCCCCTGCCCGATGCCTGGGTCGCCACAACCGCCATCCTGGGGGCCGTGGGGCTATGGCGTGTGCGGCCGAGCGGGCTGCTGTTCGGGCTGGTCAGCGGCGGCGCGATGGTCTTCCTGGGATTGATCGACTTGCTCTTTTTCCTGGAGAACGGCCTCTACCTTCCGATGAATGGTGAGGTAGCAGTAGAGCTGTTCATACACGTGTGGGCGACCGCCTTCGGTCTCTTTGCCATCCTTGCTACCTGGAGACATCGCAGCCAACTGATCAACGAGGTTCTATGCACGCACAATCCCTGATCGACAAATGGCAGTTTCGCGAGAGAGGAACGGAGGAATGGCTCCCCGCCTGGGTGCCCGGGTGCGTCCACACCGACCTGATGGCGATGGGCCGCATCCCCAACCCCTTTGCCGCCGACAACGAGCTGCACGTCCAGTGGGTGGCCGAGCGCGACTGGGAGTACCGCCTCACTTTCCAGGCCACACCGGAGCTGCTGGAGGAGGAGCGGATCTTCCTGGTCTGCGATGGACTGGATACACTGGCCGACGTCACGCTCAACGACCGGCCGTTGGGTCACGTGGAGAACCAGTTCAGACGATACCGCTGGGACATCAAGTCGCTGCTGGCCGAAGGCGAAAACGAGCTGCACATCGTCTTCCCCTCGCCGCTGGCCTACATCCGTGGTCGGTTGGAGGAGCACCCACTGCAAAACCCCGTCCACTCCATTCCCGGCGGCCCCTACCTGCGCAAAGCTCCCTGCCAGTTTGGATGGGACTGGGGACCGCAGCTCCCCCCCATCGGCATCTGGAAGGACGTGCGCCTGGAAGGATACACCCTTGCCCGCCTGGACAACGTCCACCTGCGCCAGCAGCACACCGGCGAGCGTGTCACTGTCAGTGCGGGCGTGACCGTCGAAAGGTGGCAGGAAACCGATCTGATCGCCGCCCTGCGTCTCACCGCGCCCGACGGACAAGTGCAAGAGGCAGCAGCGAAGCTGACCGGCAGTGAGACCGCTGGTACACTGACCATCGACGTCGCCGATCCGCGTCTCTGGTGGCCCAACGGGTATGGAGAGCAGCCGCTGTACGAAGTCGAGGTGACGCTCCTCCGGGACGGGAGCGCCCACGACCGGCGAGCTTTCCAGATCGGATTGCGCACGCTGGGGCTGCGTCAAGAGGAAGATGAGTTCGGTACCTCGTTCACCTTCGTCGTCAACGACGTGCCTATCTTTGCCAAGGGGGCCAACTGGATCCCGGCCGATTCCTTCCCCACTCGTATCAGCGACGATCACCTGGCCCACCTCATCCGCAGCGCGACCCAAGCGAACATGAACATGTTGCGCGTGTGGGGCGGTGGCCTCTACGAAGAGGAACGTTTCTACGATCTGTGCGACCGGTATGGCATCCTCGTATGGCAGGACTTTTGCTTCTCCTGCAGCATCTACCCCGACGACGAGCCATTCATCGAAAACGTGCGGGTTGAGGCCGTGGAGAACATCCGCCGCCTGCGGCATAGGACCAGCCTGGCGCTGTGGTGCGGCAACAACGAGATGGAGATGGGATGGGTCGCCTGGGGATGGGAGAACATCAAGGACAGCCAGCGCTTCATGGACGCATACGACCGCATGTTCCACCACCTCCTGCCGGAGATATGCACCGCCGAGGACCCCGACACGCCCTATTGGCCCAGTTCTCCCTCCTCGAACACCCCCTTCCTCAACCCCAACGGCACCCGGGCGGGCGACACCCACAACTGGGAGGTCTGGCATGGTGACAAGCCGTTCAAGGCATACCGGCAGCACAACTCCCGCTTCGTCAGCGAGTTTGGCTTCCAGTCACTGCCATGTATGGCGACCATCCGTTCTTTCGCCGAAGAAGCCGATTGGAACATGACCTCGTACATCATGGAACATCACCAGCGCAACAGGGCAGGCAACAGCAAGATCATCACCTACCTGACTGACCACTTCCGCATGCCCAAGGACTTTGCCTCGCTGATCTACCTGACGCAGGTGCTCCAAGCCGAGGCGGTGCGCACCGGCGTCGAGTTCTGGCGGCGGAACCGGCGCTGCACCGGCGGCACGCTCTACTGGCAACTCAACGACTGCTGGCCCGTCGCTTCGTGGTCAAGCCTGGACTATTTCGGGCGCTGGAAAACGCTCCATTACGCCGCGCGCCGCTTTTACGCCCCGGTGCTGCTCTCCGCCGAGGAAGGAAAGCCGCTAGAAGTGCACTCAGACCTCAATCTCGCCAGTAGAGTGCGCGTCCGCTGGTCGGCGGAAACGCCGGACGGCGCGTCTCTGGGGGAGGGGGTCCAGTTCGTGGGATGGGAGACTGTCCAGCAGTTCCTGAGCGGCGGGAAGCGCCCGCCGGAGGAGTGGAGTCCCGAGGCAACACTTTTCCTCACCAATGACCTGACCGGCGAATGGCAGGGGACCGTCCGCTGGTCGCTAGAGACGCTGGAGGGAGAGGTGCTACGGTCAAGCGAGGAGACAGTGGCTGTGCCCGCGCTTGGCTCGGTGCAGGTCTGCGCGCTCGATTTCTCCGAGCAAGTCACCATCGAGAACCGACGCCAAGTCGTGCTGGTCTACGAATTGTGGCAAGGCGATGAGCGGGTCAGCGTGGGGCTGATGCCCTTCATCCCCACCAAGCATCTGGCCCTGGCCGACCCCGAATTGACCAGCAACGTCACGGCGATAGATGAAGGCTTTGAGATCGCGATTTCGGCGCACAAGGTGGCCCGCTTCGTGTGGCTGGAATTGGAGGGAACGGACGCCGTCTTTAGCGACAACTACTTCGACCTGCCCGCCGGGCGCAAGGTGACAGTGACGCTGCCCGCGATGAAG
>DAOUDX010000131.1:0-11690 GCA_034430835.1 Anaerolineae bacterium
AGCCCACCGGTGCGCCGTTGATGTACAAGGCGATATTCTCTTCGCTGACTATCAAGGTCAGATGGTTCCAATCCTGTTCCTCGCGGATGTGACTGGACCATCCACCGACATCTATCGTCTTTGTCTTGTTCGACAAGCCCCACCTTTTGATGCGTGGGTAAGTCCATGCACTGTAGCATGGCTCGTCGTCCCGCTCGAATCGCCAACGAAAGCCGGTGTTCCCAGGCGCACTGCCGACCCACCGGGCATCCACTTGGATCACGAAATCGTCGAACTCGCGCAGCTCGTCCACAGACAGCCCTGAGCCGGTATCGGCGGTTTTGATCAGCACACTGTACACCCCATCCTCGTACCCGGTTTCCTGGCGGGCGTCGGACTGCACCGGCCAGCCGCTGGTTGGATCGCTAAAGTCGTCGGCATAGTCCGGCTCCCGGTCGGCGATGGCCGCCAGGATGGGGTCGCCGAAGGCGCGGGCATCGGCGGCTGGTGATTCTCCGGCCAGCAGGTTCTGAATCTCAGACGTGATTGGGCCAAAGATACGGGGCAGGGCGTCCGGGTTCTGCGTCGCCCAGATCACCACTCCGCCCACAGCCAGGCAGATGATGAGGGCCGCGAAGATGGCGATGCCCGTCGTTCCCGTGGCGATCTGCGCTAGAACTCTGCCCCACCGGGGGCGTCGCTCGGGATAGGTGACGGCGGCCGGCGGCGCGGGCGCTGCTCTTGGGAGGGGCGAAATCCTTGGAGCGATTCCTGGTGTCAGCGCCCTTCTTAGCGCGGCAGCCATCTCCCCGGCGGACGTGAACCGATCGTCCGGATCTTTGGCCAGGGCCTTGAATACGACCCGCTCGACTGCCTCGGGAATGGCTGGGTTCAGGCTGCGCGGCGGGGGGAGCGGGTTCAAGACATGCTGCATCACGATGCCCAGCGGAGTGTCGGCCATGAACGGCACTCGCCCGGTCAGCATCTCGAACAGCATCACCCCCAGGGAGTATACGTCGCTGCGGGCGTCCACTGGCTGGCCATGGCCTTGTTCCGGGGACATATAAGCCGGCGTCCCGATACCTACCCCCGTGGCCGTCAGGCCGCTGTCCCCGCCGAGCAGCTTGGCGATCCCAAAGTCGGCCAGGAGCGGCCAGCGCCCCTCTTCCATCAACACGTTGGTGGGCTTGATGTCGCGGTGGATGACGCCCCGCCGATGGGCATAATCCAGGGCGTCGGCCAACTGCTCAATGATCTTGGCGACGGTTTCCAGGTTCATCGGCTGGCGCATTTGTTTCTGGAGGGTGCCTGCCTCCACGTACTGCATGACGATGTACGACAGGTCGCCCTCGCGGCCAAAGTCGTGGACGCTCAGGATGTGGGGGTGTTGGAGCTGGGCTACGGCGTGGGCTTCCCGGGTGAAGCGGGCCGCAAAGTCAGGTTGGCGGGCAAGGTCAGGGGGCAAGACCTTGATCGCCACGTACCGGTTGAGGGAGGGCTGAAAGGCCTTGTATACGGTGGCCATTCCACCCTCGCCAAGGCGCTGCACGATCTGGTATTGGCCCAGCGTGCGGCCGGTTAGATCATCCATGGCTAACCTCTTGGAAAGCTATCACTGGATGTGGGGCCAGAGTTATGTGCCCTGGTGCAAGTATACACCTATCTGAGGTGAGATGCCAATGAGCGGTTCCCCTGCTCTGCTCTAGGGAGTAGGCGCAGGCGTCGGCGGCACGTACCCCTCTTCCGCCTGGGGCGGCAGTGTGGAAAGCGGCAGGCCGTAGTAAGCCTCGACCACCTGCCGCGTCAGCGGCGCGGCCACGCTCGTTCCTTCCCCCGCATTTTCCACCACGACGACGATGGCGATCTCGGGAGCGTTCGCCGGGGCGTAGGAGGCGAACCAGGAATGAGGCTGGGTGTCCGCCCCGCCCACCTCGGCGGTGCCGGTCTTGCCGGCAACGGGAATGCTCAACCCGGTGAAGCGGTACCAGGCTGTGCCGATGGAATTGGTGGTCACACCCAACAGCGCGCTCTGGATCGAAAGCAGGTTCTCCGAGCTGACGGGCAACGCGCCGACGACCTCCGGCGCAGTCACCTGCTCCGGTGTCTCTCCCGCCGCGCTGATGCGCTGGATGACGTAGGGCCGGTAGAGCGTGCCGCCGTTGGCCACCGCAGCCATCATGCGCGCCACCTGCAGTGGGGTCACCAACAGATAGCCCTGCCCGATGGCCAGATTGACCGAGTCGCCTACCCACCATGGCTCGCCGATGGTGTTGACCTTCCAGTCGGGATCGGGAACCAGCCCGCTTTCCTCCAGCACTCCCTCCAACCCGGTCCTTTCCCCGAGCCCGTAACCCCGGGCGTACCGGGGCAGCATATTCTGGTCTATCCCGTCGAGGCGTTGCCCCACGGAGTAGAACACGACGTCGCACGAGGCGGTGAGGCCATCCTGAAGTGTGATATCACCGTGCCCGTCTGTCTTCCAGCATCCCTTGCGGTAGGCTGGCCCCAGCCCTTCCCAGTAGCCGGGGCAGAAAAAGCCTGTGTGAGTGGGGTGCATGCCTCCATCCCCCACCGCCGCCGACATGGTGACGATCTTGAACACCGAGCCGGGTGGGTAGGTGGCCTGCGTAGCCCGGTTGAAGAGCGGGCGGCGGGGATCGGTCACGATCTGGTTCCGCTCCGCCGCGCCGGTCGGCCCGACGAAGGCGTTGGAGTTAAAGCCCGGCCCGCTGGCCATCGCCAGCACCGCGCCGCTGCGCACGTCGAGCACGACGATGGCCCCCTTGCGCCCGCCCAGGATCTGCTCCACCTTTTCCTGAAAGTTGCGGTCGATGGTGGTATAGATGGCGCGGCTGGGGATGGGGTCGCTCTTGGCTATCGTGATGACCTTCTCGCCGCTGCCGGTGACGATGGTCAGCTCGCCGCCGTGCCTGCCCGCCAGGATCTCTTCCCCCCACGCCTCCAGGCCGGAGACGCCCACCCACTCGTCCCCTCGGTACCCCCTGGCCCGATAGGCGTCCAGTTGTTCGGCAGGCACGGGGGAGACCCAGCCGATGACGTGGGGCGCGATGCCGTGATACGGATAGGCGCGCCCGTCCTTCTCGTCGCGATAGATGCCGGCGATGGAGAGCAGGTCGTTGTAGTTCACACTCACCTCGGCAGAGATATCGGCGACGGGCACTTTCCAATCGGCGGGCGCGCTGGCGTACTTGCTGCGCATCACGTCGGGATCGAGTCCCGTGACTGTCACCAGTGCCTGCAAGACGGCGGCCTCGTTCTCGATCTGGCCGGGGACGACACCCACGGTGACGATGACCCCCTGGGCCGCCAGTCCTAGGCCGTTTCGGTCGTAGATGTTGGCGCGCACCGGGATGGTATAGTCCATGCGGAAGTAGAGGCCGCCCGCCAGTTGCGGCCAGATCAGCCCTGCATCCCAGTCGATTCCCCATTGGCCCCCGTTCAGGCTGAGGGACATCACCGTGTCGGTGATCAGCGTGCCGGCCAGGGCCGTCTCCAGTTCCAGATGAAAGGCCAACTGGGCGCGATCGCCCTCCCACAGGGCGGATTGGGGGCGAGTGGTGACGGTGAGGACGGAGGCCGTGTTGAGCGCGTTCCGGTAGCGCTGGGTGAACCCGTCGGCGTCGATGGCGGCCCGGCTTTCTGGAGAGAGGAGGGCGTACATCGCCGCATAGTCCCGCACTTCCCAGGCATCGAGGAAGGTGGCGGCTGCCCCGTCGGGCGAGGGCGGTGGGAGGGTGGGGGCGGGCGTGAAAGCGGCGGTGAGCGTCGATAGGGGAACGGGCGTCGTCGTATCTGGCGAGCAGGTGCAGCCCGCCAGCAGGAGCGCGGCGAGGAGCACAGCCAGTGATTTGCGATTTGTGATTCGCGATTGGCGGGTCGTCATTCGTTGCTCAGAATATCCTCATAGACCGGGCAGTAGCGGCCCGTGTGGGCCTGGCAGTCAACCGGGACGTTCCGGAGTGCCTCGATCCCCCAGGCGCGCAGGCGGCGCGCGAGGTGGCAGAGGGGCAGGCCCATCACGTTGAGGTAGCAGCCCTGCAGTCCGGCGACCGGGCGGAAACCTACGTGCTGGATACCGTAGGCGCCGGCCTTGTCCAGTGGATCGCCGCTGGCGACGTAGGCGGCCAGCTCGGCGTCGGTGTAAGCACGCATCGTCACCTGTGTCTCGGCCACATCGGTCGCGGTGCGGCCGCTGCCCGTCTCCACCAGGGTGATGCCGCTGTAGACGGCGTGGGTCTGCCCACGCAGGAGGCGCAGCATCTCGGTTGCCTCGTCATCGTCGCGCGGCTTGCCCAGCGGTTGGCCTTCGAAGGCGACGATGGTATCGCAGCCGACGACGATGGCGTGGTCGGCGCTGGCGGCTCTGCGACTGCGGGCCTTCACCTGGCTCAGTCGGGCGGCCAGCGCGGCGGGCGGCTCATCTGGCCGGGTTTCCTCGGCCACGTCGGGCGTGATCGTCTCGAAGGGGAGCCCCAATAGCGCCAGCAGCTCGCGGCGCCGGGGAGATTGAGAGGCCAGCAGCAGGTGATGTTCACCCATGGCGAGCGATATTGTAGCACACGTGGGCAAAATGACCAGTCGGCCGTCGAGAGGTACGACCCCCACGGCCTGCCGCGAGGGTGGGGGGGGAAGCAGGTACTCGTGCGATGCGATTGCAAAGAGAGGGCAGGTGTGTTATCATTCTGGTCGGGAATCACGTGATCTCGGAGGATAGGACGGTATGGCTATGCAATGCGTGCGGCGCGAATCCGCCGATCCGCGCCGCCAGCGTTTGTATCGGCGGGCGATACTGATCGCCATCGCGGGAAACGCTCTCCTGGCGATGGCGAAGGGAGCGGTGGCGTGGCTCTCGGGCAGTAGCGCGGTGCTATCGGATGCGGCCAACTCGCTTTCGGACACGTTGTACAGCTTGCTGATGGCGATCGGGCTCTATCTCGCGCAGCAACCTGCTGACGAGACCCATCCCCAGGGACACAGCCGCTTCGAGCCGTTGGTCAGCCTGTTCATTGCTGCGGCGATGGGGGCAGCGGGGTTTACGGCAGGGCGAGAGGCCGTGTTGCGATTTCTTTCCGGGGCGCGGGCGATCGAGCCTGGCTGGCCCACCGCCGCGTTGATCGGTAGCGTGTTGATCAAAGTCGTCATGTACGTGCGGGTGGGGCGTATCGGGCAGTTGACCCAGAGCCCTGCCATCCGCGCCAGCGCCCGCGATAATCTGGCCGATGTCTTGACCTCCACTGCGGCGCTGGTCGGCGTGTGGGGTTCAAGCCTCATCCATCCACTGCTCGATCCGCTGGCGGGCATACTGGTTGCGCTGTGGGTTTTCCGTTCGCTGTGGGGGATTCTATCGGAGAATCTGGGCTATCTCACAGGGCGCGGCGCGCTGCCGGAGCTCACGGATCGGATTGTGGCGACCGCCTCGTCCGTGCCGGGGGTTCTCGGCGTTCACCAGGTCATCGCCGATCACGTCGGGCCGCAACTGCGGGTGGATATGCACGTTGACGTGGACGGCAAGATGGGGCTCCACCAGGCCCACGCCGTCGCCGACCAGGTGCAAGCAGGGGTCGAGGCGCTGCCTGCGGTGGATCTGGCCTTCGTGCACGTGGAGCCGGTCGGCGATCTCGCAGAGGCAGGAGAACAGGAGAGAATCTCAGTTCAGCTTCGGTGTCTGGCGGACGAGATGGGGATCGACGTCCATCACGTGTGGATCTATGAGGCGAGGGGAGGCCATTACGTGGAGGTTCACGCGGAGGCTGATCGGGCGCTTTGCCTGCACGACGCGCATGCATTGGTATCTTCGTTTGAGGATCGGGCGTGTGCAGAGATACCCGGCTTGGCAGAGGTGACCGTTCACATCGAGCCTCAGGGGCAGTTGGTCCAGACGCCTACCTCTGGCCTGGCGGAGGCGGGGGTGGCCGAGCTGGTGCAGAAGGTGGCAGCCGAGGTCGTCGAAGGGGATGCATGCCACCGCATCCGGGTGCGACGGAGCGATGGGGGGTGGTCCGTCTCGATGCATTGCACGTTACCCGGCGAGATCCCGCTGGTTGTGGCCCATCAGATCAGCACCCGGTTGGAAGCGCGGTTGCGGGAAGAGGTCGCCGGGCTGGAGCGCGTGGTCATCCATACCGAGCCTGATGAGGGAGGAGCCTGATCAGCTCTCCGAGGTCTGAGGGGGTTGTTCTTCCAGGCGGCGCAGTTCCGCCAGCAGGATCTGCGGGGTGATCTGGGACTTCAGCAGAATCCCTTGGGTGTTCTCGTCGAGGAATCGACGCTGCTCCGGCGTCACGTCGATGGCGGTGAGGACGATGACGGGGATGTTCGCCGTTTCAGAGACCTCCCGGAGCTTGGACAGCATTTCGAAGCCGGTCGTGCCCGGCATCACCAAGTCGAGGATGATCATGTCTGGGCGTTCGTCGTGCGCCGCATCGAGACCCTGCTGCCCGTCGCTCGCCACGAGCGTCTCATAGTGTTCGGGGGGCAGCATCTCCTCCAGCAACTGGATGACGTCGGGGTCGTCGTCCACGAGTAGCACTCTTATCTTTCGATCCTCTGGTGCGGGCATTTTCATTCGCTTCAGCAAGTTCTGCACGTCGCTGCGGTGCACCGGTTTGGTTAGATAGTCTGCCGCACCCAGGCTGAACGCCAATTCTTGTCCATCCTTCACCGCCGTGATGACGAGTATTGGGATGTCCTGCGTGCGAAGGTCTGACTTGAGAGCGCTGATGATCTTCCAGCCATCCTGCTCGGGGAGCATGAGGTCGAGGGTGATGAAAGCGGGGTCTAGCGCCACCGTTCGCTCCAGCACCTCTGCGCCGGTATAGTGCTGAATGGGCGTGTATCCCTCCTGCCGCAGGTAAAAGGCCAGTAGATTGCTGAATTGGCGATCGTCCTCGACCACCAGGACCGTCTTGTTCTCTGTGGATAGTGTGATGGTGCTGCCCGTCTTTGCTTCCGTGTCTGGGGGGCCGGCGATGGGAAGCAAGAAGGAGAAGGTCGCGCCGTGACCCGGTTCGCTTTCGACCCAGATGCGGCCTCCGTGCATTTCCACCAGCTTCCTGCTGATGGTCAGTCCCAGCCCGGTTCCCTTGACCTTCTCTGAAAAGTCGCCTGCCTGGCGAAATTCCTCAAAGATGATCTCCTGATCCTCCGACTTGATCCCGATGCCGGTGTCGGATACGGCGAAGAGCATCGTGTTGGGATCGACCATGTGGCACGCAAGGGTGATGCGGCCTTCCTCAGGCGTGAACTTGTTGGCGTTGCTGAGCAGATTCAGCAGCACTTGCTTGATGCGGAAAGGATCGGCGATGAGAGACGGCAAGTCGTCCCCCATTCTCATTTCCAGCACTTGCGCCTTCTTGTCAAAGAGGGGCTTGACCGTTGCCTGCACTTCCCTCATCCATTCGGCCACGTCGAAGGAGGTCGGTTCCAACGTCATGTGGCCGGCCTCGATCTTGGAGAGGTCGAGGATGTCGTTGATCAGGGCCAGGAGGTGTTCTCCGCTGTACAGGATGTTCTCCGCGCACTCCTTCTGGCCGGTAGATAGCTCGCCCGTCAGCCCATCCACCAACACTTCGGAGAAGCCGATGACAGAGTTGAGCGGCGTGCGGAGTTCGTGGCTCATGTTTGCCAGGAACTGGCTCTTGAGGCGGTCGAGCTCTTGCAGGCGAACGTTCGCTTCCTGCAGGGCCTCTGCTCGTTGTTGCAACTCGACGCGCGCGGCCTCCACTTCCTCGAACAGGCGGGCGTGTTGGATGGCGACGGCTGCCTGGCGCACGATACCTTCTGTCAGTTGCAGTTCCTCCTCGACGAAGGGATGTGCTTCTTCCCACCACGTAGCCCACAAACCGCCGATGATCTCGTCTCTCACGGTCATCGGGATCAGGAGAATGGACTCAGCAGGGAATAGCTGCTGTGTCCTCTCGTTGAGTCGCGGGTCGTCGGGAGCGGCGCTGGTGTAGATCGGTTGTCGGCTGCGCCAAGCCTCTTCCACGAATGGATGTTCCGCGATCGGAATGAGCAACTCTCGGTAGGTTTCGAGCCATTTTGGGGGCACCTGGTAGCCGATGACAGGCCTGAGCGCTGTTCCATCTTCGTCGAGCAGACAGACCGCCGTCATATCGGCGCCGATGGCCTGGGCCACGGCCTCAGCCAGTCGCTGCAGGACTTCTGTGCTGTCGAGCGTTGAAGCGGCTGCTTTGCTGGCTTCCAGGAGGAGCTCTGTCCGCTGAACTTGCTCCCGCGTTGCCTCGAACAGCGAGGCGTTCTCCATGGCGATGGCGGCTTGGTGGATCAATGTCTGACCCAGCGCGATTTCCCCTGGGGCGAAACGGCGCGGGCCATCGTTTTCCCACACTGCAGCCAGACCCAGCGTGTGGCCATGCACTGCTATTGGCAGGAGCAGTGCAGCCTGTGCCTCGTGGTCTGCCAGCACGGCTTTGTCCCGGGCATCGATCTCTGAATCGTCTATCCTCGCCTGAATGGGGCGACCCCAGCTTAGCGCTTCTGCCGCTGCGTGAAAGTCGCTCAGAGAGCGGGTTTGACCTGTGCCCGAACGTTGTTCGTCTGCCGGAGCCGGCTCGAGGGCCGCGTAATGGGCTACGACAGTGAGATCGCCGGTCTTTTCATCCAATTCATAGAGTTCGACGCGGCTGCTGTTCATCGCCTCGCACAGGCTGCGGGCCACGTAGGGCAGCATTTCGTCCAAATCGAGGGTGGAGGAGAGGGCAGCGGTCACGCCGTGGAGCAAGACCGCCTCACGCAATTGCACGCGCGTTTGTTCGTATAGTCGGGAGTTGTCGATGGCTATGGCGGCGTGATGGGCGAAGGCAAAGGCCAGGCGGGCTGTCTCTTCGCCGTAAGCGTTGGGCCGATGGGAATCTATCATCAGCAGGCCCAGCGTTTTGTTCTTGGAGATGAGGGGAACACACAGCCAGGAGCGCACAGGGCCTAGCTCTTCGATGGGGGAGCGCCAGGCCGGCTCGGCGTCTACGTCTGGAACGATGGCCGGTGCGTGCTCCTGTACGACGCGGTGAATCAGGGGAAGCTCTTCCCATACGAATCCTTGGGAGGAAGTGCGCTCGAGTCCGCGGGAGGCGACGATCCAGGCGGTAGGCGGATGGTCTTTGCTCGTCTGCGCAGACGAGCCCTGACCGTAGTGCAGCAGACTGATGGAAGCGCTATCGTAGGGTACCACGCGCTGGAGTTCGTCCAGCACGCGCTCCAGGAGCCGATCGAGCTGCAAGGTCGTGCTCAATGCTTCAGCGGTGTCGAGCAGCGTGTGAGCCACCTCACGCTCGCGGGCCACGTCTTCGAACAGGCGAGCGTTTTCCACCGCCAGGCCGATCTGCTGCCCGATGGCCGTCAGCAGCGCCTGATCGCTTTCAGAGGTGGCGCGAGGGGCCTTGCTGAATAGGGAGAGCGTACCCAGGACGCGCTCTTTGTGCACGATCGGCGTGCCGGCGTAGGATCGCAGCCCTGCCTCTAGCAGTGGATCCACGTTCACGGGACAGTCTTGACGCAAGTCCGTCAGCCCCAGCGGCGTTCCTTCGCTGTAGACGAGGTCGCACAGGGTGTCACTCAAGCCGTGGGTTTGCATATGTTCGACGAGCTTCGGCGGCAAGCCCGCGTGGCAGAAGAGCACAAGGTCGCCGCTGTGTGCGTCGGCCAGGGCGATGAACCCCCCGGAAAACCCGAGAGCGTTGACAGTGCGTGAGAGTGCTTCGTCCAGCAGGTCTTTCAGGTCCAGGGAGACAGATAGTGCCTGGGCGACCGCGTTGAGGGTAGCCAGTTCCAGATTGCGCTGGTGTAGAAACTGCTCGGCTTCCACGCGCTCAATGGCCCGCCCCAGAATCTCGGCGGCGTTTCTCAGGAAGCCGATCTCCTCGCTCCTCCATTCCCGATGGCTTTTCGTCTCCTCAAAGTTGAGAAAGCCATAGAGGGATTCGTGGACAAAGACGGGCAAGGCTAGGACGGCGAGGGCGTCGGACTGTTCAAAAAGCTCCCGCTCGGATGGCGGCAATTGGCTCACCTCGGAGACGGCGATGATTTCGTTGTTGCTGAGGGTGTCCATCCACCAGGGAAGGGATGCTACGTCCAGGGCCTGTAGGTCTTCACTCCGTGGCGGGACTCTCTCCGCGGTCCACTCTTGCGTACAGGATACCTGGCCGCCTTCGTTGCCCACGCCGAGAAAATGGACGCGGTCGGTATCAAGCGCGCCGCCCATATCGCTCAGCGCTTCGTTGATCGCCTGACCCAGGCTCCTGAGATCGGCAAAGCGACTCGAGATCTGCCGAAGCACATATTCTGTCTGCAGGTAGTACGTCTGCTTGACCTCGGCCCGTTTGCGCTCGATGGCATAGTGGATGGCGCGCGCCAAGAGGTCGCTGCTAACCTGCCCCTTAACCAAGTAGTCCTGCGCACCCACCCGTACTGTGCTGACTGCCAGGTCTTCGTCGTCGAGGCCGCTTAGCACGATGATCGGTGCCTGCGGTGCCTGGGCCAAGACCTGGGTCACTGTGTCGAACCCTTGGCTGTCCGGCAGCGAGAGATCGAGCAGGACGACGTCGGGGTTTCCTTCTGCCAGCCATTCCAGCCCTGTCGAGAGCTGCTCTCTCTGCTCCAATTCGAAAGAGAGACCTTTTGCCTCGACGAGCATCTCTTGTAGAAGGCGGGCGTCGCCGGGATTGTCCTCGATCAGCAGGATTCTGATGGGCTTGTCTTCTTTTTCCATACGCGCTCAATCTGGCGGCAGCTTTACGATGGTTAGCCAGAATGCTTCGATGGACTGCACTACCTTGATGAACTGTTCCAGATCCACCGGCTTGGTGACGTAGCAGTTGGCGTGAAGGTCGTACGATCTTAGGATGTCTTCTTCGGCTTGTGAGGTTGTCAGAATGACCACAGGGATACGTCTCAAGCTCCCATCCTCTTTGATCTCTGCGAGGACTTCGCGCCCATCCTTCCTTGGCATATTGAGGTCGAGCAGGATGATGTCGGGGCGGGGAGCGTTAGCGTATTCTCCCTTGCGGCGCAGAAACGCCGTGGCTTCCACGCCGTCCTTGACGATGTGGAGGTGGTTGGATACCTTGTTCTCTTTGAGGGCTTCCAGCGTCAGCCGGGCATCCCCGGGATTGTCTTCTACCAGGAGGATCTCTATGGGGCGACCTGTTTCTTGTGCGTGCATTTATACCACCTCCTCGTGACTGCTCAATGAACCCAAGATACGCCTCTTCTGTGGAGATGTGCCTTGTCCCGGCCGTGCCGACGCTGAGAACAAGGAATGCAGAGCTCGTGATCGGTATTGACTCTTATGCATGATATACTGGCTCTCTTGAGATAGCAAATCTGGTGAGTTAGCTGCTGTGTATGAGAGTATCTTCTTTGGCGGGTATGGTGAAGCAGAACGTCGAGCCTTTGCCGGGTTCAGATTCCACCCAGATTCGCCCATCGTGCCGCTCTACGATCTTTTTGCAGACGGCCAGGCCGATGCCTGTCCCTTCGTACTCCTCCCGGCCGTGCAGCCGCTGAAAGATCAGGAAGATATGCTCGAAATGCTTGGGGGCTATGCCGATGCCGTTATCCTGCACTGAGAACAGCCACTCACCGCCCCTATGTTCCACGCCGACGTGGACTTTCGGCGGGGTATCGGGCTTGTGGAACTTGATGGCGTTGCCGATGAGGTTCTGGAACAGTTG
>DAOUDX010000132.1:0-1894 GCA_034430835.1 Anaerolineae bacterium
GCTCACGCGCTCAAGACTCGCGTTTCTTGCGGCGTGGGGGACAAGAGCATCTTGAGCCAGTTTGAACTGTGTTTCGAATGCCCCGCGGGGCGTCCAGATGGCCCTTTCGCCATTTATCTCAACTGTTGAGAAATATTACCTCACTGGCTGGATTACATAGAATACCATCTTCAAAGAAATCACCCCACGCCGTCGGAGGTACTTGCCGAGTCAGGCAATAGCGGGTCCAATGGCAAGACCTGTCGCGAGGTTAGCGAGGAGATAACGCCCTTGACTCATGTGCTCCTTCCTTCGATGCGGGTGATTTCACCGCTGCATTCCTATCACCAGAATCTACGCACGCGTATTAGTAGGTGCCCATCTACGGCCCGATAACAACTAGTTCCTTTCCAATGCTTATCAAGTCAGGAATTATACCGAATTTCGGCACGAAACTAGCAACATCTAACACGAGGTCAAGGGGATCGGCGTCCCCTGTCTCCAAGCCGTGAATCGTATGGGAAAGACTCGCAATATCCGCGATCCATCCAACGCCAAGAGCCACAGGACGCGGTTCAAAGTATCCAGCAATAACCCCTACACCGTCACAGCCTAACCCAAACCAATCTAAGTCTTGGTTTGGCCTGGGATAGACGTACTTGTGATTAGGGTCGATGGTTGCTCTCACTCTCCCTGGGAATGGACCGCCAGAGTAGAATGGATCGGCAAGGTACTCAACCCAATAGGTATCCCACGTCCCGGGGTATCCTTCAATCACCGAGTTGACGGGCAGGCTTCCAAAGAATGGATCATCCACGAACTTGACACGTATAGTCCCGTGCACCTCACATCGATAGAATGTGCCTATCTGCACGTATTCGCCTGTCTCCGAGACGTAGCCAAGGGGATCTCCGTCACGGACGCCGCGCAAAATCTCCAGCCAGCCCCACTGACCTTCTAGCTCACCGCCCTCCTCGAAGAAGGCTAGCACGTCTTTCCACTCATCAACCCCAAAGTGTTCCATGATCTCCTGTTCTGTGTACTGACCCGTCGGATCCACGTACTTGAGTGGATTGTTGTAAACGTACGCGAATCGATTGAGACTTTGCGGATTTGCCGGATCGGGTACAATAGAGTCGGCACTGGCCCAGCGAGCGAGCTTGGGGTCATACCACCGAGCGCCCATCTCGATCATGTCAATGTAACTGTCCTTGCGCTGCCCGGTGTAGCCGTAGTCGGTTGTTAAGGTGCCGGTGATGTAGCGGGTGGGCGCGCTACTGCGCGCCTTAGCCGTAGGGGATAGTATGGCAGATATTTGCGCTCAGCGCAAATATCTGCTTGGCAAAAGCCGAAGCGGCTTTTGCCAAGCACGCGCGCCAGCAGCGCGCCAGCCGCGTCGGTGGTCAGGCTGGTGGAGCCCACGTGCAGTTTGGCGCAGCCAAACTGCCAAGGAGTTCGCCGAAAGGCGAACTCCCGTGGTCGCCGTGAAGGTAGGTCACGGTGGTGGACACCCCCACGGTGGTGCGCATCGCGGCCCTGCTGCGCAGGGCTAGGCGCTGCCCAGCCTGCCCTGAGCCTGCCGAAGGGGCGTAGTAGTAGCTGGTGGTCGTCACGACGCCGCCGGCCTCCATCTTTTCGTACAGCCCACCCACGTAGTACGTCGTGCCGCTGCTGCTGTCCACCTTCTTGACCCGCGCGCCGTTCCTTCGGCTACGTCCTTCGGCTGCGCTCAGGACATCGCTCAGGACAGGTCGCCGTCGTAGGTGAAGGTGGTGGTCGCGCCGCCCTCCGTCACGCGCTGCACCTTGTTCTCGGCGTTGAAGGCCCAACGTGGACGTGCGACACAAAAACAGCCCGCCGGGTTTTTGGAACCCGACGGGTCTAAATGTGAGAAATGGGCGGCGCTTGGCCCCTC
>DAOUDX010000133.1:0-4577 GCA_034430835.1 Anaerolineae bacterium
GGCGCGAGGGGTTGGACGAAGAGACGTTGAAGGCCGCCCTGCGCGAGCACGGCGTCGCCGACCTGGGCCAGGTCGAGATGGCCGTGTTGGAGATCGACGGTTCGATCAGCGTCGTGCCGGCTGGAGTGGAGACCAGGCGTGTCAAGCGAGCGACGAGATATCTACGCCATCCGTGACACATAGCCTCTGGGAGGTAACCCGTGGCAGGACGATCTTTTGACCACTATTGGAGCCAGCCGCTGGATAACTTACTGGCGGCGCTGGAGAGTGCGCCGGATGGCCTTTCCACAGCCGAGGCCGCCCGACGTCTCCAGCAGTTCGGCCCCAACGTGCTCAAAGCCAGGGAGAAGGCCACTCCGCTCAAGCTCTTCCTGGGCCAGTTCAAGAGTCCCATTGTGCTCATCCTGCTCTTTGCCACCGGCGTGTCGGCGGTAACCCAGGAGTGGGTCGATGCGGTCATTATCCTCGCCATCGTGTTCGGCAGCGCGCTCCTGAGCTTTTTCCAGGAGTACAACGCCAACACCGCCACCGAAAAGCTGCGTGCCCAGGTAACGGTCAAGGCGACCGTGGTGCGCGATGGGCAGCCGCAGGCTGTTCCTGCCGAGCAGGTCGTGCCCGGCGACGTGGTGCTGCTTTCAGCGGGCAGCCTCATCCCCGCCGACGGTATCCTGTTGGATGCGCGCGACTTTTATGTCAACCAGGCAGTGTTGACCGGGGAAACCTTCCCGGTGGACAAGCAACCGGGTCAAGTGGCTGTAGGGGCGAGCCTGACAGAACGCACCAACTGCGTCTTTATGGGCACCAATGTGCGCTCCGGCAGCGCCAAGGCGTTAATCGAGCAGATCGGCCCGGCGACCGTCTTCGGCCAGATCGCCGGGCGACTGACCCTGCGCTCGCCGGAGACGGAGTTCGAGCGCGGCATCCGCCGCTTTGGCTACCTGCTCACCGAGGTGATGCTGGTGCTGGTGCTCGTCGTCTTTGCCGTCAACGTCTATTTCCGCGAACCGGTTATCGACTCGCTGCTCTTTTCCGTCGCCTTGGCGGTGGGGCTCACGCCGCAGCTCCTGCCGGCCATCATCAGCATCAACCTGTCCAAAGGGTCGCAAACCATGGCAGCCCACGGCGTCATCGTGCGCCGGTTGGAATCGATCGAGAATTTCGGCAGCATGGACACGCTGTGCACCGACAAGACCGGCACGCTGACCGAGGGAGTGGTGCGGCTCGACGGCGCGTTGGACGTAGCGGGCCAACCCTCAGACGACGTTTTCCGCTATGCCTACCTCAACGCCCATCTCCAGACCGGGCTCTCCAATCCGCTGGACGAAGCCATCGTCGCCCGCGCCCAGCCTGACCTCGGCAGCATCATTAAAGTGGACGAGATTCCCTACGATTTCGTGCGTAAGCGGTTGAGCGTGGTCGTACAGAATGGCGACCGCCACCTGCTGATCACCAAGGGCGCGTTCGATAACGTCTTGGCAGCCTGCGCTCAGACGCAGGAAGGCGAGGTCGCCGTGCCGCTGGACGATGCCCGCCGCGGCGCGTTACAGCGCCGCTTTGAGGAATGGAGCGGGCAAGGTTTCCGGGCGCTGGGCGTGGCGGTCAAAACGTTTCCGCCGCAGCCGGCATACACCCGCGACGACGAGCGCGACCTGATCTTTTTAGGGTTCTTGCTCTTCTTTGACCCACCCAAGCCCGGCGTACAGGAAGCCATCGCCGGGCTGGCCGGGTTGGGTGTAGGGATCAAGATCATCACCGGCGACAATCGATTGGTGGCCCTGCACACGGCGGATGCCGTCGGGTTGAAGGTGACCGGCGTGCTCACCGGCGCCAATATTAGCGACTTGGGCGACGAGGCGCTGTGGCAGGCCGTCGAGCGAACCAACCTCTTCGTCGAGGTCGATCCCAATCAGAAGGAGCGCATCATCCTGGCCTTGCAGAAGCGCGGGCACGTGGTGGGCTACTTGGGCGATGGCATCAACGACGCGCCCGCCCTCCACGCCGCCGACGTGGGTATCTCGGTGGATCAAGCGGTGGACGTGGCCAAGGAGGCCGCCGATTTCGTGCTGCTCGAGCACGACCTGGCGATGCTCCACGACGGCGTTCTATTGGGCCGCACGACCTTTGCCAACACGCTCAAGTACGTGTTCATCACCACCAGCGCCAACTTTGGCAACATGTTCAGCATGGCCGGCGCATCTCTTTTCCTGCCGTACCTGCCGATGCTGCCGATGCAGATCCTGCTGACCAACTTTTTGACCGACTTTCCGGCCATGACTATCGCCGGCGACAGTGTGGATCCCGAGATGATCGAGCAGCCCCGACGGTGGAACATCACGTTCATTCGCAACTTTATGGTCACCTTTGGTCTGGTGAGCTCGGTCTTTGACTACCTCACCTTTGGCGTGCTGCTGCTCGTCGTGCGCGCGACGACCGATCAATTCAGGACAGGTTGGTTCCTGGAGTCGGTCCTGACTGAGCTGCTGATTCTGCTGGTGATCCGCACGCAGCGGCCTTTCTTCAGGAGCAAGCCGGGACGCTACCTGGTGCTCTCGGCACTGGCCGTGGCGCTGGTGACCCTGGCTCTGCCGTACTCCCCGCTAAATGGGATTCTGGGGCTCACGCCGCTGCCCCTGCCGCTTCTATTGGTGTTATTGGGTATCACCGTAGCTTACGTCACTGCGTCCGAGATAGCAAAGAGAATTTTCTACAAAAGAGTACAAATGTGAAGAGGAGCACTAAGGATATATGAAACACGGTCTGAGCGTTGCGAAAAATCTGGTGGGCAGGCTGTTGGTTGTGGCGGTCATCGTAACTGTCGGTGTGGTTGTCGCCACTCGCTGGCCACAGCGCTTGCCCAAGTATGCCAGCACTTTTAGCGATTTGGCATTCGATCAGGTGGCCCAACCAGGCTTTGATGCCGAGGGACAAGCACGGCTGGCAGATTCGGCATGGTCGATGCGCTACTATCAGGCTGAAGGGAGCGATCTTGGATATCTGTACGTCGGCACCGACAATAACATCCTGGGCCTGACGCTCTCTGCCTTGCGGCAGGAAGGGCACCCAGATACATCGCTTCCGGTCGAACCCCCACAGATTCGCCGCTACCGCCCTGACCTGGGACCGGCGACGTGGGAGGTGGTATTGGACATCGCCGATCACCAACAGCCTCCATACCATGACCAGGGATTCCGCTCCATGGCCATCTATCGAGCCAAAGTGGACGGGCGCTCGTATCTCTACGCCGGGACGATGGCCGCGCACAGTCCTTCTCTGTGGCGTAGTGCGACCGGCGAGCCGGGCAGTTGGGAATGGGTGCATACGTTTTCGGAACAAACAGGCTCCGTGCGGGGCCTGATATCCCACGACGATGGACTGCTGTATATGTCGACCACCGCGCCGGGTGACATCGCGCCGGGCGGCATTGGCACGATCTGGGCCACCGACGGCGTGACCTTCACCTCTGTCGTCACTGATGGTTTCGGCAATCCGGCTAACGCCGGGGTCACGGCACTTTCCAGCTTCAACGGCTGTCTATATGCCGGAACCTATAACCCCACCACCGGTTACGAGGTTTGGAAGCTCCGCTGTACTTCCTTTCCAGATGCGCCGCCACAACAGATCGTCCGTGGGGGAGCGGGGTATGCGCACGATGAGGCGGTGATGAGCCTGCGAGTGTTCCAGGGGTACCTCTATCTCGGTACGGGTATCCCCCTGGGCTACAACCCCGACACAAGGCATGGGCCGCGGGGGTGTTCGGTGCTGCGCATTGGTCCCGATGACCAATGGGAGTCTATCGTAGGCAAGCAACAAGCCCATCCACTGTCGGGTTATGGCGCCGGGTTTGGTTGGTACCTGAATGCATACTGCTGGTATATGCAGGAGTATGACGACCATCTCTACCTGGGGACCTGGGACCTCTCGCGCACCATCGCGTTTCTCGGAGAGCGGGCAGAGGACGTTGCTCCGCCTTTTAAACCCTTGCTGAACGAGTTGGTAGCCCGCCCGCAGGATTGGGGATCGCCGATGGGAGGCGATCTGTACCGTACGGCGGATGGCGTACATTGGGAGCCCATCTTTTTGAATGGGCTGGGGAACCCAGACAACCATGGCATCCGCACCTTGGAACCGACGCCATTGGGTCTTTTTGTCGGTACCGAGAACCCTTTCACCCGGTTGGAGGTCTGGCGTCTCAACAGTCCGTGAGGAACAGATGAGTCCTTACGGCGCTGAGAGTATTTGTACAAGGACGTAATGACGATGGATATTCCTTTAAATGCTGAGGTACACTGCGCTGATGGTGTGTGCGGTCGATCCACCTACGTGATCGTCAACCCGGTGAATGAGCAGGTGACTCACGTGGTTGTGCGAGAAGAGTGGTTTCCTCACGCCGAACACCTGGTGCCGCTCGACCTGGTGATTGAAAGCACGCCGGACAGGATTCGCCGGTAATGTTTCTCAACAGTTGAGATAAATGGCGAAAGGGCCATCTGGACGCCCCGCGGGGCATTCGAAACACAGTTCAAACTGGCTCAAGGTGCTCTTGTCCCCCACGCCGCAAGAAACGCGAGTCTTGAGCG
>DAOUDX010000134.1:0-10768 GCA_034430835.1 Anaerolineae bacterium
GGTGGATATGCTCCCCCGCGCAATCGAGGCAGTGATCGAGGTCGCCGATGCGCCGATCTGCGTAGACACCCCCAACGTGGAGGCGCTGGCAGCGGCGTTGAGGGTCTGTCCAGGCAAGCCGCTGGTCAACTCGGTCAATGGCGAGGAGGAGAAACTGGAGACCGTGCTGCCGCTGGTCGCCGAGCGTGGTGCGGCTGTCATAGGCTTGCTAATGGATGACGATGGCATCCCTGCCACAGCCGAACGCCGCCTGGAGGTGGCCCACAAGATACGCGACCAGGCCACCGCGCTGGGCATTCTCCCTGAGGACATCGTCTTTGATCCGCTGATTCTGGCAGTTGGGGCGGAGCCAGGAGCAGGACAGGTGGCCTTGGAGACGATCCGGCGGCTGCGAGCCGAGATGGATGCCAACATCACCGCCGGGGCCAGCAACGTCTCCTTTGGTATGCCGGACCGCGGGCTGTTGAATCGGACGTTCATGGCGATGGCGATCGCGTGTGGGCTGAACTGCCCCATCAGTCATCCAGCCCATCTCCGTGATACAGCCCTGGCGGCAGACGTGTTGTTGGGACGGGACGAATACGCGATGTGCTACATCAGAGCCTGTCGCGCTCGAAAGAGCTGAAGGGTTGATTCCCTGCGAGCGAAAGAAACGGGCTGCTACTCGGCAGCCCGTTCGTTCTTAGGGAGACACCAAGGTGACAGGCGCTCCGAAAGCGGCTGTCACCTTTTGACGATTGTGGCGGACTTTGCTACAATGGGTGCACCGCTCGCAAAGGAGAAATGAGCCCGACATGACTATCCGCATCGACTTTGAGCCAGTAGGCCGCCGGGGCGAGTGCCCCGAAGGTCAATCGTTGCTGGATTGCGCGCGCCAACTAGGCGTGGATCTGGTCAACCTGTGTGGAGGCTCGGGAACCTGTGGCCGCTGCAAGGTGCAGATCTTGAGGGGACAGGTGTCGGAGTTGACGCCGAGGGAGCGAGAGTTGCTCACCTCTCGGGAGCTGGCAGAGGGCTACCGGCTGGCTTGCCGGACGGTCCCGCTGAGTGATTGCCGGGTGGGTGTGCCGCCCGAGTCGCTGACCGCCCCGCAACGGACCCAGGTGGAGGGATTAGAGGTCGTCGTTGACCTAGAGCCTCCCGTCTGTGCTTACCCGCTGCAGTTGAAGCCGCCCTCTCTCGAAGACGGGGACCTGCAGGCAGATGGCGAGCGGCTGCTCAATGCGTTGGCGCAGCAGCACCAGGTAGAGCACTGCGCCGTGGACCTCGAGGTTCTGTGCGACCTTTCTCGACGGGTGCGAGGCGACAACTGGCGGGCCAACGTCGCAGTGCGGGATGGCAGAGAGATCGTCGCCCTGCTCTCCCTGTCCCATCGCCCGCTGGGACTGGCCGTGGATCTGGGGACCACCAAGATAGCCGGGTATCTGCTGGATTTGGAAAGTGGCCAGACACTGGCCTCTCAGGGCATGATGAACCCCCAGATCTCGTACGGCGAGGACGTGATCGCCCGTATGGCCCACGCTCAAGAGGGCCCGACCGAAGCCGCGCAGTTGCAGGCGATGGTGGCAAAAGCTCTCAACCAGATGGCTGCCGACATGTGCGCCGGGGTGGATGCTGATCCGGCAGAGATCGTCGAGGCGGTGGTGGTGGGCAACACGGCGATGCACCACCTCTTCCTGCAGTTGCCGGTGGAGCAACTGGCGCGCGCCCCTTACGTGCCGGCCGTCGCAGAGGGATTGGACGTCAAGGCCCGCGACGTGGGGCTGGCCATTGCGTCGGGGGGGTACGTGCACCTGCTGCCCAATATCGCTGGCTTTGTCGGCGCCGATCACGTGGCGATGCTGCTCGCTACCGGAGTGGCCCAAGCCGAGGACATCGTGCTGGCCCTGGACATCGGCACCAACACCGAGGTCTGCCTGGCGAATCGCGGCGCGATGACCAGCGTCTCTTGCGCCTCCGGCCCGGCCTTTGAGGGGGCGCACATCACCCACGGGATGCGGGCCGCCAAGGGGGCCATTGAGCGCGTGCGGATAACGGACGACCGGGTCGAGTATCAGGCCATCGGGGGAGCACCGCCGGTGGGGTTGTGCGGCTCCGGCATCCTGGATGGCCTGGCCGAGCTCCATCGGATTGGGGTGCTGGACGCAACAGGACGGCTGGGCGAACATCCCCGTGTGCGCGTCGGCAGTGATGGTGCCCGCGAGTTTGTGCTGCTCGGCGAGGAGGAGCGGGGGGGGCAACCAGCGATTACGATCACGCAGAAGGACGTGCGCGAACTTCAGTTGGCGAAAGGTGCGATGCGTGCCGGCATTCAGATTCTTCTGGAGGCCCAGGGCCTCTCCGAGCAGGCGATCGACCGCGTGATCATCGCCGGGGCCTTTGGCACGTACATCGACGTGTCGAGCGCGGTGGCGATTGGGATGCTGCCATCCTTGCCGCTGGATCGCTTCCGGCAGGTGGGGAACGCGGCCGGGGCAGGGGCCAGGCTGGCGCTCGTTTCCCGCAGCAAGCGGGCCGAGGCACAGGAGATCGCCCGCCGGGTCGGCTACATCGAGCTGGCGACTGAACCGCGCTTCATGCGGATCTTTGCCGAGGCGATGTCTCTGGGATGATTCTTTCCGCCGTCGCGCCACGGCAGGCGGGAGACGCAAAGGCCCCCGGTGTGGCTTCTTCCTATTCCTCGTCGGGCGGGGCGAGCATGTAGCCGAAGCCGCGTATGGAGCGGATGTAATGGTGCGTTTCTGGGTCCAGTCCCAGCCGCCGCCGAATCTGGCGAATGTGAACCTTCACCAGTTCGCGGGCCTCGTTCTCCTCGGCTTCGTACCCCCAGACGGCGCGCAGCAATTCCTGGCAGCCGACGACTTCTCCGGCACACTTGGCCAGGGCCAACAGCAAGCCGTACTGGATCGGCGGGAGGGTGACCCATCGCTCGCCGAGCCTGGCCCGTCTCTTGCGCGTGTCGATGTGCAGGTTCCCGATCTGATAGTAGCTGGGCTCGCTCTGGACGAGCCGTCGGGCCACAGCCACGCCGGCTCTGCCTCGCTGAACGGGCGTATCCATGAAAAGCGTGGGGGGCCATCGGCCCAGCTCTGCCAGCCTGTGCAGCGTGGAGAGATCCGTGCGGGACAGGATGGCTCGCTCGACGAGAAGCAGATCGGGGCGGTTGTTCTTGAGTGAGGAGATGACCTCCGACCAAGTGGCGGCAGTGGTGCACTGGTCTGCCGCGTCGCTGAGGACGGTCTGCATTTCGGCTGCGATGTCGGGGGCCGACGCGAGAATGAGGATGTGCATCTGGCAATGGCCTCGCGAATAGGGTCCTTTTCCTTGTGCGGTATGATAGCACCGGCCGTGTGAAAAGTCAATGATGCTCGTGGACGCTCGCGGCGTGGGTGTATTTGTTCCTGAGGGCAATGAGCATCCTGAGTTCGTCGAAGGATGCACAAAAGCACTTCTTCGACAGGCTTCGTCGTGAGGACTTCGGCTGAGCTCAGTCGAAGCCCTCAGCCGAACGGCTCAGAATGCGTTTGGGGAGGATCCCAGGACGGTCGTCTGCCAAAATTGGGACTTTTGTACCTAGACGGTGTGGGGAGACCTGTGGTATAGTAGGACTTGGATCGTGGGGAGCTTGGACCGACACTCTAGTGGAGGAGGACACTGTGCGTGAGGCGAGGTTGAACGGACGACTGGTGGAGGCCGGGCCGAATTCGCCGGAGGTGGCGTTGTGCCCGGCATGCGGGGAGGAGGTACACAAGCGCTGTCGCAAGGTTGACCGGCGCACCTACACGTACTTCTATCGTCACCGCACCGGCGTCGGCGACGGCTGCCCGTTGCGGTACCGTCCCACCGGTTGAGCGGGCTCACAATCTCTTCGTACGATGCCCCGACGGTGTTGTCCGCACCGCCGGGACTTTTTGCGTTGGGTGGCGCTGGCGATCGTTGGGCGCCCCTCATTCAGATATCTCTACGAACCTGGTGGCGCTTCTGCCGGCGATCCACTTAGCTTCACTGTCGCTGCTCATCTCTCCAGTTGGTCTGCGCACGATGATGTGTAGGTGTGTACGTCCATCGCCGCTTACCAGGTCGTGATGTTCGTGAAAGCTTGGGTGATCTCCTATGTCTATCTCCGACATCGCGAGCAGGTATCGCCCCAGTTCCCTAAAGCCCTCGCTGTTTCCCCAGATGTTGATCTGGAATGCCCCCTCAACTGTGTCTTCGTCCACGACCGGGTTCAGGATACCCTCCTCGTCGGGTACCTCGCGGCGAATGTTGAAGTGAACGTTTCCCGCAATCTGAGGCGCGGCCACTCCACCGCTGAAAACGTTGGGGTGTTTTTCTACAACGGTCCCGTCACCGCGAAAACTGATCTCGACGGATACCGTCCTTGTCGTAATTGTCTCGTCTGGTTCTGCCATTAGGTATCATCCTCAGCTATCTCGCCATTGCTGTAGACGCTAGGTCGCATCCTCTTGTCGGCCTAAAGGGATGAATCGTGGTACAGCCCGTCTGTACGCCTCGTATGCCGCCCCGTGCCTTGCCAGGAGCCAGGGTCCTTCAGCAAAGGGAACCACCATCAGCGGTATCACCCCCACAAACGACGCCACCATACCCAAGTTGGAACTCGCCAGCAGCGCCCACCCGATCAACGCCAGGATGAATCCAACGTACTGCGGGTTCCGTGAGAATCGGTACGGCCCTCGACGCACCAGCGCACTCTCGTCCCCGTAGCTGGCTGCGATACCCATCACGCCCATCGCCCACGCCGCCAGGGCGTGTCCCACACACCCCAGAAGGATGCCGACGACGAACCGAATCCAGGGCGCGAGAGCCATTTCGCCCCAACCAGCCACGCCGAGCGCGAAGACGCCTCCGGCAGAGGCCAGGAAAAGGAACCACATCAAGTAACCCTGCCAGGCGTGCTATTGAATGGTCACCCAGTCTACCTCGGACTCGTTGACATCGTTATCCGTCAAGCGGATGATAACTCCCGTCTCAATGTTCACTCTGGCCAGCTCTACAGACTCTTGGCCAGCAGTCCCAAAGATCTTGGTGACAAGAACGCTGTCGTTGCCAGGAGACCACACGAACGAAGGTTCCGCGAGTGGCCCGATTGAGAACTGGTATTTGACCTTCTTGGTTCCTGCATCAAGGACGTAGAGGGTCTCGCCATTCTCGAGCACAGCAATGTACTTTCCGTCGGGTGACCACTGCACCGCACAGTGTGCAGTCAAAGAACACAACAGTGTTGGCCCCTGTGTGTCTCCGATTCTCTGATGATAGACGCCTGGCACCTGCGGCTGGTCATCCGCGAAATGGTGCAGACAGAGCACAACCTCCCGCCCAGAGGGCGAGACGTCAAAGTCGGACCACCAGGGTGTCATGAAGAAATGGGGAAAGAGCTCTTGGGGATCCTGATCAAGGCTGTGTAGCCTCAAACCAAAATCCCCATATGTGCACGTGATCCACTGATCACCCGAAGGTAGCGGGACAGCTCTTTCGACACCGCTCGAATACGGCTGCATCCCACCGTCCTGCAAATCCAAT
Source organism: Anaerolineae bacterium (assembly GCA_034430835.1). Classification (GTDB taxonomy): domain Bacteria; phylum Chloroflexota; class Anaerolineae; order B4-G1; family B4-G1; genus JAFGED01. The sequence goes on from DAOUDX010000134.1 coordinate 5,542, forward strand.
GTGTAGTTGACATAGTCATAGGGACTCCTCAGTTGGTCAGGATTGAACGGGCCAGAACGGATTCCTATCAGCAGTGTATGCTCGTTGAGCCAGGTTTTGAGTCTTGTCTCTTCCCCAGTTGCTACTAGCAAGCGTAAATCAGAGCCATCTGAGTTGGCCAACCAAATGGAGAACTCTCCGTCAGAGTACTTCTCGAAAGCGAGCTGGCGACCATTGGGTGACAATTCCAGGTTACCGATCCCAGTAGCCGAAATAAGTATGCGGGCGTCGGTGCCATCGGGATTCATAGCCCAATACTGTCCGTCTATCCTGTAGATAATGACTTCTTGCCTGCCATCTTGCTGGCAGCAAGATAGTGGCGAGCAAGGACCATAGCCGTCTAGTCTTCCTCATGCCAACTCAGGGTGGAGCATCGTGCTGCTCCAGTTCGCCCCGTCCGAGCGCATAGCACGTGATTGCACTGTATCTGCTTCTGCTCGTCCCTGCTCAGCTACGCGCACGAGCAGGTGCACGCCTCCTCGCCGCCGCAGTCGCACGCCATGGCCACGGCCTCGATCTCGACGCGCCCGCCCAGCGGCAGCGCCGCGACCTGCACCGCCGAGCGGGCGGGCGGGTTCTCGGGGAAGAACTTGGCGTAGACCCCGTTCATGCGCGCAAACTCACCCATGTCCTGCAGGAACACCGTGGTCTTGACCACGTGTTTCAGGCAGGAGCTGCCCGCTTCCAGCACGGCCTTGAGGTTCTCCAATGCCTGGCGCGTCTGGCTCTCGACGTCCGGGCCGGCGAATTCCTTCGTGCCGGGGACGAGGCCCAGTTGCCCGGCGGTAAAGATAAAATCCCCTGCCCGTATCCCCTGGGAATAGGGGCCGACGGCCGCCGGGGCCTTTCCGTAGCGATCACCTGTCTGTCCATCTATGCCTCCCCTTGACTTATCTCCGCTTCGGCTGCCTGCGCGTCCGCTTGCGCCACGGTGAATCCCAGCAGCCGCAGCCGTTTCACGAGCATGTTCCGCCCCCAGGGCTGGTCAAAGCTGACGATCAGTGTCTGGGGCTTGTTCTTCTGCATGTACTCGATGCGCACGGCCCAGCGCTTCTTCCACCCGTACAGGATGCCAGGCTCGATGCGGCTCACGTTGTCGCGCTCGAGAAAGACGCCCCAATCGCTCCTCGACGTGCCCACGGGTATGCCGTAGACCCTCGTTCTCACGACGTGATGGATATAGATCATCAGCCGGTTCCCTCCCAGGGTGACGATGTTGGCGACGGCCTTGTTGAACCGGCGGCTGCGTCTGCCGATCTCGATGGACGGCCGCACCTGTTTGAGCTTGAGGAACTTGCCGCTGGCCTTGACGCCCTCGTCGCCCTGGACCGGTCCGGGGATGACCTCCACCGGGTTGGGGGCAAAGACCGACGCCGGGAAGAGATAGGCGGCCAGGCACATCGAGATTACGATTCCGGAGACGAACAGCAGGGCCAGTGCGCCGAGCATATCCGGGGGCTTGGCGTTTTCGGCGATGTAGACGGCTGGAGTTGTCTCGAGGCCCTGTTCGCGCAGCGCAGCGACCTCATTGTCGATGGCCACGTACAGGTCGCTGGACGGCATTTTGGTCACCCCGGTGAGGGTGACGTTTTTCGAGGTGCGGCCATGGAGCTTGGGCGTATCGGCCTTGACGACGACGGCGTGCCCTGTTGATCCGTCCACCAGGTAGTAGTAGGTGGCCACGGTGCGCCCGTTTTCCGTCTCGGTGTATCCCCAGTCGTAGTAGGCGTACCCTGAGACGCTGACGTATTGATCCTTGCCGATGGCGCCATCCACCAGTTGGCCGATGGTGGCGGGCTGTGGCTCGGCGGGGTTACCCAGCACGGTGACAAAGTTGCTGATGGCGAGGCCGAGGAGGAGCACCGCGACGATCATGATGAGGAGGGCGAGCGGTCGTAGCTCGCCGATGATGCCTTTGAGTCGAAGCAAGGTTTCGCTCACGTGACTCTCCTTAAAAGGTTTCTCGCCGGCACGCTACAGATTGGCGAGCGTTTGTATGACGGCATAGGCGACGTTGGCCGCGATGCCGATCCAGATCAGGGCGCACCACACCACCGGCCACACACGCTCCTGCGAGGCCCACTGGCCTGATGGCCCGTCCACGTCGAGCGGGTAGCGCAGCGGCAGGGCGTCCACCAGCGTGGACCTTCTCGGGTTCTGGGGCAGATACAGGACCGGCTCGGTGGCTTCGTCGCCGATGCGTCCGCTGGGCAGCGCCCTGGACTTGCCGATGTAGCTCTCTCCGTCGGCGGCCGGGAACTCGTAGACGTATTCCATCACCGGCACGTCGTTGATGCTGGCTCCCGTCGCCCGCTCAGAGATGATCTTGCCTCCTGCGCTTTCGCCGAGACGCAGGAGCACAGCCTGCTTCCAGCCCCGGATGGTCGATGTGGCAAACAGGGCCGCACCCGTGGCCGGGAAGATCAGCACGAATAGGACGAACGGCGAGAAGAGGGACAGGCGGGCCCCCTCTATCCGGGCGACGGTGGGGTCCTCCGGGATGTACTCGATGGTCACGCGATCCTCAACCGACCACGCATACCCGGTGACGAAGCTCTTCCCGGTGATCGTCTGCTCGTCGGGCATCCTGAACGTGAAGGTGTAGACGTATACGGGCTCGTCGTTCTCAGAGGCGTTGGTAGCGGCGAACCCGGTGACGATCCCCTGGGCGGTCGCTGGCGAGCGTGCAAGCCGAAGCTCGTCGAGGGGGTGAAAGTCGCCGACGAATACCCACGCAGCGATCATACCGGAAAGCAGGAAAATCGCTCCCAGCGCCCCGGTCAGTCCCAGCATGGCGCGGCACGCCACACGCAGCGGGACGGGGCGCGGGGGTGAGGCGAGATGGTCGATGCGGCTGGATAGCATGACGTTCCTCCTACAGCGCCCGTGTGAGAACCTCGCGCATCTCGTCGGGCGTGAGCTGGACGGGGTTGCCTTTCATACTGCTGGATTGGGAGGCCTTTTCGATCAGGAGGGGGAAATCGTCCTCCGTCAGCCTGTAGGCGCTCAAGGGCGGAACCCCCAGCCTCTCGCACAGCGCCTGCACCCAGGAGACGCCGTCGCGGGCGGTCGCCCTGAGGCTGCCGCTCAGGTGCTGGGCGACCTCGTCGTAGCGCCGCAGAGCGAGGCTGCCCCTTTCCCGGTCCTGCAGGGCCTGCACGTTGATCGCCATCACGAGCGGCAGGAGCCGCCCGCAGATCGCGCCGTGAGGGGCGTGAAACATCCCACCCATCGGTCCGGCAAAGCCGTGCACCGCGCCCAACCCGGCATTGGCCAGCGCCAACCCGCCGAATAGACTGGCCAGCGCCATGTCCTCACGGGCCTTCTCGTCGTGTCCGTGCTCGTAGGCCCGGCGCAGCGAACGGGCGGCGCGGCGGACGCCCTCCCGGCAGATAGCGTCGGTGAGCGGGTTGGCCTTGTTCGAGACGTACGGCTCGATCACCTGAGTGAGGGCGTCCAGCCCGGTGCTGGCGGTGATCTCTGGCGGCAGGCTGTGGGTGAGCTCCGGATCGACCACGGCGACGCGGGGCAGCATCAGCGGGCTGCGCAGGCTAACCTTGACGCGGTGTTCGGGCGAGGCCAGAACCGCGTTGCGGGTCACCTCCGCACCGGTGCCGGCCGTGGTGGGGATGGCGATGTACGGGGCGGCGGGCTTGGTGATGGGTTGGCCCTTGCCGATGACCTCGAGATAATCGAGCGGATCGCCGCCGTTGGTCAGCAGGGCGGCGATGGCCTTCCCGGCGTCGATGGCGCTCCCGCCGCCGATGCCGATCACCAGGGCGCAATCCGCTTCCCGCGCCCTCTGCGCGCCCTCGGAGACGATGGCAGTCGTCGGCTCCTCCGACACGGCGAAGGTGACAGCCCTGACCCCGTGTGCGTCTAGATCGTCCAGCAGCGGTTGGGCGCGATCCGGGGAAGCGCCGGTCACGACCAGCGCCTGGCTGCCCATCTCTGCTGCGATCGGTCCGACTTCCTTCAGCGTGCCTGGGCCAAACACGATGCGCGTGGCGGTGGCAAATTCGAAGCGCATGGGCCTACCCCCATCCGGCTTCGTCGGGGAAGACGTTGTCGTACTTGATGCTGCTGCGTGGCTCGGCCATCATGCTTTCGACCGCGTCGCGCCACTTGGCGTAGTGGGCAGTCTCCTTGTGGCGGGCGGGGTCATCCGGCGTGCGGTAGCACTCAGTCAACATGGTTTTCATGGAAAGAACCCCCTATACTTACGCTTGATGCCGTTCTATCCGTTATTCGCATCCTACGGCACCAGCCCTAGCTCCAGCCGGGATCATCCGGGAAGACGATGTCGAACTTGACGCTGCTGCGTGGTTCGGCCATCATGTCGGCGACAGTGTCCCGCCAAGTTTGGTAGTGCGCCGTTTTCTTGTGCTCTGCCGGATCGTCGGAGGTACGGTAAACTTCTACAAGAATGAACTTGGCCAGGTTGTCGCGTTGCTGGATAACGTCGAAGCGGGCGATGCCGGGTTCCTGCACGCTGTTGCGAGCGTTTTCGATCGTTGCCTCTTTGAAGTCCTCAATGAACTCGGGCTTGACGTGGACATGAACGTGAACGATGAACATGGTGGGCGCTCCCTTCTTTGCTGAATGAAAGTGATCGTTGCGAGCATCGGTGCGTTGAACGACAAGATTATTGTACTCGAATGCAGCGACTTGACAAACTCCATCGACGCGGCTGCGAGCGCAGCTGGCCTGCTGGGTTCGACCAACAGGCGCAAAAAGCCCCCGCCAGGGCGGTTACGCGATACAGGCGGCGAGACCCTATCACGCGCAGCCGCTCAATAGCGAGGGGCTCTCCCAAACCACTACCAGCCGACGCCGCTTTCCTTTTCGCGACCTCGGCCGACTAACCTATTCTCGTTTGCGATGCAGAGGGGAGCGTCGTTTCACTTATGGCTCGACCATCCATCGCCACTGTAACAGAGGGGAGTTCAACTCGACCGTGCTACGGCGTTGCACGTGCAGAGGGGAGCTAAGCTCAACCGTGCGCGTGCGGGTAGAAACAGAATCAAAAAGCATAACCATTATAGGGTCAATGTCATTATTGACCTTCGTATTTTTATAGGAGAGAATGTTCTGGTATAATAGCGCCATTATGAGACCCAAAGGTAGTGCAGAAACATTGGAAGTTCGTCGTCTTAAGGGTGGTCGCCTGCTCCTGGAGGGCAAGAGT
>DAOUDX010000135.1:0-9271 GCA_034430835.1 Anaerolineae bacterium
GTGCCCCATAACTGGCCGATTTCCCACGAAATCGCGCGCAGGAGCCTATACCTTGGGGTACCCTCGCTGGCAGTGCCATCAAGAATACTTGCCAATTTGCAAGCCCCAAAAGGCTCTGAGGGAAATCGGTGTGACAGTTCGCTTTCTGAGGGAATCGACCACAAGCGATGTGTCAAAGTTGCCGAAATCGTCTATGATGCGGATGGCAACATCCAAACCATTGATCCCTGATACGAAAGGGCACATTGCTGTGCTGGCCGAATACATCCGTTCTGGAATCGTGACCGATCAATCCGTTTCGTGATAGAATCACGGCCTCTTACTTCCAGCCGAAACACAGGCCGTGAACTTTCCTTCACCCAACACAGCATTGGTTCTCCCTGGCAAACTGTGACGCTTCCCCCACTTTCTATGAGGGAAACGCCCCTATGGCTCGATCCTGCTATATTCTCCTCATTTTCGTGATCTTCCCACCGGGAAGACGCGTCTTTCGCAGAAAGACGGCGTCCTCCGCTCATCAGTCTCCTTCAGAGTAGTAGAGCGACGGGATCTGTTCGAAGGCCTCGCGGAACGCCGGTTTGAGCCGGTCGTAGGCCCACACCGCCTCCACGTCCCGCATCTGCGGCTCGCCCAGCAGGTGCTTGACCAGCCGGAGAGCGTTGACACCGCCGCCTACGTCCTCACCCTGGCGCAGCAGCGCCTGGATAGCGCTCTCGACGAGCGTTGGCGTTAACTGCGACTGAATGTCCTCGACTCGCTCCCTCAACTCCCTGTAGCTCATACCTCACCTCTCCATGGCCCGTCGAAGACGAGCGCGTAGCGGCCATAACCGTCGATGTAGAAGGGCATCTGCCCTGTCCCTGATTCCAGCTTCTCCAGCAGTTGTCGCGCCACGTGGACGGTAAGGTCGCCGACCTCGAATTGGACGAACTCTTCCAGGTTGTCGGGCGTTCCCATCCGACCGGACGGGCCGTCGAAGAAGGTTCATCAGCCCATGCAGACCAGCCGCCAGGCGACGTTCAATATGCCGCCACGCTTGTAGACGGACTCCCGCCCCCAGGACGAAGGCAACCCAGCTTTCACAAGGCCCCTCCCGCCAGTCCGCCGCCAGCGCGCCTACAATCCCTCTACGTTTGCAGTTTCCACCGCCACCTCGGCCGGTTGCCCAGCCCGTACTCCCTGTCCAGCCCAGAAGCCTCTCTTCATCAGGGCTTTTCCCAGGTAAACCAGGCTGAGCATAATCGGCACTTCCCAGAACAACCCCATCGTCGTTCCCAGTGCCGCGTACGAGCCCACGCCGTACATCGCCACCGCCGTGGCAATGGCGATCTCAAAGTGGCTGGAAGAGCCGATGATGACCGTGGCGATCGCCTCCCCATACGCCAAACCCAAAATCTTGGTCGTCAAGAGGTTAAAGCCAACCACGATGACGAAACCGAGCAACAGCGGTACCGAAACCAGCAGGAGTTGATCAAAGTGATCGATCAGCACCTGCCCGTTCAACGAGAAGAGCACGATCAGCGTCATCAGGAGCGCGCCGATGGCGACCTTGCCCACGATGGGACGATACACGTTCTCGAACCACGCCTCTCCCCTGGCCCCGATCAGGATTCGCTTGCTCACGATCCCCAAAATCAGCGGCACTCCAATGAAGATAAAGGCAGAGATGGCCAATAGCCCTTGATCGATGGGGATGTTCTGGATACCCGTCAACAGCGAGACGATGGGCACATAGAGCACCATGATCGTGATCGTGTTGAGGCTGGTGTTGACCACATTCTGTTCCTGGTTCCCCTCAGCCAGCTTGCCCCAGACGAGCACCATCGCGGTGCATGGACTCGCCCCCAGCAAGATCACGGCCACGATAAGCTGCTCGTTCCCTTGCAGGAATAGATATGCCAGCCCTGCCGCGACCAGGGGCGCGACGATCCAGTTGGAAAACAAGGTCATAATGATCGGCTTGGGGTTGTCCCTCAGCTTTTTCAACTCGGATAACTGCAAATTCAGTAGTGCCGGGTACATCATCAGGAACAGGCAGATACCTATTGGGATCGAAATCCCACGAACCTGCCAGGAGTCGATGGCTTCGCTGATGCCGGGCACCGTTTGCGAAAGCACGACGCCGATGGCCATACACAGTGCAACCCACAAAGCCAGATGCTTTTCGAACTTGCTCATTACATCCTCTCCTTTGTTCAGAGTTTAGGCAATCGCTCATCCCGAGCACGCAGTCCCTCCGCAGCGCGGGCATTCGCAGCCGAATATGGGAGCAGACTGATCGACAGGCCCCAGCACCTCTTCCAGCAACCGCCCCACCAACGGCTCGCTCAACCGGTAGAAGACAAAGGTGCCTTCCTTGTAGCGTTCTATCACTCCGGCTTCCCGCAGCACCCGCAGTTGCTGAGAGACGTACACCTGGGGCCGCCCCAGGGCGGCCTGGAGGTGACACACACACGCCTCGCCCCGGCGCAACTCGTCCAGGATACGCAGACGCGCCCGGTGCGAAAGTATGCGGAACAACTCCGTTGCCTGTTGATATGATCCAGCTTCCATTCTACTCACTCCCCTGATATATGCAGTGGGAAATATATGCAATCTTTTGCATATTTTACCCTGGAAAGCTATACATGTCAAGTTGAACGATGTTGTCTCATGAAGTCTCGCGCCAAGCTTTGCGTACCACAGCCCGCCAGGGTCAGTGGATAGTAGGCAGACGGCATGGTTAGACGGTGACCGGGCATTAGGAATTGACTAATGACCCTGTTTGGCATATACTGGCGGACGCTGGAAGATTGACGAGAGATAACGTGATGAAGAATGGCAAATGACCAACCTGCGGGACGAACAAGCATCACACGGCGAGCCAACGCTCGCCGTGTAGACAGTCAAAAAGGCCCCTGGCGAAGTCCAGTACATTGCAGGGTCAAACAGCAACGGAGGGATTCGGCTACAGGATTCGACGTGGCCAGGCAAGCGCACCATCAGCATCGATGTTGTCCAATCTGCTCCCCTCGCAAACCCGTCGCGGAATCCCAATCCAAGTATGGCATCAGTAGCACAGATTGTCGAATTTGATACGGCACTCCTCCCGTGCTATCCTACATCAGAGACTTGAGGAAGAGACAGCCGATGGCCGAGCGGGTGGACAACCTTGTGGCGCGGCTACGCAAGGGAATCGGAAAAACCCTGGAAACTCTGCGCAGCTTGAGCGACGAACAGTGGCAGACGATACTCTACGAGGAGCCGTGCCCCTGGACGGTGCGCGACATGCTGGCGCACCTCCTCTCCACCGAGGAAGGACTGGCACGCATCGCCCAGAACGTCGCGGCGGGCGGCCCCGGCGCGCCACAGGGATTCGATTATGACGATTTCAACGCTGAGGAGCAGGTCCGGCTGGCGGGCATCCCGCCAGAGAAGCTACTGGCCGATCTGGCGGACGCCCGCGAGGCGACCATCGCCTGGGTAGCGACTTTGGACGATGCGGAGTTGGATCGAATGGGGTATCACCCGGCGCTGGGCAAGGTCACGCTGGAGGCGCTCATTAACGCCATCCACGGCCACCAGTTGATGCACATGCGCGATCTGCAGGCGCTGTCGCGGTCATGACCCGCGTCTCAGGAGCAGTCGCGGCAACTCGCGCATCTCCCTGCTGCCCAAGAGCAGCGATGCCAGCGCGTAGATCACGCCTCCTGCCAGCCCGCCGGCAGCGACGGTCACCAGACCTGCCTCGGAGAGAAGCGAGGTAATGCCCAACACCGCCGCGCCCATCGCCGCCGACGCCAGTCCTGCCCGCAGCAGCGCTGCCCCTAGCGACCGCCCTTCGATGCCCTCCAGCCGCCGCGCCACCAGCAGCAGGATCGCCACCTGCACGCCGGCCCCCAGCGAGTTGGAGAGCGCGATGGCTCCGTGGGCTAGCATCGGCAGCAGTAGCCATCCCAGCCCTGCGTTCACCACCAGCCCTCCCACTGCCGCCCACAGCGGCGTCCACATATCCCGCCGGGCATAGAACAGCCGCGCCACCACCTCCAGCGCGCTGTGCGTCACCAGCCCCAGGGCAAAGAACCGCAGCGCCCACACGACCCGCTCGGTAGCCGTCGCGTCGAAGGCGCCTCGCTGGAAGACGAGCATCGTCAGGGGCCTGCCCAGCACGAGCAACCCCACTGCGGCAGGCAGACTGAAGGCCAGGATCAGCCGCAGCGCCCACGAGAACGTGCGATGCAAACCGGCCACGTCCCCCACCTCGGCCATGCTGGCCAGCGTGGGGAAGACCACGATGCCCATCGCCGTCCCCAGCACCGTCTCCGGCAACTGCATCAGCTTCCACGCGTACTCGTAGGCCGCGATGGAGCCAGGGAGCAGCAGGGAGCCAAAGGTCGTGGGCAGTACAAAACTGACGTAAGTCACACCCATCCCCAGCATGCGCGGCCCCATCAGTTTGAGCAGATTGGGCAACTCGGGGTGAGAAAACGTAGCCGTCCACTGCGCTCTGTGACGCACGAGCCACGGCAGCTTGACCAGCAAGTGGAACGCAGCCCCGATCAGCCCACCCCACGCCAGGCCAAAAATACCGAGGCGCGGCGCCAGCACAACGGCACCGAATATACGACCCAGCGTGTAGAAAAGGGGCGATAGCGCCGGGAGCAGGAAATGCTGGTGGGCTTGCAGGGCGCTGGTGACGACGGTGCTGGCGCTAAAGACGAGCGTCTGAATCAACACCAGCCGCATCAACTGCGTCGCCAGCGCCACCTGGACCGGGTCGCCAGCAAAGCCGGGGGCGACCAGCAGGATGATCGGGCGGGCGAGCATAGCGGCCACGATGCTGGCGCCTCCCACGATCGCCAACATCCAGTTGACCACGGCGGAGAAGAGCCGCCACACGCCATCGCGTTCCTCGCGGGCGACGATACTGACGAGCAATGGGATCAGAGATGTCGTCAAGGCCGCGCCTGTGACGATGACGTTCAGTCCCTCGGGCACCTCGAAGGCAGCGATGTAGGCATCCAGCACAGCCGACGCGCCGAAAGCGCGTCCCACGGCCATCTCGCGCACGACGCCCAGCAGCTTGTCGGCCCCGAAGAGGGCAGCGACCAACAGCGCAGAACGGGCGACGTGGGAACTCGATCCCGATTGCCGGTCTTGAAGTCTCGATGCTTCGGACATAGGCCCCAATTATCGCCCCATTCGCCGCGATCTGTCAAACTGAATCGGGTGCGAGCCTTCGTGCCGGGGGAAGGTCGAAAGGTATCCCAGCGCGACCTCTCCTTTGCCGGTAAACCACATCCTCCGCCAGACGGATGTGTAGCACCTGAGCCACCAGAGCACAGCGACGAACAGCGCCCCCGGCTCCAGCCAGAAATTGGGGCTGTGGAGATAGGAGTGGAGGACGTGCCCGTGAGTGTGCAGAAACGACCAGCCCACCACGCCATCCCAGAGCGGATAGAACAGCACCGTACCGTGGGAGACTGTGTCGAGCAAAAGGTGGGAGAACACGCCCATCCAGAAGGCCAGCGCGGTCAAACTCAGCAGCCGCGTGCGCTCATGACGGGCCAGCAGCCATCCAATCAAGAGCACAGGCAAGTATGGGAACAGACTATGAGGAAGATAGTAGAGATGATGCAAGGTATTGTTGAAGAGTACATTGGCAATGATGTCACAGTCCGGGAAGACACAGCCAGCAAGAACTATCCCCCACGGAAGCACGCGGGTCCAACGAGGCCATTCGGAATCCCAACGGCGCTCAACCGCAGCGGCGATGGGGCCAACTGGAGCAAGGTGTCCTACCAGCATCGCGTCTCCCCCCCCCCACCAGAAAACAACTCTGGCCCCGGTGAAACGACGGGGCCAGAGGTAGCAAGCGGACCTAGCGTATCACGACAGTCAGGCTATCCTCGGCAAAGATCATCTGATCGAGGTGCGCCTCCCCCTCCAACGGCCCCACGATAACGACCGCCTCCAACGCTTCGTCCATCTCACGCTGCGCCTCGGCAACCGCCGAGGCCAGAGGCCCTGTCCTGGGCAGACTATAGAGATCATCTCCGATACTCAATCCCACCAAGACCAGCCGCGAACCGGCGACGTCCGGCGCCACCACCAGTCCGATCTCGTGCCAGGAAGCATCGTCCGTCCACTCCTCCAGTTTGACCTCCACCGTCATCTCCTGACCATCCCGAAGGATGCCAAGCGCGACGACATCGCCTGGACTATGGGCCTGGATCCAATCCGGCAGAGAGGAGACATCCGACGCCAAGGTGTCATCCAGCTCATAAATGACATCTCCTACCTCCACTCCCGCTTGATCGGCGGGACCAAAGGGCAGGACCCCAGCGACTTCAAACCCCGCTTTTGTGCTACGGTAGGAGATCCCCAGATACGCAACGCCAGACGGCAGATCGAGAGTCCCATCGGCATTCACGTTCAATTCGGCATACACGACGGCACCACCATCCCGAAAATCAAATCGCAGATCGCGGAATGGTGTCGCTCGCAGCCTGTAGGCAACGAGTTCAAAGAGACGACTAAACCCCGCCTCATCAAACACCAGCCGGTACTCGGGCTGCCCGTCGGCATCGAACCTCCCTGTAAACTGGGACACCCCTATCTCTTCGACAGAGCAAGTCCACTTCTCCCCCTCGCACCACGGACACATGACAGAGATGCTGTTGAGAGGCTCGCCAATCATTTCCTCCGTCGGCGCAGCAGAAGCGGCGGCTTCCGCAAACACCTTTTCCACTGTCCCCTGCCTTCTGAGGCCCAATGCTCGTAGCGTCAGGCTCGGCCCCTCAAACAGACCAAACAACATCAAGGCGACAGTGGGAAGCATCAAGAACATCCTCAATCTCTTCCTGCGCATTTCATGCTCCTTTCCGGCACTCCGGGGGATGCTCGATGTGATGCCCGCAGTCTAACATAGGGGAACGATTGGTACTGGACGGAAGCCCACCGAACAGGGCGCGTTAAGCGCACGCCCAGCCGCTGAATGATCTACGCAACACAAAAGAGCCCGCCACTCGAAAGTGCCGGGCACCCCACAACTGCCAAACACGCCAACTCCTACTCACTCATCAACAAACTCCACCCGCCCATCTCGCCAGCGAACCCCCAACACCTTGCCTGCCTCAGTCCAATAAGAAGGAACCAGGCGTTCGGCCATCACGGCGAACCTGTCCGCATCGCCCGTAGTGACGAACGCATGCCGCCCCACCCTACTGCGGTCGGCTTCCAGCCCCCACCTGGCCAGCACGCGAACTGTTTGGCGCGCGACCGCCGGGGAAGGATCGATCGCCGCTACGTCCGGCCCTATCAACCGCTCAATGGCAGGCAAGAGAAACGGATAGTGAGAGCAACCAAGCACGATCTGATCCGCGCCAGCCTCAATCAGCGGCGTCAGGAGCTTTCGCAACAGCGCCTCGGTATCGGGCGTATCCAACGCACCTGCCTCCACTGCCTCCACCAGCCCCACGCCGACGCCAGTGAGCACTTGCACGCCACCCGCATAACGTGCCAAAAGATTCTTAAAGCGCTCGCCTTGAAACGCCGTCTGGGTGGCGATGACGCCGATGACACCGGTGTGTGTCTGCTCGGCAGCAGGCTTGACCGCCGGCTCCATCCCGACCAAAGGGACATCCGGGAAGAGACTGCGCAAATAGTCCAAGCCGGCAACGGAGGCCGTATTGCATGCGATCACAATGGCCTTCGCCCCTTGATCCAGCAGAAAGCGCGCGACTGCCTCATCGAATGCCCGTATCTCCTCCAGCGGGCGAAACCCGTAGGGGACGTGGGCTTGATCGGCCAGGTAGACGATGTCCTCGTCGGGAAGCTGGCGCGCGATCTCGCGCCACACGCTCAACCCGCCCACGCCGGAGTCAAAGACGCCAACGTAGCCTTTGAAAAGTCCGCTATGACTCATGTCGCCGTGTCCGAGGCATCGATCGGCTGTGCCTCCCGTCCACGGCGCAGGATGAAAGGAAGGGCAAGGATGATCACGAACCCCTGCAATGCGGCTGCCAACGCCAGCCAACCGGTTAGAGAAGACTCACCTGGCTCCTCCGCCGACACGGGCGGCGGAAGAGGCGTCCAGGTAGGGAACAGTGTGGGGCCGGTGACTGGAGGCGAGGGGGCAGGAACTAGAGGTGTCGCGGTTGGCTCCACAGTCGGGAGCGGCTCCGGTGTGAAAGTCATTGTCGGCTCCGGCATGGCCGTAGGCTCTGGCGTCGCCGTCGGTTCAAGCGTGGGAGGAATAGGAGTAGCTGTTGGCTCAGGCGTTGGACTTGGAGGTGCAGAGGTCGGAAGTACCGACACCCCCACTTCCAGAACGATGGTATCCACCGATTCGGCGGTCCGACCGGCCGCATCACGAAACTGGACATAGACTGCGTGCTCGCCCGCCACCTCCGGCAGCGTCCAGGGCACGAGCGGCTCCCAGGGCTGCCAAGGCTGGTCATCCCAGTCCCGCTGGTTGCTGATGCGGATCTCCACCGCTCGCCCCATCTTGCCTGCTCCCTCTCCATCCGGACGGGCCTCCTCGTTGGTCAGGCGGATCGCGACCTCTGGACTGTCAGTACTGGCCGCCCCATCGTTGACAAAGATGGGCAACACGTTGGGACGCACACCAAAGACGAGCACGTAATAATAGGTGCCATCGGTGCCGCTGGCAACGCCAATGCCAATTTCCCGATACCGAGTGCTAAAGATGTTGCTGCGATGAACTGTACTCCCCAGGAAAAAAGCCATTGCATCGTCAATGGTCCCATGCCCGCTCCACATATTCTCATCGACGATCAGTCCCCCGCTGTTCCAGGTCCAGGCGGTGTATCCGGTTGCCGCGACGCGCTCCTGCTCGTGCGTGCCATCGGAGCCTTGGTGGACATCCCCAGGGTTCGTGAAGCCATTGGTGGCCACGTCGGCGGCGTGACGCTGCGCAGCAGTAGTCAACTGAGGGGAGAGGGCGTAGGGAGCGAAACTCTCGCCAAGCCGAGCTTGGTTCACGGCAGCCAGCCACTCGGCAACGAGGGGTGACTCCTGGGCGTAGATTGAAGTTGGAGCTATCAGCAAGCAGATAGCGAGTGCAACGATGCACGAGGTCTTCCGCATGGATGGGATTTTAGCACACAGCGTGGAAGATGCAAGACGGAGAGTGTGATCGGGTAGGAGGGGGCCTCGCGGCCCCCGTCCTCCCACACCACCGTGCGTACGGGTCCGTACACGGCGGTTCCCACAACAGGTTCACCCAGTGTTGCCACCGGACAAGGCTCGCTTCCAGTTCAACGCCGTA
>DAOUDX010000136.1:0-13384 GCA_034430835.1 Anaerolineae bacterium
AGTCGCCAAACAGGAGCAGGTACTTGGGCGGGTCGCCGGGCCAGTTGGCGTAGGCGTAGGCCACGAAGGAGCGGATCGCCTCCGGGTGGACGACGCCGCCGTTGAACAGGGCGTAGACGTCGTTCACGTCCACCACCCGCACCCGCAGCCCCTGAGAGCGACGCCGGTCGGCCAGCGGCTGGACGGCGGTGATGAACTGGGTGGGGACGACGATGATCTCGTCGGCCCCCTCGGTGGGATCGGGCAGGTCCGCCGGTGGATAGGTGACGGTGAGGGACACCACGTCTGAGACCTGGCTCTCCGCCACGGCCAGGTCGGTCGTCCCTGCCGGGGCGGTGTCGATCAGGATCAGGGCGTATGTCGACCCGGGTAGGTAGGTGAACCCGCCCGTCAGGCGTGTTGAGGTTAACGGATGCGAGACCTCGTAGAGGTGGATGGTGGAGGTGGTGAACTCGGTGAGCATCATCGCAGTGGTTCCAGAGAGCGGCGTGGTCAAGAGAATCACGTCGTCTTCAGCCTCGGGGAGGCGGCGATAATCGAGCTCGACCCGATCGAAATAGATCATCTGTCTGCTGCTCGCGGCCAGGATAGTGATGGTGAGATCGTTTGCGCCTTCCTGGATGAGTAGACTTGTGGCGCAATAGGCGTTCCCCGCCATATGTGGCGGTTGGACAGCACAATTTGTGCCCTTTGACCGCCATATGTAGTCAATTCTGCTATTACACCACAAGTCTAGTGTGCTGGACACCGGTAGCGTCGCTGTGTATCCGGCGCTTCCCAGCCAGCTTGCTTCCCCCACGATTGTACCGTTGAGCGAAAAGCGTACATCGTGTACATAGTGGTAGACATCATAATCAGTATAGCCAGCCATCTCCACCCGTAGCACGGCAGTGTAGGTGGCCGGAGCTGGAGCGGAGAGAGTGATGGGATAGGTGTAGGTGAGGATGGTATTGTCGGCCTCGATTTTCTGCCAGAACCAGGTGGCGTCTGACCCCGGTGCGTTGGTCCAACGTGCCCAGTAGACTGTATTCTCCTCGACGTGCGCGGTGGCGGTGTACCATTCCATATACGTATACCCACCCCCGCCGGGGGCAACGGAGCGCTCGTCCATCCGTAGCCCTGCCGTCGAATCGTCCACGGTCAGCCAGTAGACGTTTTCGTCGGTGTACTTTTCGTCCTGGATCGAGCCGTGGAACTTGACCGCGTAGAACAGGAAGGACTCGCCCGGCTCGAAGGTGGGGTCGCCGTCGCCGACCGCCTGCAGCGCCACCTCATGGCCGCGCCAGAGGAGGTGGAAGTCGGCGGGGTCGGCCCCCGCGACCGGCACGCCCGCGCCGTCCATCGTCTCGTAGGAGATGCGGTAGAGGCCATCGGTGGCGATGCCGATGCGCCAGCAGGGGGAGGGGAGGGTGATGGGGGTGGAGGCAGCTATGGCGAGGGTAGTTGCGTGGGAGTCAGAAGAGGAGACGACGGATGGGGAGGCTGTCACGCTGATGGCGAACAGGGCCAGCAACGCCCCCGCTCCCAGTGCGGCCAGTGTCACCGAGATGTAGCGTGTAGCGTTCTCGTTCAATCTGCTATCACCCTTTCTTTCGATTGAGCCAGAGAGTCCTTATCGGAGACCTCGTTGGCGTGAGATGAGGGGATTGTAACACGTTCTTGAGGAGGGTGCAAACAAAATGGCGGGCTCCGTTATGTCATGGAGCCCGCCGTTGCCGTTGTGTGCAATAGTGTTTACAGATGCGCTCCTCGGCGCCTGCGCAGCAGCACCAGCGCGCCGCCCACGACGACCAAAGCGACGGCGGCCAGCGCCACCGGCAGCCACAGCCGTGGCGACTCGGTCGTGACGTTGGCCAGCGTGATGGCGGTGGGGTCCTGAGAGCCGGAGAAGTAGTAGCCGTCGCTGGTTTGAGCGCGGCTGGTGCTATCTTCCCAGCACGTCGACGACATCGGGTTGCAGCCGGTGGCGTCCATCAGCATCTTGAACTGGTTGCTGCCGCCTGTGACGCTGACGTCGCCCGCATTGGGAGTGGTGGCGTAGTAAAAGCTGTCTCGGCCCAAGGGCGGGGCGTAACCGAAGGGCGCCGCGTTGCCCAGGTTAAAGATCGGGCCGGAGCCGGTGACGGAGCAGGTGCCCAGGATGGTGCCCTCGGTCCAGGCCACGATGGGGGAGCCGAGCTGGCTGGCGCCATCGGCGCAGCCGAAGACACCCTGGCCACCTTGGTAACCGCCAAGGTAGTTGAAGGCTGCAGCGTCAAAGTAGCCCCCGCAATAGATCTGGTTGTTGCTGGAAGCGCCAGTGACAGTGTTGCCATAGATGAAATCCGGCGAACCTCCCAGGTAGATGCCCGTAGTGCCGCCGGTGATGGTGTTGTCCTTGATGGTGGCGGAGGCGCCGGTGCTCGAGATGGCGGTGGTGTTATCGATGAAGGTGGAGCCGGTACCGGGCCCGGTGCCCGCGTTCAACGTGCCGCCGGCGTGGTAGATACCGTAGGTGTTATCGGTGAACGTGTCGCCGGTGAAAGTAGCCACGCCGCCGTTGACGTATGCGCCGGTGTCGTTGCTATCGTAGGTCACGCCCGTATTGATGAGCGTGCCGACGGTGACGCGCACGGCCTCGTTGGCAAAGTTCTGGAACGTCGTGTTTCTGATCGTCACCGCGCTGCCCGATGCATCGATCTCGACGCCGATCGGATCGGTGCCGCTGGGGCACGTGCCGTCGAAGATCAGATCCCGAATGGTGGCAGCATCATTCACCAACAAGAACCTTCCACCGCCGCAGGCTGATCCAAAGTTGATGGACGCGCCGCCCTGTCCTCGCAGGGTGTCGCCGCCGGAGAGTGTTGGGGCTGAGCTCGGATTGGCGTTGTAGACGCCGAGGACGATGATGGTGGTGGCGGTGCCATCCGCCAGCGCGGTGGTCAGGCCGTTGGGGCCGGTGTCGCAGGGCGTGTAACTGCCGCACTGACCAACATCAGCTACGTAGCGGGTGGTGGCAGCGGCGTTGACGGTGATCCCGCCTGCGCCGCCGGGCGTGGCGTCGATGAACGAAGCGCCAAACACCCCCACTCGGTTGATGGCGCGGATCGTGTACCCAGTGCCTGCGGAGGCGCCAGGCAGCGGGCCAAAGCTGAGGGTCAGTGTGTCAAACCCGCCACCACCGATGGCGTTCACGAAGAAGCGCGAATCGCCATTTGGGTTACCCGGAAGCGGCATTGCGGTGCCGCAGTTGCCTGCTGCCATTGCACCCACCGGGAACTGTCCCGTCGCCGACGCGGTGATGGCTGGCACCACTGTGCCACCACTGGTCCAGTTGGTGTCTACGATGATTTCCAGGCACTCACCACCACCAACAGATCCAAAGAAGCCGGACAGGGTCATAGTGAGCGTGTTGCCTACATAGAGAGTCGTGGGCGTGTAGGTGAAGGTGGTAAGGAAAGCTGGCTCCTGGGCGGAGACGGTGCCGCTCGTCACTAGCAGCAGCATCAAGACGACGAACAGGCTTAGAATGCGTGACCTTTTCATAATTGAACCTCCTTAGGTTTGATTGGACGATCCGTGTCTTTCACGGATCCGTCGTTGATCTCGCCCTTCCTCCTTCCCAAGGATTGGCGTACAGGTTCTGCTTTATAGTCGTGTGGAGCGGGCGAAAGGTTCAAAGGCCGCCGGAGGCTTCTCGCGGGGCGGGCAGCAATCCTGGTACAGCGCGGCGGAAATCATTCGGCAATTGCGGGATCACAACGCCGTTCGCGCGCCGGCCTCGCCGATGGCTGGAAGCCACCGTCTCAACCGACAAAAGCCCGCTGCGCGGGCTGAAGAAGCCCGAAAGGGCTTTCACCTGACTCTCAGCCGTGCGTTTCCAACGCATGGCACCGCCAGACCGGTGCCCATCTTGTGTCGCCAAGCTGCGGAAGGATTTACGCCTAGGTGCACTAGCCCGAGGTCGTGCGAACCTGCGGCCCGCCTGAGACCTCGGAGGTCTAGTTTCTCAGTATCAGCGGCAGGTAGACGTCGTGCATGGGTATGAGCACTGGCACCTCTAACGCCTCCAGCGCCTTCCGCTCGGATCCGACGACTGGCGGGCCGAGCACCAGCAGCCCTTGCTGCCCGATCGTGAAAGTCCGGGTGGCCTGCACGGTGAACGTGACTGTCTGCCCGGCCGTGACCTGCGCGGGCAGCCCGCTGACGCTCATCGCGTCGTCGCTATCCTTAGGGTGAGCCAGGATCTCCAGGCTGTAGGAGCCGCCGCCGGGGTCCACCGCCTGGCCCTCGACCACCACCCAATACTGCCCGTCGCCCGGGTCGCGCACGCGCAGGCTCTTGTCCGCACCGGGCCCGGTCTCGCACTCCACCAACTGGTCGCCTGCATCCCACGCGCTGGCTACGGAGCCGTCGTCGTCGTACAGGTAGAGGTCCAGGTCGCCTGCCCCGGCGACGCGGCGCAGCGTCACGTCCAGCCGGTACGGGGCCTGGGCCAGGGACACGCTGTGGGTGACCGTCTCGCCCTGGGTGATGAGCGGGGTGTTTTGCACCGTGGGCGTGTACCAGCCGAAAGCGTAGGCGACGGTGATCCCCTCGGCGATGTCCAGCCCAGCTTGGAAGGTAGCCGTGAGAGTACAAGGTGCTTCGCAGTCCGGATCGAACCGCAGCAGATAGGGTTGGACGGTGACCAATCCTACCGTCGTGGTGAAGGGGACGCTCGCCTGGTGGCCCCCGAAGAGCACCGCGTGCTGGGCCAGCATGTGCAGGCCGTCCTGCGCCGGTCCAAAGGCCCATTCCTCGGTGGTGCCGGTGGCCGTTTCGAATTCCCAGTTTGGCCGGGTGCCGGCCCGTGTACTACCGCCGGCGATGTCGAGGCTGTAGGGACCGAACCATCCCGGATTCGCGCCGGAGAAGCCGTCCGGCGTCGGTCCCAGGATCAGGCTGTCGATGTCGGTGGGATAGTCCTCCCAGACGTTGTGGATCAGGATCGCGCTACCCTCCGGCGGGTCCTGCAGCTCGAAGCCGAAGAAACGCCAGTCGCCGCTGGGTTTGCGCCCGCCCCAGGCAAAGCCGCCGCGAATTTCCCCGTTGTCGTAGGGCGTATCGCCCCGCTCCGTGCCGCCCAGGGTAAACCCAGCCTGCCCTGAGCCTGTCGAAGGGTCTGGCCACACCTGGTAGGTCAGGGGGATGAGCGTCTGGTCGGCGCTGCCGGAGCATTCGATGAGGATAGCGCCCTGGTGAACGCCGTAGGGCGCGTCGCTGGGGACCTGAACCGTGGCCTGGAGTGTCACCTGGTTGCCGGCCGGCACAGAGAGGGCGCCGTCGGAGAGGCTCACCTCAGTCCAGGTGGCGTGTGCGTAAAAGATCACCTCGAAGGATAGGGTGGTGCGGTTGTCGCCGCTGGAGCGCATGACGTGGGCCGCCCCCGCCCAGACGCCGCCGCTGCCGGCGCCGATGGAGCGGGCGTAGGGCCGTCCCACCCGCACCTCCTGCTGCGTGCCGGAGCCGATGAGGGAGTTGTAGTCGAAGCGCAGCCACTCGTCGCTGCCATCCAGCTCACCCGGCCAGTTCACCCGGCCGTCGCTGTTCAGGTCGGTCCACCAATGGCCGTCGCCATCGTCCCACCAATTGTAGACCACCAGCCGCCAGCCGTTGCTCACGACCTGGGTGGGCGTCAGTGCGTTAAAGTGCTCGAAGGGCTCCCACATCCGCACGACCACCAGGTCGGCCTCCGGGTGGGCGGTGATCCAGTCGGTGAGGTCCAGCGCATAGTCCGGCGCGCCGAAGCCATAGTTCGTCGCCGTGTCGGTGATGGTCTGGATCGTGGCGGTGTAGCGGGCCACCTCAACCAGGACCTGGGTGGTCAGCGTGAGAGCGGCCGTCGCGTCGCCGGGGTTGGTCACCGTGAAGGTGAGCGTCTGCGCCTCCCCGCGCGAGAGGCCCTCGGCGAACGAGGGGTAGCGCTGGCCCCGGTAGTCGCCTGCCACGGCAGTCGGCGGGTCCACGGTGACGCCGTACTCCTCCAGTGCGAGCTGAGTGGAGCGGAAGACGTTCGCCTGCCCCGCTCCCTGCACCAGCGGATCGTACCCCAGGTCGCGCGCGCCGTTGATCAGCAGCAGGCGCAGCTCCTCGTAGGTGGGGAAGCGCCCGTGGGTCTGGTAAAAGCCCTGGGCGACGAGCGCGGCCATGCCGCCCACCACCGGCGTGCTGCGGCTGGTGCCGGGCCAATGGATGTAACATCGTGTTCCATTGCTGCAGCCGTTGAGCGGGTACGCGCTGGTGCCCAGCATGCCGTTGGCCACCAGGTCCACGGCGCGGGTGCCGTCGGCCCCCGGCCCGCGCGCGGAGAAGGCGCTCACGTCGCCGGTGTTGACCCGCTCCGGCAGGCTCACCGTCTCCGAAATGCCCCAGATGTTGTACGTGCCGTACTGCGTGGAGGCCCCGACGATCAGGCGCGTGCCCGCTGCGGGCGGGGTGAGGGTGCCGTAGCCGTAGCCGCCGTTGCCCGCCGATACGATGAAGAGAGGGGAATTCTCCCCATAGTCCAGGTTCAGCATGGTCAAGTAGCGCGATTCCCAATCCCAGCCGTCGTTGTCGATGGCGCCGTTTTCATAGCTCAGGGTGACGATCTGCGGCTCGTCACCGCTGCCTTCCATGCCATCGTAGCCCACGATGGTGAAGAGGTGCCATGCATCCAGCGAGCCTCCGGCGTAGAAGTCGCCCATGGCGATCACTTTGGCTCCGGGGGCCGGTCCCTGCACCAGCGGGCCGTGGATGGCGGGGTCGTAGAACGAGGGAATGGGGGTGGTGCGGGTGAAAACGCCGCCGTCGTTCCCCACAGCGGTGCTCGCGCAATACGTGCCGTGCCCCATATTGTCCAACATAAAGGCGATCAGAGTGCCGGCGGCCGGGATGGGGACACCGGAACCGTAGACTGCCTCGGCGCCGGGGGGCGGGTTCGTCCCATCGGCGATCCAGTACACCATCCCTGCCGAGCGGTCCGGCACGCCGTCGCCGGTCAGGTCGAGGGTGCCGACGGGGCTGCCCTTGTCCATCCGCGTCTCGAAGGCGCCGTCGTGGTTCAGGTCCACGTAGACTGCGTCGAAAACACCGGTGGCGGCCCCGTCGGCGACCAGGATGGGCGTGCCGGCGAGGGCGGTGTCGGGATGGTAGCCCAAGTAGTACGTGCCCGACTGGCTGGTGCCGGGCGCGGTGTAGACGTTGGTGGGGCTCAGCGGGTCGGTGAAGGTAAAGACGCCGCTGCCGCTAATGGCGTGATTGGCGTTGACGTACCAGCCCCAGTTGCCATCGCTCCAGTCCCGGTCCGGCTCAGATAGGTAGTCGGAGAGGGAGCGGTCGTCGAAGGCGATGGGCCAGCCGGCGTAGGCCTGCGTGCCGGAGAGGGTGGTGGGCTGGATGGCGTAGCGCCCGGTCAGCGCCGGGCTGCCGAAATCCACGCCGGAGTCGAGCACAGCGATGGTCACGCCGGTGCCGGTGATGCCGTATGTGTTCCACGTCTCGTGTACGCCCTGGGTGTCGTTCTCGTACCAGCCTGTGGGCCCTGCCGGGGAGGCCGGCGACCTATCGAGTGGCTGCTCGGCGGCTTTCCGTTCAAGGGTTTCCTCCGCGGCCGGCAGATCGCGGTAGGTCGGATCGGGCGGCGTAGGGAGCGGGTCGCTGCTTGGGATGTGGATCACCCCCGGCTGGACCGCCAGGGCCGGCAGGTCGGCGGCGCGCACGTGGCCGGCGATCCGCATCAGGCTGCCTATCTCCCGGCGGTAAACCCGCCCGACAAAGAAGCGCGTTACATCGGCATCGGGCGAGGCGAGCACGCTGACCCAGACGAGGTCCTCGGCACTTTGCGCTGGCTCCGGCGCTGATGACGGCGCGGCCTGGGCCAGCAGCGCCATGGTCAGGCTCAGTAGCAACAGCGCGATGGTCGGCGCGGCAAAGACTCGAAACGTGTGGCGCATAGGTTCGTCTCCGACTTGTCATCGACATTGTAGTTGTTTCCGGGGAAAAGGGCAAGCAGGGGAGGGTTTATAGAGCTGGGGATGGTGCGCTGGCTATCCTCCGCGCACCGCTGTGTGGGATACCCACGTTCTGGCGCGCTCGGCCATGGCCTGTAGTTTCGCGATCGGGTAGGGCGTCGCCGTCTCCAGCGCCGGATCGAGTGTGTTCAGCGCGCGGAACTGCTGCAGCGTGTACTGCTCCGCCCCGGCGATCCAGCGGGCGATGGCTTCGACATCGTCCGCGTCCAGCAGTCCCGGCACCACCGTAGTGCGTAACTCGTACGTGACGCCGCTCTCTCCCAGCAGGGCGATACTCCGCTCCACGCGGGTCACGTCCACGTGGGGGAGTCCGCACAGGAGGGGATATTTTTCCGGCGGGGCCTTGACGTCCAGGGCCACAAGGTCCAACACCCCTGCGTCCAGCAGCGTCTCCAAGACGTCGGGATGGTAGCCGTTGGTGTCCAGCTTGACGTCCAGCCCTGTCTCCCGCAGTTGCCGGACGAATCGGGGTAGGTCAGCCTGCAGCGTCGGCTCGCCGCCGGTGATCACGACCCCGTCCACCAGTCCCTCGCGCCGCGCCAAAAAGCGCCATACCTCATCCTCGGCCAGCGTCTCCATCTCGCCGGGTCGCAACACCAGATCGGCGTTGTGACACATCGGGCAGCGGAAGTTGCACCCGCCGGTGAAGAGGACGGTAGCGATGTGGTCGGGGTAGTCGATCAGCGACGTTCGGACCCAGCCCTTGAGTTCCACGCCTGGTGTGGTCACTCCTCCGCGACGACAGCCTCTGGTATCCGGAACGTCTGACGCTCGCGGAATTCCTGCTGCTTGCCCTGGTGCCAGTTCTGCACCGGTCGCAGGTAGCCAACGACGCGTGAGTAGACCTCGCAGGGGACCTTTATCTCCGGCTGCTCGCCGGCTTGAGAGTTCTTGCTTGCACCCATCTTCAATCTCCGCTATCTAGTCTTTGACCTCGCGCCCGTAGCGCGCCAGCTCTTCCTCGGTATGCTCGTGAGGGCAATAGTCGTGTTGCCCGGCGAGGTATCCATGTACCGGGCAGATGCTGAACGTTGGCGTCAGCGAGTAGTAGGGCAGGTGAAAGTTCTCGGCGACGGTGCGCACCAGCCGACGAGCCTGTCGCCAGTCATCCAGTTGCTCGCCTTGGAAGATATGCAGCACGGTGCCCCCGGTGTAGAGGGTCTGCAGGTCGTCCTGGTGCTCCAGCGCCTCGAACAGGTCGTCGGTGTAAGAGACGGGGAGATGCGTGGAGTTGGTGTAGTAAGGGGTCTCGTCGCCACCGGCGGTGAGGATGCCTGGAAAACGCTGCCTATCGGCCCGGGCCAGGCGGAAGGAGGCGCCCTCCGCGGGGGTGGCCTCCAGGTTGTAGAGATTGCCGGTCTCTTCTTGGAAGCAGGCCAACACCTCGCGCATGAACTTGAGCGTGCGGATGGCAAAGGCTTTGCCGTCCGGGTGAGCGATGCTGACGCCCAGCAGGTTCTGGCACGCCTCATTCATGCCAAGCAGGCCGATCGTCGAGAAATGGTTGGTCCAGTAGCCGCCCGTTTGTCTCTCGATTCCCTGTAAGTAATGGCGGCAGTAGGGGTAGAGACCCCGTTTCGTGAACTGCTCCAGGATGTTGCGCTTGATCTCCAGGCTGGCGTGCGCGGTTTCCATCAGCCCTTCCAGCCGCTTCAGGAACCCTTCCTCAGTGTTGGCCAAATGTCCCAGGCGAGGCATGTTGATGGTCACGACGCCCACCGAGCCGGTGAGAGGAGCGGCGGCAAAGAGCCCACCGATGCGCTTGCGCAGCTCGCGCTGATCCAGGCGGAGGCGGCAACACATCGACCGGGCATCCTCTGGGTCCATATCGCTGTTGACAAAGTTGGCAAAGTAAGGGATCCCGTATCGCGCCGTCATCGCCCACAGCGGCTCGATTTCGGGATTGTCCCAATCAAAGTCGCGGGTGATGCTATAGGTCGGAATGGGAAAGGTGAATACGCGCCCTTTGGCGTCACCCTCCAGCATTACCTCGGCGAAGGCGCGGTTGAGCACGTCCATCTCGCATTGGAACCCGCCATAGGTTTCGTGCTGCATCTCTCCGCCGATGACGACCGGCAGGTCGCGCAGGGTGGAAGGAGGCGTCAGATCCATCGTGAGGTTGCTGAAAGGCGTCTGGAAGCCCACGCGGGTTGGCACGTTGATGTTGAACACGAATTCCTGCACAGCTTGCTTGACCGCCTGATAGTCCAATCCGTCATAGCGGATGAAGGGAGCCAACAGCGTGTCAAAGTTGGAGGCCGCTACCGCGCCGGCAGATTCTCCTTGCAGCGTGTAGAAAAAGTTGACCAGTTGCCCCAGGGCAGTGCGCAGATGGCGCGGGGGCTTGCTCTCGATCTTGGCGGGCACGCCGCCAAAGCCCTGGATGAGGAGGTCTTGCAGATCCCACCCGCAGCAGTATACCGACAGCATCCCCAGGTCGTGCAGGTGCAGGTCGCCCTCGACGTGCGCTTTCTGCACTTCCGGTGGATAGATTTTGTGCAGCCAGTAGCGCGCGGCGATGGACGAGGCCAGGTAGAAATTCAGCCCTTGCAGTGAATAGTTCATGTTGCTATTTTCATTGACCCGCCAATCGGCGCGCTGGACGTAGGCATCCACCAGCGCGTCCGCGTCCAAGAGCATGCGCTCGGTTTCCCTGGCCTTTGCCCGTTCGTAGCGATACAGAATGTATTCCTTGGCTATCTGCGGGGTGCCTGATTTGATCAGCACAGTTTCGACGATGTCTTGAATCTCTTCAACATGGGGGAAGTGATCGTTCTGGCCGTATTGCTCCTCCAAGATGCCGACCACGGCCCACGACATCGTCTCGGCCCATGGCCGACCTTCTCCGTTCCCCACCGCCCGGCCGGCAGCATAGATGGCTTTTTCGATCCGCTGGCGGTCGAAGGGAACGACGGTTCCGTTACGCTTGATGACTTGGGCGATGCTCACAGTGGGAATCTCTCACTTCACAACCCGATAGTAGCTGTCGCTTCGAGCGGGTGCCTGCTTCCGTTCAAAGCGGCCGTTCACCCTGAGCGAGGGCTTGCCGGAGAGTGGCAGGCCCTGGAGAAGGGGATCAACTCGCAGGGTTGACCTTGTGCACGATGTTACACCGACCGGAGGAAAATTGCAAGCCCCAGGCGCGCGGCAACCTTAAAATTTGCGGGTTTTTCCACTTGATCTCCCTACATACGGGGGTTTTGACATTCTTATCCCCCCAGATGTACGGGATGTCTGGCGAAGCCGATCCTTTCAGGCCCTCGTCCGTCCGGCGCGATGCGCGGCCTCCCACGAGACTTGCGCACATCCGGCCTGTGTGGTACACTTGCGTCTGTAATGAATCTTGAGGGAGTGGTTGCGATGCTATATCACCGCCGTACCTGAGGCTTTGCCTTTGGCGCCGGTTGGCGCCAGCGGGCCAGCCTGCACATACCAGGGCCTTCGACTACGGACGTTCCGTCCGCGCTCAGGCCAGGGGGCGGTGACGTGACCGCGCCCTGAATTCGGACATAGTTTCCCCTCCGTTGGGGCGACTGCCCGCCGATGGCGGGGCCGCCACTGGTATGTGCCGGTGGCGGTTTTTTGTTGCCTATGGCGTGTCCTTCGACTGCGCTCAGGACACGTTTGGAGACCTTATCTTTCGGAGGTGGACCTATGTCTGAGAAGTTGACCCGTTTCTTTGCCTCGCGCTGGGGCATCATCCTGGCCGGCGCGGTCATCGGGATGCTGGCCCCCCTGCTACAAAAGCTCGGCAACCCGCCCAACATGGGTATCTGTGTGGCCTGCTTCGAGCGCGATATTGCCGGGGCGCTAGGGCTGCACCGCGCTGGCGTCGTCCAGTACGTCAGGCCGGAGATCGTCGGTTTTGTGCTGGGCGCGTTGATCGCGGCGCTGGCCTTTCGTGAGTTCAAGGCCCGCGCCGGCTCTGCGCCCATCGTGCGCTTCGTGTTGGGCGTGTTCGCCATGGTCGGCGCGCTGGCCTTCCTGGGCTGTCCCTGGCGGGCGCTGCTGCGGCTCTCGGCCGGCGACCTCAACGCCATCGTGGGGTTGGTCGGCTTGGCTACCGGCATCTTTGTCGGCGTCATGTTCCTCAAGGCTGGCTACAATCTGGGCCGTTCCCAGAAAACCTACCCCGTTGTGGGCTGGATCATGCCGGTCCTGATGGTCGGACTGCTTCTGCTGCTCGTCTTCGAGGTCAAGGTGAGCGAGACCGGCGCCCTCTTTTTCAGCGAGAGCGGTCCGGGTGCACAGCATGCCTTCTGGTTCATCTCGCTGGTGGTGGGATTGATCATTGGCTTCCTGGCACAGCGCACGCGCTTCTGCACCATGGGCTCTATCCGCGACGTGATCCTGATGGGTGACACCCACCTCATCAGCGGCCTGGGCGCGTTGGTGGTGGTGGCCGTGGTCGCCAATCTGATCCTGGGACAGTTCGGTACCCCCGCTTTCTTCGGCCAGCCGGTGGCTCATTCCAGTCACCTGTGGAACTTTCTTGGCATGGCGCTGGCCGGGCTGGCCTTTGCGCTGGCGGGGGGGTGCCCGGGCCGGCAGCTTTTCCTCGCTGGCGAAGGGGACGGCGACGCCGCTGTGTTCGTGCTGGGGATGATCACCGGCGCAGGGCTGGCCCACAACTTTGCCCTGGCCGGCAGCCCAGACAAGGCGGCAGACGGCATCGTGGGCGGCATCAGCCCTTACGGGATGGCAGCGGTCTTCCTGGGGCTGGTGGTGTGTGTCGTTATCGGTTTGACGATGCGCGAGAAGATGGAGGTGTAGTGAAATGGCTAACACAGTAGATGCCCGGGAACTCTCCTGCCCACAGCCGGTCATTTTGACTCGCAACGCCATCCGGGCGGGCGATTTTCCCATCGAGGTGCTGGTCGAGACCGTCACCTCGCGCGAGAACGTCAAGCGCGCGGCGGAAAAGGCCGGCTGCGCCGTACAGGTTGAGGAGATGGGGGGCGAATTCAAGTTGACGTTAACGATGAGTCAATGAAGAACACTGCGACGAAAAATGGGCTGTGGGCAGTGGCTGTCTCCGCCATCGACCGATGGAGTACCGTGATAGCTCACCGTTGGGTGGTCTCCTCGTTGAGTGTTGTGAAGTGAATGTCGAGATTCTTCATCGCGAAGGCGCGAAGAGCGCCAAGCTTTTTCGTATTTTCTTTGCGTCCTTTGCACCTTCGCGGTTCAGATTTGGTACGATGCTTGCCAGCAACAGCCAAGAGGGGGACTGCCCGCCATTGGGAGCATGGTCAAGTACGCCTACCAGTGTTATAATGCGTGCTGTCCTGGTTCCCGATGTAGAGAGTTGAGAAAAGCTTTGTTCACGTCTTCCCGATGGCTGCTTGCAC
>DAOUDX010000137.1:0-10909 GCA_034430835.1 Anaerolineae bacterium
CTCAAGACTCGCGTTTCTTGCGGCGTGGGGGACAAGAGCATCTTGAGCCAGTTTGAACTGTGTTTCGGATGCCCCGCGGGGCGTCCAGATGGCCCTTTCGCCATTTATCTCAACTGTTGAGAAACATTACCCAATCTCAAAGATCACCTCCGACTGGAGCGCGCCCACTTGCTCTCTGTGCCAAGCGCGGTATATTTGGGATGCCATGATCGACACACCCGACTTCCAGACTCGCGCTACTTTTGGCGAGAAGTTGCTGGCTTGGTTCTCCACCCACGCCCGCGACCTGCCCTGGCGGCGCGGCGGATTGGGACAGTCCGGCGGACTCTCTGAGTCCGCGCGCACCCCCTACCGTGTCTGGTTGGCGGAGGTGATGCTGCAGCAGACTCAGGTCGGTACGGTTGCGCCCTACTACGAGCGTTTCCTGGCCCGCTTCCCCACCGTTGAATCGCTGGCCGAGGCTTCATTGGAGGAGGTGCTGAAGCTGTGGGAAGGGCTGGGCTACTACGCTCGCGCCCGCAACCTGCACGCCGCCGCTCGGAAGATAGCAGCCGAGTGCGGCGGCCAATTACCTGAGACGTTCGAAGGGTTGCTGGCCCTGCCCGGTGTGGGCCGCTACACCGCCGGGGCGGTGGCCTCCATCGCCTTTGGACAGGATGTGCCCGCCGTGGATGGTAACGTCCGGCGGGTGCTGGCCCGCATCTTTGCCATCCGGGAAGACGTGAGCCGGTCGGCGGTGCAGCGGGAGCTAGAGGCATTGGCGGCGGGCCTGCTTCCGCCAGGGCGGGCGGGTGTGTTCAACGAGGCGCTGATGGAGCTGGGGGCTACTGTCTGCACGCCGCGCGCGCCCGATTGCAGCCGCTGCCCACTGCGCGAGCTTTGCCAGGCCTGCGCCGAGGGCGCTCCTGAGTCGCTGCCATTGAAACGTCCGCGCGAGCGCGTGCCCCACTACGAGGTGACCGCCGCTGTCACCTTCGACGCTGTCGGGCGCGTGCTGGTGGCGCAGCGCCGCGCCGACGACATGCTGGGCGGGCTGTGGGAGTTCCCCGGCGGCAAGTGCGAGGACGGCGAGACGCTGCCAGAATGCCTGGCCCGCGAGATGCGTGAGGAACTCGACGTGGCGGTCGAGGTGGGCGAGCTGCTGACCGTGGTCGAGCACGCCTACACCCACTTTCGCATCACGCTGCACGCCTTCCGCTGCCGGATCGCGTCCGGTGAGCCGCGTTGTCTGGATTGCGCCGCCTTCCGCTGGGCAACGTCCACCGAACTGGACGCGCTGCCGATGTCGGTGGCCGACCGCAAGATCGCGCAAGCCCTGCAAGCGCGTGTTTGTGGTGGCGGTGAAGCTGGGTTATAACACGCTCGCCGGATCCACGTCCACCTTCCAGCGCGGGGGAATCTGGACGGCGCTGAGGAACCCGGCGGGATCGGCGTGGCGCAGGATGAGTTGCCAGCGATACCGGCCCCGCAGCCTGGAGAAGAAGGCAGGCGCGGGGCCGATTAGATCGGTCGCCGGCAGGCCCCGCCGGGCCAGCGCGTCGCGCAGCGTCTCGGCCAACGCCTCCACCTCGGCCTGGGCGCGGGAAGGGCTGGCGTCCTCGTAGAGCAGCTTGACCAGGCGGCGGTAGGGCGGGTAGCCTTGCTCGCGGCGGAAGGCAAGCTCCCTGGCGGCGAACCCGGCATAATCGTGGGCGGCGGCGGCGACGACGGCGTAGTGATCGGGATGGTAGGTCTGGAGAACGACGCGCCCGCCCAACAGCCCTCGGCCTGCCCGCCCGGCCACCTGCGCCAGCACCTGGAACGTGCGTTCCCCGGCGCGAAAGTCGGGCAGGTTGAGCATGGTGTCGGCGGAAATGACGCCGACGACGGTCACCAGCGGTAGGTCCAATCCCTTGGCGATCATCTGCGTGCCGATGAGCACGTGAGCCAGCCCTGTGCTAAAGAGATTGAGGATGGCAGCGTGGGCGGCGTGGTTGCGGGCGGTGTCGCGATCCCAGCGCAGCGTGCGCACGTCGGGCCAGCGGTGGTGCACCTCCCGCTCCACCCGTTCGGTGCCCAGCCCAAAGTAGCGGATGCGGTCGCCGCCGCACTGGAGGCAGTGGTCGGGTTGGGGTTGGCGGTGGTTGCAGTGGTGGCACACCAGACGGCCCCGGCGGCCGTGGTAGGTCAGCGGCGTGTCGCACTGCGGGCAGCGCACGGCGTGGCCGCAGTCGCGGCACAGGACGAAGGTGGCCGACCCTCGCCGGTTGAGAAACAGGATCGCCTGTTCGCCCCGCTCCAACGCTTCGCCCATCGCCTGCTGGAGGGCGCGGCTAAATATGGAGCGGTTGCCGGCGCGCAGCTCGGCCCGCAGATCGACGATCTGCACCGGCGGTAGCTCCATGTAACATGCCTCGGCAGGCCCCTCGCGCACGGGAAGAAAGCGGGTCTGCGGCAGGCGGTAGCGGGATTGCAGGTCGGCGATGCGTCTGGCGTGGCCGACGACGCGGCGGCCCATCTCCAGCAGCGTCCACTGGCCCTGCCGGGCGCGGACGTAAGAGGCCAGGCTGGGCGTGGCGGAGCCGAGGATGACCGTCGCGCCGGCCAGGCGGGCCAGTTCGAGCGCCGCGTCGCGGGCGTGGTAGCGTGGGGGGGGAGCTTCCTGCTTGTAGCTGGCGTCGTGCTCCTCGTCCAGGACGATCAGGCCGATGTGCGGGAGAGGGGCAAAGAGGGCGGAACGCGGGCCGACGATGACGTCCTTCAGTCCGGCGCGGATCTGCCGCCAGACGTCGTATCGCTGACCGTCGCTCAACCCGCTGTGCAGGACGGCGACACGCTGTCCGAAGCGCGCCCCGAAACGGTGGGCGGTCTGCGGCGTCAGGCTGATCTCGGGCACCAGCACGATGGCCTGCTTGCCCTGCGCCAGCACCTCCGCCACGGCCCGCAGGTAGATCTCCGTCTTGCCCGAGCCGGTGACGCCGTGGAGGAGGAAAACTGGAGATTGGAGACTTTGCGAGCGCTCAGTCGAACGATTGGAGATTGCGGACTGCATGGCTGCCCAGACGATCTGCTGGTCCGACGTGAGCAGGGGCGGCGTATCGGGGACGAACGTCTCGTCGGCCAGGGGATCGCGCCAAGTCTCTTCGGCGTCGAAGGCGACGAGGCCGCGCTCGGCCAGCTTGTCGAGGTGGTAGCGCTGGCAGCCGGTCTCGGCGTAGACCCAACTCACGTCCACAGGGCCGCCCTCTTCGCGCAGGAAGTGGACGACGGCGGGGTAACACGCGCTCCTCAGCCCGACCAGTGACTCATTGAGGTCGGTGTCTTGGTCGATCCACTCCACCGTCCGCACTTGCCTGGGGCGGGCGCGAGGCGGGGCCAGGTGAGGCGACTTGACGACCACACCTCTGCGCACCAGTTGGTCGGCGGCGCGCTGCCACTGCTGGCGCGGCAGCAGACGATTCAGTTGCTGCCCGCGCAGCGGCCCCCTGGCGTCCAACACGGTGAGCAACTGCTCCTGGGCCTCGGTCTTGGCGTCCCCTGGTTCGGCCTCCCCGGCCAGCT
Source organism: Anaerolineae bacterium (assembly GCA_034430835.1). GTDB lineage: Bacteria > Chloroflexota > Anaerolineae > B4-G1 > B4-G1 > JAFGED01. The sequence goes on from DAOUDX010000137.1 coordinate 3,541, forward strand.
CGACCTGTACGTCGGCGCGGCCTGTTATCCCCGGCGGCAGCACCAGTGCCAGGCACTGCCACAGTGGGGCCAGGTACTCGCGTCCCATCCAGCGGGCCAACGCCACCTGGATCGGCGTGACGACCGGCTCGGCATCGGCCAGGGATTCGACGGGGCGGGTTTCGGGGACAGGGGATGTGTCGCTGAGGGCGACGACGATGCCGTAGAGCCGCCGGGGACCGAACGGGACGATGACGAGAGACCCCACGACGATCTGGCCCTGCAGCGCGTCCGGCACGTGGTAGGTAAAGGTCTGCTCCGCCGCGCCCGGCCCGGGCGTCTTGACCGGGGAGAGGACGACGACCTCTGCAAATGGCCAAGTCTCCATCTAGCGCGCCTTTCGCTTGAGGACGTTGCGGTAGATGTTGAGCAAACGCTGCCCGGCGCGTTCCCAGGAAAAGTGGCGGGCGGCCCGTTCGCGCAGTCTTCGGCCCAGATCCGCGCGCTGCTGCGGATCGGTCAACAGCCCGGCGATTCCATTGGCCAGCGCGACCGGGTCGCCAGTCTGCCCGGCGTATGTGCCCAGCGAGCCTAGATATTCCCGGCTGACCGGCATGTCGAAGGCGGCGGTGGGCAACCCCATCGCCATATAGTTCAGGATCTTGCCGCAGCCCTCGGTGGCGGAGAGCTTGGGAGCCACGGCGACGTCGCCCAGCGCCAGATGGGCCGGAGCCTCCTCGTAGGCCACCTTGCCGGTGAGGGTAGTCCGGTCGGCCACGCCCAGATCGGCGGCCATTTGCCGGTACTCGGGAACGCCGGGGAAGCCCATGATCAGAAAGTGCGCGTCTACTCCCCGTTGCTTGAGGATCTGCGCCGCCTGCAGGAGCAGCGGTGTGCCCTGATAGTCGGCCAGGAGCCCCAGGTAGGCGACGATGGGACGGTCGAGTGGGAGGCCCAGGTTTGTCTTGCGCTCCGCGATCTCCTTTGGGGCCAGCACGCCGGGGCGGAAAAAGTCCAGGTTCACGCAGTCCGGCAATGGGTGGACGTCGAGGGCGTCGCAGTTGAAATCGTGCTCCAGCAGGACGGCGCCGTGCTGACTGCTGGTGACGATGGCGTCGGGCATCTGGTCGATGCGTAGCTCGAGCAGCCGCAGCCAGTGATACCACCATCTTTGGGGATCGAGAAAGTTGTGGTCGATCATCTCGCCAGTCAGGCTACCCTGGAAGTCGAACAGGAGCGGCACGCGTAGAAGGCGGCTCAGGAAGTAGCCGATGAAGGCGCCCTCGTGCATGTGGCCATGGACGATGTCGAAGCGACGGCGCAGCACGGTCTTGAGCCCTTTGGCGCCGAGAAAGAGGTCAAATGCAAGCTTATGCAGTGAGGAGCCGACTTCATAATCGGCCCGCCAGGGCATAGGGCGGGTGCGGACGATCTCCAGGTCGGGCAGGTCGCGACCGAGGTAGTAGGTGAGGATGGTCACCTGGTGCCCCAGCTTCTGGAGTACGCGCGCCTCCTCCAGGATACGTATGTGGCCGCCATAGTCAGAAAAGAAGGACGTGGGGGCGATCATCAAGATGCGATACGTCTCGGTCACTTTCGGTCACGCTCAATTCGTACTATCGGCCGCTTGCAGGGCAGCCCGAAACTGATCCTCCTCGGTTGTGCTGTTCGTTGGTTCCTCCTCGTGTCGCCGGATGAGGGCGACGGCGAGCGGCGAGCAGTCGGCCTCCTGCGCCCAGCGCGCGCCCGTCTCTGGGTGCTGGGCATGGGCGACGAAGGGGCGATTCCACCATCTCGCTCTGCCCTGGCCCAGGCGAGCCAGCAGGCGCGGCGCGAAGCGGCCCAGCAGCACGACGATCGCCCGATGGTACGGGGCCAGCCGGGTTGCGGCCTTGCCCGCGTCGTGCAGGAGCGCCGCAGCCAGCAGGTGCGGGTTCGTGTATCCTCCCTGCTGGAGCGCCCTATATACAGCCAGGGCATGGCGCTGATCTTGGATAGCTTGGCGGCCGAAGAGCGCCTGTGCCTCCGGCGTCAAGATGTGGATCGCTTGCTCTACTTCCTCATCCGAAACCTGGGCTGTGAGCGCATGGAAGAATTGGGCCACGCGATAGCAAGCTGTCTTGACCATTTGCGATTAGTACCACAGCAACAACTTGAACAACCAAAGGAGAAGCTGGTCGAACAGCGGCAGCCGCGCGACCAAGAACGCGACGATTATCAGCATGGGGCCGGCAAAGCGTTCCAATCGATCCATCCCTTGGGCGAGTTGCCCCGGCAGCAACCAGCCCAGGATGCGCGAGCCATCCAGCGGCGGGACAGGGATCAGGTTGAAGAGCATCAGGCTCAGGTTGATCACGACCATGTAGAAGAAGATCTTTTGTAGGAACAGGACAATCTCGCTGCTGCCATTCAGCAGCCCTAAACGAAACGGTATCGCCGCCAGCATCGCCATCACCAGGTTCGAAAACGGCCCGGCAAAGCTGACCAGCGCCCAACTGGCGCGCATGTTGCCGCGCAGCCGGTAGATGTTGACGGGCACTGGCTTTCCCCATCCCAGGAATCCTACGAACAACGAGATGGTCCCATACAAGTCCATGTGGGCCAGCGGATTGAGCGTCAGCCGCCCGCGCAGGGCCGCCGTGTCGTCCCCCAGTTCGTAGGCCGTCCAGGCGTGAGCCCACTCGTGGATGGGCATGCTGGTCAGGCACATGATCAACAATGCGATGAGCCTGTCAGGGCTGAACAGGTACTCCAAGTCGAACATTCACTTCCACCTTATTCGGGATCGCGGCTCACAATTATAACACGGTTGCCGGAAAGGGGCGACCCGGACAGGTTGCCCCTCTCTCTCGATGATGCTATAATCGCAGCTACGTCAGATCCCCCCTGGAGCGTGCAATGAAACTAAGCAGGGAACAGGTCGAACACATTGCCCAACTGGCCAGGCTGGCCCTGAGTGAGGAGGAGAAAGTGTTGTATCAGGGGCAGCTTTCGGCCATCCTGGACCATTTCGAGCGGCTGCAGGAGCTGGACACCGAGGCGATCCCGCCGACGGCAACTGTCCTGCCGCTGCGCAGCGTGATGCGCGAGGATGAGCCGGGGCCCTCTATGGGCCGCGAGGATATCCTCGCCAACGCCCCCGCCGCCGAGGTCGGCTGCTTCCAAGTCCCGGCGGTGCTGGATTAAGGATCCCATGACGACACAGCGAACACGCCCAACCGGCATGGCCGGCTTTACCATCGTCTGGATCGGCCAGGTGATCTCACTGCTAGGCACGCAGATGACGTGGTTTGCCCTCACCATCTGGTCTTACGGGGTTGCCGAGGAGTCTAAGGCCACGGTTCTGGGGTCGGTGTGGATCACGTCTTTCGGCCCGACGGTACTGCTCAGCCCTATCGCTGGCGCGCTGGTGGATCGCTGGAACCGCAAGCTGGTGATGATGCTCAGCGACCTGGGATCGGGCCTGATGACGGGCGTCGTCCTGCTGCTCTATGCGACGGGCAACTTGCAGATCTGGCATCTTTACCTGACCGGAGCCATCTCCGGGGCCTTCCAGGCCTTCCAGTTTCCTGCCTACTCGGCAGCGGTGACGACGATGCTGCCCAAGGCGCAGTACGCCCGCGCCAGCGGCATGATGTCCTTGGCGGAGGGGGCGGCGGGCATCTTCGGCCCGATGGTCGGAAGCCTCTTGCTGGGTCCCATCGGTACTGCCGGCATCATGGCCCTCGACGTGGTCACCTTTGTGGTTGCCATCGTCGCCCTGCTGGTGGTAGGCATCCCACAGCCCGAGATGACGGAGGCCGGGCGTGCCGGTCGGGGGAGCCTGCTGAAAGAGTCGCTTTACGGGTTCCGCTACATCTTGGAACGGCCCAGCTTGCTCGGCCTGCAACTGGTGTTTCTTGCTACCAATCTGACCGCGACCTTCGGTCTCATTGTGCTCGCGCCGATGGTCCTGACTCGGACCGGAGAGGACCCGGTCACCCTGGCGAGCGTGCAGTCTGCCATGGGTGTCGGCGGCCTGGTCGGGGGCCTGCTGTTGAGCACCTGGGGCGGTCCGAAGCGCAGAGTGCACGGCGTCCTGCTCGGCATGGTGCTTTCCAGCCTGTTGGGCCAGGTGGTATTGGGGCTTGGGGGCAGCCTGGCGATCTGGGCCATTGGCGCTTTCTTCACCTCATTCTTCATTCCCATCATCAATGGCTCCAATCAGGCCATCTGGCAGGCCAAGGTGGCCCCCGACGTGCAGGGGCGCGTCTTTGCCACGCGGCGCCTGATCGCGCAGATATCCATACTGCTGGGGCTACTCGCTGGCCCCGTGGCCGATTACATCTTCGAGCCGGCGATGAGGCCGGGGGGCGGCCTGACGAACATCTTTGGCGGGATCGTCGGCACGGCGCCCGGTGCGGGCATGGCGGTGATGCTCATCACCACGGGTGTCCTGGGGGCGCTGGTCGGTTTTGGGGGATACGTCTTCCCTGTCGTTCGGAACGCCGAGGACATTCTACCGGATCACGACGCCGCTGTTTCAGAGCAGTTGACTGAAGGCGCGGCGGAGGCCCACGCGGAGGCATTGTGAGACTCTACGAACTGACCATCCACGAGGCACGGGACCGGCTGGCCGCCAGCGAGTTCACGTCGGTTGAGCTGACCGAGGCGGTGCTGGAGCGCATCCTGGCGGTCGATAACGACGTCAAGGCATACCTGACGCTGACGCCGGAGGAGGCGTTAGAGCAGGCTCGCGCCGCCGACCGCGTCTTGAGCCTGTCGAAGGACGAGCGCCGTGCCAAAGGTGAGAACAATCCGCTCCTGGGTGTCCCCCTGGCGATCAAGGACGTGCTCTGTACGAAAGGCATCCCCACCACCTGCGGCTCCCGCATCCTGGAGAATTTCGTGCCGCCCTATGACGCCACCGCCGTGGCGCGGCTCAAGGCCGCCGGGGCAGTTCTTCTGGGCAAGACCAACACCGACGAGTTCGCGATGGGCTCTTCCACCGAAAACTCGGCCTACTTCACCACCCGCAACCCGTGGGATCTAGAGCGGGTGCCGGGCGGATCGAGCGGCGGGAGTGCGGCTGCCGTCGCCGCTGGCGAGTGTTTGGGCGCGTTGGGCACCGATACCGGCGGCAGTGTGCGCCAGCCGGCAGCGCTGTGCGGGGTCGTGGGGCTCAAGCCCACCTACGGGCGGGTGAGCCGCTACGGTCTGATCGCCTACGCCTCTTCCCTCGACCAAGCCGGCGCGCTGGCGAAGGACGTGACGGATGCGGCCATTCTGCTGGGCGCCATCGCCGGGCACGACCCTCGCGACTCGACCTCGATCGACGCCCCGGTGCCTGACTACACCGCAGCCCTGACGGGCGATATCAAGGGCATGCGCGTCGGCGTGCCGAAGGAGTACTTTATCGACGGAATGCAGCCGGAGGTGGAGGCGGCGGTGCGCGCGGCGGTGGACGTACTGGCCGGGCTGGGCGCCGAGGTCAAGGAGGTCAGCCTCCCACACACTGACTATGCGTTGCCCGTTTATTACCTCATCCCCCCGGCCGAGGCCAGCGCCAACCTGGCCCGCTACGACGGCGTGCGCTACGGCCTGCGGGTAGACGAGAGCGGCGATCTGATCGAGATGTACAAGGCGACCCGCGGCCAGGGGTTCGGCGCGGAGGTGAAGCGGCGCGTCATGCTGGGCACCTACGCCCTCTCCGCTGGCTACTACGACGCCTACTATCTCAAGGCGCAGAAAGTGCGCACGCTGATCAAGAGCGACTTTGACGCCGCCTTCGAGCAGGTGGACGTGATCGTCGCCCCCACCAGCCCCACCACTGCCTTCCGCATCGGAGAGAAGGCGGACGACCCGCTGCAGATGTATCTCTCCGACGTGTTCACGCTATCGATGAACCTGGCGGGCAACTGCGGGCTGAGTCTGCCCTGCGGCTTTGACGAGAGCGGGCTACCCATCGGCATGCAGATCATGGGACCGCCCCTGGGCGAGGAGCAAGTGCTGCGCGTGGCCCACGCCTACGAGCAGGCGACGGAATGGCACGCGCGGAGGCCGGCACTGGAGGAGAAGCAGGCATGAAAGGCGTCATCACTATCGCCGGATACGGCACACGCTTCCTGCCCGCGTCTAAAGCGATCCCCAAAGAGATGTTCCCCATCGCCGGTATCCCGTTGCTACAGTATCACGTGGAGGACATGGTGGCGGCAGGCATCACCGACATCATCGTCGTCGTGCGTGGGGGGGCGGATATCATCCGGCATCACTTTGCGCCTGCACCCGACCTGGAGGCGCATCTGGAGGCGCAGGGGAGAGAAGATCTTCTGGGAGAGGTGCAGCGGCTCACCGGATTGGCTGACATCGTCCTCGTGTCTCAGCCCGAGACACTGCCCTATGGCAACGGCTCTCCGGCGCTGGCCGCCCGAGACCGGTTGAATCCCGGCGAGCCCTTCTACTATATGTTCGGCGACGATATCATCATCGCCGATACGCCCGTGCCGCAGCAGATGCTTGACGCGTTCAATCGCTTCCGGCCAGCAGCCGTCGTCGCCACCCAGCGAGTGCCGGACGAGGAAACCCACCTGTACGGATGTGTTGGGCTAAAGCCCGGCTCCGAAAACGAGATGGCACGCATTGTCGAAAAGCCCAAACCGGGCACGGCTCCTTCCAACCAGGTCCAGGCCGGCCACTTTGTCTTTACCCCGGAATTATTTGACGTGCTGGAGCTCCAGCGGACGGGAAAGGGCGGCGAGCTGTGGCTGGCCGATGCGGTGGCTCGGCTGGCCGCCCGCTCCACCGTGGTTGCGCAGCCCATTGAGGGCAAGTGGATGGCCGCTGGTGATCCGCTGCGTCACCTGAAGGCCTGCATTGAGGTTACCCTCCGGCGCGACGATATGCGGGACGGGCTGATCGAATATCTTCGATCGCTCGAGTTGTGATGGCGATGGGAATCGTCGAGTGCTACGCATCCACCCGCTACCCCGAGCGACCGCGCGCTTTTCTTTGGGAGGGGGAGCGTCTGGCAGTGGAAGAGGTCGAGCGCCAGTGGCGCACGCCATCCGGGCCAGCCTTCCACGTCCGCACCGCCGATAGCCGCCGTTTCGTGCTGGCCTACGACGAGGTCGCTGACACCTGGCGCGTCCAATCGCTTGGATTGACGGAAGGCTACCCATAGATATTCTGCTTGGAATCCTCCTCGCCCTCGCCGCCAGTTTCGTGCCGGCGTTCGTCTACGGCGTCATCCTGTGGTGGTTCGACCGGTACGAGAAGGAGCCGGTGGGCCTTCTGCTCGCCGCCTTCTTGTGGGGCGCAGTCCCGGCCATCATCTTCTCCCTGATCTTTCAGCTCATACTGGATGTCCCCATCTCTGAGCTTGTCGATCCGGCTGCCGCCAGCTTGATCGGGG
>DAOUDX010000138.1:0-4304 GCA_034430835.1 Anaerolineae bacterium
AGCCCACAAAGTAAGCCATCTCGGCGTTGCTGTCCCTTACCAATCCATCGGGCTTCTTCTCCAAGTTGTCGGTCCAGGCCAGGCGCGCTTCGTTGTCCTCGCCGGAGACGTTGTGGAACGTGTTGATACGTTCGCTCAGCATGCCGAGGCCGTGCAATCCCCTTTGGAGGTCTTCGTCCTCGCCCACCGATTCGATACCTTCGGGCAGGTAGCGCTCCTGGATCACCTTTTGGCGCATCACCTCAACCAGCTTGCGCACGCTCAAGTTGTGTGGGCAGTGGGCAGTGCACGTATCGCAGCCCAGGCAGCGCCACAGGCTGGCGTCGGTGATCAGTCGTTCCTCCAGACCGAATTGAGCCAGACGCATCATTTGCGCCGGGCGATAGCGCATCACCATTGCCGTGGGGCAGCCCGACGAGCAGCGCTCGCACTGGTAACACACGTAGACGTTCTCGCCGCATTCCTCGCGGATGTATCTTGCCAGGTCGGTCTTTAGCGTGATTGTCATCTCAGTCCTCGTTTAGGTACGGTTCCACTTGCTTCAGAATCTCCTCTCGTCCCAGCGGCCCACCCACCCAGCGGTGGCGTGCGATCCCCTCGCGGTCGATGACGTAGGTCGTCGGCAGCGGGGGTGTGGAGGTGACCTTGGTATCGACCACCACGGTGAAGGTGTACTCGTTCTCTGTGACGAAACCCTCGACGTCCTTGGTCGGCCCACCCAAGTGGACGGCGACGATGGCCAACCCTTCGTCTCCGAATTCCTCGTACAGTGCTTGAAAGGTGGGGAACTCTTCCAGGCAGGGCTTGCACGACAGGTGCCAGTAGTTGAGCAGCACGACCTGGCCTCTGTAATCGTCCAGGTCTACCTGCTCCCCGCCCAGGTCGGGCAACAGCAGCCTCGGCGCCGGCTCGTCCACTTCGATGGGCGGCGCGGAGGGGCCGGAGGCCACGGTGCAGCCGCCTGCTATCAAGATCAGGGCGGCCAGGAGTACGGTGCATTGTTTCAATGCCGTCTCTCCGCGTGGTTCACTCGACGGTCGGGCGCGGGAACAGCCCGGCCCCCTCGACGATGGGCTGCACGGCCTCCTCCCACTCGATGGCCATGATGTGCACGCCTGCCACGCCCTCGATCTCTTGGATCTCTTGAATCTGCTCGATGCAAATTCGGATGCCTGTCTCTCGCCAGGCTTTGCGCCGGGCTGTCTTTTCTTCCTTGGGGATGCCTTTGATGGCTGCTGCCATACGGTCCACGTACTCGTCGCGTACGATCATCCCCGGCACGTTATCCCGCATGTAGCGAGCCGCTCCAGAGGATTTGATCGGGCCGACGCCGGCCAGGATGTAGACCTTCTCGTGCAGCCCCATATCGACCACTTTTTTCATATACTCGCGAAAGCGCGGAATGTCATAGATCAACTGGGTCTGGATAAAATCGGCCCCGGCGACGGCTTTCTTGGCCAGCCGGTAGGGGCGAAACTCGAAGGGATCGCCAAAGGGGTTGGCCGCTCCACCAATGAACAGGCTTGGGCTCTCGCCTTTGATGTCGTCGCCACACTGGAACTTGGACTCGTCCCGCATGGTCTTGACCATCTGGATCAGCTGCACCGAGTCCAGGTCGTGCACGTTCTTGGCCGTGGGGTGGTTGCCAAAGCTTTGATGATCGCCCGTCAGGCACAGCAGGTTGCGCACGCCGAGAGCCTGGGCGCCCAGCAGATCAGCCTGGATCGCCAACCGGTTCCGGTCGCGGCACGTCATTTGCACGATAGGCTCCAGGTCCTCCTGCATCGCCAGCACGGCCGAAGCGATGCTCGACATGCGCACGATGGCAGTCTGGTTGTCGGTGATGTTGACCGCATCCGTGACGCCTTTGAGCAGATTGGCCTTCTTGCGGATCACCGAGCCGTCGGCGCTTTGTGGCGGGCCTAGCTCACCTGTCACCGCAAAGTGACCTGCTCGCAGGATCTTTTCCAGGTTGCTGCCTGATTTGTAGCCGTTGCCTTTCTCTTCTGCCATGTAACTTCACCTCACTCTGATTTTTCCAACTGCAGGTCTTCACGCACGATCTTGCGCGGGCCACCATCGCGGCTTTTTGCCCAATCCTTTGGAGGTTGTATCTCCAGCAGGTTGTCGATCCTGCCCAGCTTCTCCGCCCGCTCCCAGATCAATTGCCAGGCGCAAGGTACGTCGGGGTCGATCTCGCACATGCCGTTCTGAGAACCGCCGCAAGGGCCGTTGAGCAATTGCTTGGAGCAGCGGGCGATGGGGCAGATGCCTCCGGTGATCCCCAGGATGCAGTCGCCGCAGGCCTGGCAGCGTTCCTCCCACACACCTTGTTCCTCGGGCAGCCCCATGAAGGTGGTGTTGAGCCCGGGCAGCGTGATGCTTTCAGGGAAGCGCTCGTTCATCGCCTGCACGCCGATGCCGCAGGCCAGGCTGAGGATGGCGTCGTACTCGCCCAGGCGCTCTGCCAGCGGGTCGATGTACTCCCACTCGCACTGGCGCTGCACCGTGACTTCGTCCACCTCCATCGGGTGCTCCTCCAGCTTGCTCATCATCCGCAGCGCCGAGGCCAGGATGCCGACCTCCTTCTCGCCCCCGGCAAAGCAGACGGTGACGCAGGTACCGCAGCCCGCGATCAACACCTTTTGGGCGTCGCCCAACAATTTCATAATCTCTGCAATTGGTTTCTGTTCACCTACGATCATTGTGACCTCCGTTTGACAATTAACAATTTTCCAATGAACAATTAACCAATGTGTGACGGCTCCCCGTCGTTCATCGTCTCATCGTTCGTTGGCTCATTCCTCAGCGGATTGGGGCCCAACTTTCGTATTCTCTCCGTGATCTCCGTCATGGTCTCGGCGAACTGAGGTCCCATCGCTGTAGATAGATTCACCATTGCCACCCGCTCGCCCTCGAGCCCGATCTCTTCGAGCAGGTCGGCGACGTATTTTACTCTTCGTTTGGCGTTTATATTACCTTCCAGGTAATGGCAGTCGCCCTCCAGTCACCCGGCCACGATCACGCCATCCACGCCGCGCTCGAAGGCGTGCATGATCTCGGTCACCTCCACGCGGCCCGAGCAGGGTACCTTGACGATGCGCACGCCGGGTGGGTATTGGATGCGCAGGCCACCGGCCAGATCGGCCGCGGCGTAGGCACAGTGCTGGCAGGCAAAGGCCAGGATCTTGGGTTCGAATTGGGTTTCGGTCATTGGCTGTTTCCTCCTGAAACGTTGGGTGCCATGTCACAGAATGAGTCCCGGTGTTGCCTGCCGTTCCGATATGAGCACAACGGACCATCTCATTCGCTGTGTGGCCCTAGCATCACCTTCCCGATTGTTATTCGTGGATGGTACCATCGGGCAAAATGGCTCCCACCAATGAATCAGCTTGAGCAAGTTGTTCACTGGTAATACTGGCACTGCGGAGATTGGCTCTGCTTAAATCGCTTCTTTCCAGATTAGCGCCGTTCAACTTGGCTCTGCCTAAGTTGACGCCTGCCAACTTAGCTTGGATCAGCCAACTTCCGCTTAGATCCGCTTCGCTCAAGTCAGCTCCACAAAGAATAGCCAGTGGAAACCCGGCCCTGCGGAGTATGGCCTTGCTCAGATTGGCTCCGCTCAGAATAGCTCCACCGAAAATGGCTTCACTGAGATCGGCCTGAAACAGATTGGCCTCAGCCAAGTTGGCCCCATACAGAACTGCTCCCCACAACACAGCTTCACCTAAATCGCATCCTCTCAAATCAGCTCCGCTCAAAACTGCCTGACTCAAGTCTGCACCGCGCAGATCTGTGGCTCGTCCCGTATCTGCGATACTCAGACCAGACAATCCAGCCTGCGCACTTGCCATAACGGCATCTGCCAAATCTTCTTGACTTAATATCGGTACACTCAGAATAGACAACTTCAGGCTAGCTCCACGCAGAACAGCGCCACTAAGAATAGCTCCTCCCAAGTCAGCTTCGTCTAGGTTAGCTCTGTCCAGTGTTGCCTTGCGCAGATCACAGCCTCGCAGATCAGCCCCCCGCAAATCGGCACCACTTAGGTTAGCCTTGACTAGATCAGCAGTGCAGAGATTTGCCTTGTTCAGGTTAGCTTCAGATAAATCGGCTTCACCAAGCAATGCACCCAACAGGCTGGCCTTGCTCAAGTTGGCTTTGCTCAATACTGTAGGCCGTAATAAACTTATCCCCCCAGTACCTTACCAATCACATACCCCCTGACAATCAGGCAATTCGTCGCCCTTCGCCCCATTGAACATCTTTTCCCCCATAATAAGGGGGAAGGGGGTGTCCTATGG
>DAOUDX010000139.1:0-4344 GCA_034430835.1 Anaerolineae bacterium
GATTGTCATCTGTTTCTTCCTCCGGATGCTCGTTGAGGTAAGAGGGGTGGGTGAGGGCGCACCGGAGCTTGTCCAGATTATCAAAGTGGTGGCCTAATGCCTGTTGCAATGCATCGAGTTCACTCATTCTCGCTCCTGTCTGATCTCCATATTCCTCTCCAGCCAGGCGTACATCAGCACACCGCCGGCCACGGCCACGTTGAGCGATTCAGCCTGGCCCGCGATGGGCAGCTTGGCCCAGTCCTGCACGTGGGCACTCACGTCGTCCGAGAGGCCGCGGGCCTCGTTGCCCAGGATCAGCGCCACGCCGCCTTCCCAGAGTCCGTGGCCCCAGGCTTCGCCCTTGTGGGCGTCTGCTCCCACTGGCCGCAGTCCCTTGCCCCGCAGCCATGCAAATAGATCCGCGATGTCCGCCGTCCGCGCGAGCGGCAGGTTAAACAGCGATCCCATGCTGCCGCGTACCGTCTTGGGATCGAAGGGATCGACGCACGGCTCGATCAAGACGACAGCATCGGCTCTGACGGCGTCGGCGGTGCGGATGAGCGTGCCGACATTGCCGGGGTCCTGCAGCCGGTCGAGCACGACGACGAGCCCATCGTCTGCCGGGTCGAGTGATTGCAGCGGCGTCTCGAAAAGCGTAAAGGTCGCCACGATGCCCTGTGGCGCGTCGCGCTCAGAGATCGTCTGCATCACGTGTTTTGCGACGGCGACCAGATCGGTGCCAGTCTGACGGAAGCGTTCCAGCAGTGCCGGGGCTTCGGCGCCGGCGAACAGATCTTCGCAGTAAAAGACCTCCATGGGGTGTGCGCCCGTTTCCTGCGCCGCTTCCTGCGCAGCGTCCAGCGCCATGTGCAGGACTTGAAGCCCTTCGACCAGGAAACGGCCCTGGCGCTCGCGGTGCTTGCGTTGATCCAGCTTGCGAACCTCGACGATGCGACGATTGCGCGTACTGGTGATGACGGGGGTACCGTCGTTCATGTCGATCCTGCGCCTGCGTGTTCCGCCAGTCGGTGTGCGTACTTTTGCGGGGCGGCGCTCAACGCACTGTCGGCATCCACGCCGCAGGCTTCAGTCAAAATCAGCAGGCTGTAAAGTGTGTCTCCTATCTCGCCTGTCAATTCTGGGCGAAACTGAGGCGGTCTCTGCCCGTAATCGGTCGCCAGCAGCATTTCCTTTGCCACCTCGCTGACCTCGGTGACTAGGTCGAGCATGTGGGTGGCAGGGTCGTGCAGCAGGCCGTAACGCCGGGCGAAGGCGGCGACCCGTTGTTGCCACTTGGTTGACTGCAGCCTTTCAGGCTTCTGCATCTTCGAGTGCCTGCATGACCTGATCGATGATTTGCTGTGCCTGACGGAGAGCCTTGTTCGCATCGTCAAAGTCGAAAGCATTCGCCGGAATCCCACCGGGCAATCCGTTGGGGTAACGAGTGGGGATGTAGTGACGGTCGAGTCCTCCTCCGGTGCCAATGAGCTTCTCGAAACAGGCGTCATATTCGGCGGCTTGTCGGGCCAAATCTGCTACGGAATGTCCCCATGCTCTTTCTTCTCCACGGGTATACAGGTAGCCCTTCAGCGCCTTCTCCGCTGCCTGCTGTGCTAGGAAGCACGTCAGGTGATAGCGCTCTCCGGCCCGGTTGTAACGAGCGTCGTCAATGTCTTGCTGCGCTTGCTGGAGCCAGCGTTCCCCTTCGTCTCGCGGATCAACTCTCATAGAGCACCTTCCCTTCCTGCAAAGCTTGTCGAACGAATGGGCGCTCACGAATTCTCTCAAATTCCTGTGGTGTGTATGCCAGCAGATCAAGGCCGACGCGGGGCTGGATGCGTTCGTAGAGCAGTCCGAGCCGTTTAATGAACGGCAGATCAGAGTCTAGCACTACGATGATGTCCAGGTCGCTGCAGGCGCCGATCTCTTCGCGGGCGACAGAACCAAAGAGGACGATAAGCTGAGCTTCCATCTGACGCAGCACTCTGATGATGCGCTCAAGTTCGCGGTCGAGTAACTCCTGACGTTCGGCGCGTTGATTCTGCCAGTACTCTTTCACTTCTTTCTCTTTTCACGCAGCTCCCGGCTCAGGCGCAGCCGGAAGCGCGCCAGGTCACGGAAGGCTCTGACGATGACTTTGACGCTGGCGCCGGTAGCCTTGCCCGCCGCGCGTGGCAGGTGAGTGACCGGCGCTTCGGCGATGCGGTAGCCGCGCGCTTTGGCTCCGGCCAGGAACTCGGTATCGACCATCGCGCCGTCGGAGACGATGGTGACGTGCTTCAGCACCTCCCGGCGGAACATTTTGAAACCGCAGTCGATATCCCGGCACAGGTAGCCAAATAACAGCCGTATAAGCGTGTTCCAGCCGAAGGCATTGAGCTTGCGGATGAAAGAGTCCTGTCGGTCGGGCCGGTAACCGGAGACGATGTCCGCCTGCCCGATCTTTTCCAGGAACCGGTCGATCTCACCAAAGACAAACTGCTTGTCGGCGGGGACGAATGCAACCAGATCCTTGGACGCGGCGGCGAACCCGGCCTTGAGTGCCCCCCCGTAGCCCCGGTTGGGGTAGTGTTCCACCAGTCGAAAGGCGGGAATACGCTGTTCCAGCTTGTGAGCGATCTCTCCTGTGCGGTCGGCGCTGCCGTCGTTGACCAGGATGATTTCATAGTCCATCCCCAGTTGTTGGACGACAGAGGAAACCTCCTCCGCGGCGTTGGCGACGTTTTCCTCCTCGTTGTAGGCGGGAAGGACGATGGATAGGCTGGGCATATTCTCTCCTTGGCTCCAGGTTGTTCCCAATGTTACACCAATCCACGCAAATCTGCAATCCAGGTGCGCCTGCGATTGCCAATAGCCAGCCGCTGGGGTATAATTTGCACGGGTTTGGATATGGCGGATTCGGTGGCGCAGTCGATCAGGGACAGTCTGACTCGCACGCGCAACGCGGTCTTCGGCCGGGTCGCAGGGCTGTTCGGCGCCAGCGAGGTAACCGCTGATACCTGGGACGAACTGGAGGAGTTGCTGATCCAGGCCGACGTCGGTGTGGAGACGACACTCTATCTGACGGACAGGCTGCGCTGGCGCGCCCGCGACGAGGCGATCCTCAAAGCCGACGAGTTTCGGGCAGCGCTGTGCGAGGAGCTGCGGGCATTGCTCCCTGATCCGGCCCCGCTCGACGTGGGCGGGCGCCCACTAGATGTGATTCTGATCGCCGGCGTGAACGGCTCCGGCAAGACGACGAGCATTGCCAAGTTGGCCTACCACTACAGGCAGGAGGGGCGCAAGGTGCTGTTGGCCGCGGCCGACACCTTCCGCGCAGCGGCGATGGATCAGTTGGAAATCTGGGCATCTCGCGCGGGGGTGGACATCGTCAAGGGGCCGGAGGGAGGCGATCCCGGCGCAGTCGCCTTTGATGCGCTGCAGGCGGCGCGAGCGCGCGGAATGGATTTGGTCATCATCGATACTGCCGGGCGGTTGCACACGCAGTACAACCTCATGGCTGAGTTGCGCAAGGTGCGCAAAGTGGTGGGGAAGGATGTTGAAGATGCGCCCCACGAGACGTTGCTGGTGCTCGACGCCACCACCGGGCAGAATGCGCTCTCGCAGGCGCGGCATTTCCAGGAGGCGGTTGAGGTGAGCGGCGTGGTGCTGGCCAAGCTGGACGGCACAGCGAAGGGTGGAATGGTCTTTACCATCGCCCGCGAGCTGGGGCTGCCGGTACGCTTCGTCGGTACGGGGGAGGGGATGATGGATTTGATGCCCTTCGACGCCGATGCGTTCGTAGAGGGGTTGCTGGGGTAATGGGAGGTGCTTGTGGAAGAGCTTGTTGACCGTTTGACAACGCTGAACGAAAAGCTCGAATACATTCGGGGGCGTCTTTGACCTAGTTGGCAAGGAGAAGGAGGTCGCGGAACTGGAAAAACGTGCCAGCGTGCCGGGCTTCTGGGACGACCCTGAGGCGGCCCAGGGAGCGATGCGGCGGCTGGCCAGCTTGCGGGACGAAGTGGAGGGGTGGAGCGGACTGGCGCAGCGGGCGCGGGACGCACTGGATCTGGTCTCGCTGGACGATGAAAGTCTGGCGAGGGACTTGGGTGCCGAGACGGACGCACTGGAGCAGGAGGTGGATCGTCTGGAGTTCCATCTGCTCCTTTCCGGTCCCTACGATCGAGGCGATGCTATCCTGGCCATCCACGCGGGCGCGGGCGGCACCGACGCTCAGGATTGGGCCGAGATGCTCTTGCGGATGTACCTGCGGTGGGCTGAGTCTCGTGGCTACACGACGGAACTCCTAGATCGCCTGCCTGGCGAGGAAGCGGGTGTGAAGCGCGCGATGGTTGCGATTTCTGGAACGTAAGCCTACGG
>DAOUDX010000140.1:0-2004 GCA_034430835.1 Anaerolineae bacterium
TGAGCGCCGAGCATATGCGTTTGATGTCTTTATGCTGCAAGAAGAAGAGGAAGAGATCCCCACTTCATCGCTGTCCCCCAGTTCTATGCTGGCTGACACTCCTTACGCTGAGCAAGTCTTTACTCTCACCCTCACCAACAATGGCGTTGCTACCGATACCTTCGATTTGACCTATGTGGCCACGGATACCAGCAGCCTCCCGCCCGGTCCCTCGGCGCAATACGAGTGGGTTGTGATCACGCCAACGGCCGCTGTGACCGTGCCTGCGGGTATGAGCACCACACTGCGTGTGACGGTGGAGATCCCCATGCGGGAGGTGAAGTGGGTGACACATACCCTAACGATCACTGCCACCTCGCGCAACCATCCCACGCAACTCCTCACCAGCACGCTGACCACGTTCACTGGCGGGCACTGGGACGCGGTGCAGGGGCGCTGGGAAGGTTGCCGGTTTGACCTTGGGAATACGGGCATGGTGATCTTTGATGACATGTTCGCGGTGTATGACTACATGGGATACGATGAACCGCGCTACGACTTCGGTCACACAGGGCTGGTGATCTTTGATGACCTGTACAGCGTGTACGACCATTTGGGCGAGAATTGCGAGCCGCCGGCGTCATCTGGTCGTGCGCCGGATACTGCACCTGCCCTCGCGCGGTGGCGGGGAGAGAATGCCTCCTTGACCTATTCAGTAGTGCAGTCTCCTGTAGGCTTGGAGAAGTATGCTTTCATCGAAACGGAGGAAAAGTATGGCTAGAGTGAAACGCCTTCTCGTCTGTGGCGTGATATCCGCCGCTCTGTGGTTGCTGCTCTCGGCAGGTTTGGCCCTGGCCGACCCTGCAAATGCAAGACTGGTTGTGGCTCCCAATACAGATGCGGCAGACGTCGGCGAGCGGATTACCGTCACCGTTGAGTTGGTGACGATGGATGCAGCAGAGGCGTTCAGGTCCTGGAACGTGCGCCTGCAATACAACACGACTACCCTCGAAGTGGCAGATCACGTAATTCACTCGGACTTCTGGAGTGGGTGTTCTTCACTTTGGCCGGTGTTTAACGAGAACCCGAATGACTTGTGGTTCGGGGAAGCTTGCATCGGTGGGGGGAACTCAGGAACCAGCACGCCTTTCTTGCTCGCGACGATAGTCTTCACAGTGACCGGTGACGGCTACAGCAACTTTGTGGTCGTGACCACGGACATCGATAACGACACCAGCTTCGTCAGGCCCAACACAACCAAGTGGCAACCTGGGACGATCAACACCTCGCAAACCACCTTGCCCGTCACCGTAGCCTCCATCGCCGCCCATACTGGCGCACGGGTGTGGGTGATACTCCTGGCTGTTGGACTGGTGGTGGCTATGCCGTTGGGCGTATGGACGAGGAGAGTCTACGGACACCACCGTTCCGGGCCCAATCTTTGAGCGCTGTGCTTGAGACACCAGTCGCTCGATCGCGTCCCATCGACTGCGGAACGACAGCACTGGTGTCACGAACTTGCCCTCTGCCTCCATCACGATCGCTTGGCTGCGGCAACAGCTAGGTCATCAATACCTACGGTACGCATTTCGGGCCTCCTATCTTGTACTACCATACATCACCGCCGACACACGGGAGGCCATGAGCGGCGCCAGTGCCCAGGACCAGAGGCAAAGCAGCTAGACCCAAGCTTGCCCTTGATCAAGGGCATCACCCGCAGGCGATCCCAATGTTCTTAATCGGGTCACCTGGGCGGGAGGATGGCAATCTCAGGGCAGAGGCTACCGAAGTCCCTCAGCGAAGCTTTCAAGCCACTCCTGCCCTCCCAGGCTCAGCATACTCTGCTTGGGTGCTGTTGGCAACGCTATTCGAGTTGCTAAAGTTCTGCTTCTACTTTAGTTTCCGCTAATCAGACTGCCGACGGCAGGTGATAAGACATAACGATAAGTCCTGGAAGCGGCTGCAAGGCCATCCAGGGTATACAGAACCTTGAAATCTTAGCATCAGATCGTGTTTTCAAGTGCT
>DAOUDX010000141.1:0-7677 GCA_034430835.1 Anaerolineae bacterium
CCTCGCCCTTAGCGCCCGCCCGGTCTATCAGGTCTTTGATCAGCACGCCCTCCCACAAGATCTTGGCATCCCACCCCTCGACGCAGTACAGGGTGACCACCTTGCTGTACTGATCGCGGTCGAGCACTTCCTCGTAGGGCAGGGACAGGGGTTTTTCCACCAACCCGGTGATCTCTAGCGTGTACTCGTCCAGGGAGACGTACTGCGGCCCCTTGATAGAATTCTCGCGAAAGTCGTTGATGGAGGACAGATCCTCACCCTGGTATTCGCGGATCTCGGTGCCCTCCAGTTCGGTGGAGGGGATGGGGCGGCTACAAGCCGCCAGGACGACGCCGATCAGAAGCAGCGTCAGAATTAGAGGATTTGCTTTTCGCATGTTCTTCTCCTTTTTCTCGCACCCAATCGTCCCCACGCGGCGATGGTCACGTGCGCCAGTGCGAGGATGACCAGCGGGACATCGGTGTAGTGATGCAGCCTGTGTGAGGAGACTTTGTCCAAAAGCCCCAACGTCAGGCTGTTGACGATGCGGAACTGGCTGATGCCGTAGCCGGTGAGCACGGTGAAAGCCAGCAAAGCCAACGCCACCCAACCGAACCACCGACCGATCTTGCGGATATTTCGTCTCTGCTTGAGCCATTCGAGCATCGTGGTTCAATTTTACCATATTTAAATGATTAAATCAACTCTTTTCTGTTAAATTGTCGTTAGAAATTCACCGGCGCTCCGATTTGTGCCTCCGGTGCCGTGGGAGTATAATCTGAACCATTGACGGCGGCGAAAGGAACGTGCAATGGGACGAGCATCCATCGGCGGGCGAGCGAACTGGAGCGGCGCGGCCTTCGAGTTGCGGCTGGGTGTCGAGTTCTGCCTCTACATCTTGATCGGCGAGCGGGCGGGCCTGGGGCCGGGCGCGCTGCGCAGCGTGCAACTGCAAGCGCCCGAGGCCGTGGACGACGTGGTGCTCGAGTTCGAGACCGGCGCGCGCTGGGCGATCCAGGCCAAGGCGGGCAAGTCGGTCCGCGTGGGGTGGGGGGCCAAACAGCCCTTTGGCAAGGCCCTGCGCCAGCTCTACCAGGGCGCGACCTCCGGCCAGATCGACCTGGCCGCCGAGTCGATCGACCGGGTGGAGTTGGCGGTGGATCACACCGCCGCCGCGTCCGTCACTGCCTTTGGCAAGTGGCTGGAGATGGCCCGCCAGCACTACCGCTGGGACGCGTTCGCAGCCGCCTGCACCGGTGAGCAGTGCGCTTGGGCGCAAAAGCTGCCCGCGTTTTTGAAGGCCGACCCCGGCGACGACCTGCTGGCCTTTCTCAAAAAGTGCCACGTGCGGCCTGCGCTTGACCCCGATAGTTGGCGGAGCCGGCTGCGCGGGCGGCTGATCGACGACGGCGTGCCCGCCGACGGTACGCCGGATTTGATCCTGGACGCGCTCCTGGCGCGGGTGGCCGAGGCCGCGCCCCACGCCGGGCAGCTCGATTACGAGGCGCTGCGGCGCGCCTGCGAATCCATCCCCCACCTGCCGCGCCCCGGCATGCCCCCCTTCCGCCTGTTCCACGCCCCCACCGAGGACGATCTCTACGCGGCGCTGCGCATGCCTGCCGTGCGCCCGGCCCGCTTCGTCGCGCGGCCGGAGCTGACGGCGGCGTTGGGCACTGAGGATGGCCTGCTGGTAGCCGGGCGGCCCGGCGGCGGCAAGAGCCACGCGCTGATCAAGCTGGCGCTGGCCGTTCGGCTGAGCGCTCACGACGAAGCCCGGCCCGATTGGCCGGTGCTGGTGATCGACCGCGCGTTCCGCGCCGACGACCTGGGCCGGTTGGCGGCCAGGCTGCGCCGCGTCCACACCCCCTACCAGCTCCTGTGGGACGACGTGCAGGACGACCCCGGCCTGTTCGCCGACGCGGTGGCGCGGCTGGCCGACCGGGGGGATCGCGTGCGGGTCCTGGCCGCTTATCGGGATCAGCACGAGTCCGCCGTGCAGGAGCGGGTGACGCCCGACCTGTGCCGTCGGGCGGGGGTGCGCTGCGAGCCGCTGCGCTTGCGGCCCTTCGACGCGGACCAATCGGCGCGGATGGCCCAGGCGGTGATCGAGCCGCTGGCGCTATCGCTGGACGAAGCGGCGCAGGAGGCGCTGGCGCGCCATATTTGTGAGGGGGATGGCGGCCCGTTCTTCGCCCTGGCGGTGGGGCTGCTGCTGAGGGAGCGAGCCGAGGCGGGCGAGGGGGTGCGCGCCGCAGACGTGGCCCGCTTGCCCGCGGACCTGCTGGCGACCTGGCGCGCGCTCTACGACCGGCTGGCGGAGCGGCCCCAGGGCTTTGCCTTGCAGGGGCTGCTGGACGTGTGCGGCTTCCTGCACCGCATCGCCTGTCCGCTGGACGGGCGGCTGGTGGAGTTGTTGTTCGTGGGCGTGCTGGAGTACCGGCGCGGCGAGTTCGACGCGGCCGGGCGAGCGCTGGCGCGGGAGGGGTGGCTGCGGCGGGAGGGAGAGGATTTTGCCGCCCACGACCTGACGCTGGAGGCGCTGCCAGCGCAAGAGGATCTGTTCCGCCGCTGCGTCGATTTTGCGCGCGGGGAGGTGGACGGAGAGCCCCATGCGCTGGGGTTGCTGCGCGATGCGCTGGGGCGGTTTTTCTATCGGCAGATTCCCTGGGCGCGGCGGGGAGAGGAGCGGCGGCAGGCTGCCGAGGCAGCCGCCTACTTTGGCGCCCGGGCGATAGACGATTTTCGCGCTGCCGAATCTTCGACGGGTCTATCCATGGCATCGAACAACGCGTCTGTTTTCTACAGCGAGTTGGCGGGGTTGGAGGAGAGCCGGGAGGGGCGGGCGGAGCGGCTGCGGGCGGCGGTGGCGGCGATCGAGGAGGCGGTGCGCATCCGGCGCGCGTTGGGCTTGCAGGCCGACCTGGCGATGTCGCTGAACAACGCGTCGAACAGATACAGCGAGTTGGCGGGGTTGGAGGAGAGCCGGGAGGGGCGGGCGGAGCGGCTGCGGGCGGCGGTGGCGGCGATCGAGGAGGCGGTGACCATTTTTCGTTCCTATGGCATTATTCCCTATCTGATCATTGGGTTGATGAATGCTGTCCGCCGTTACCTGGAGTTTGCAGAATGCACCGGCGAGCTCGACCGCGAGCGCGTGCTGGCCCTGTGCCGCGAGGGGGAGGCCCTGTGCGGCCCCATGCAGGATCGGGAGCGGCTGGCCTTTTTCCAGCAGGCGCGGCAAGAGTTGGAATGAAGCCCCCACCCCCTCCCTTCCCCAATGGGGGAGGGGCAGGGGAGGGGAGGGGGTTGGAGGGAGTGAGAATGACTCGTGCTTTCGGTATCGTCGGATATAAGGACAGCGGCAAGACGACGCTGACGCGCGCGCTGGCCCAGGAGCTGGCGGCGCGGGGGCACAAGGTTGCAATGGTCAAGCACACGTCCCACCGGATCGACTTGGCCGGGAAAGACACGGCGGCGCTGCTGGAGGTCGCCGGGCAGGTGGCGGTCGTCTCGGCGGAGGGAACGGGCATCTTCTGGCAGAGGGCGATGAGCCTGGAGGACGTGCTCGTCACCCTAGACGCGGACATCGTGCTCGTCGAGGGGTTCAAGGGGGAGAAGACGTACCCCAAGATCGCGTGCCTGCGCGGTGCGGCGGACGACGCCGACCTCCTGGACGGCTTGGTCGTCGCCGTCGTCGGCCCGACCGACCATGTCAGCGCTCTGGCCGTTCCCGCGCTCGACCGGGACGACGTCGCTCCCATCGCGGACCTGGTGGAGCGCAGGGCGTTCAAGCTGCCCAACCTCGACTGCAAGGGGTGCGGCTACGAGACGTGCTACGAGATGGCGCGCGAGATCGTCGCCGGGAGGGGCAGCGTCGATGAGTGTGTGTCCTTGCAGCCGACCGTCCAGGTCGAGATAGACGGCCAGCCGATGGCGCTGAATCCTTTCATCTCCGGCATCGTGCGGAGCACGGTGCTGGGCTTGCTCTCGTCGCTCAAGGGGTTCAGGAAAGGGCGGATCGAGATCAGTCTGTAGCCGGCAGGGGCAGCGTCACGGCGTAATCGGCCGGGTTTCCGGCGGCATCGATGACGGGGATGTTTTCCAGGTCTTCGGGGGAGTGGTAGACGTACTGCCCCACGCGGAGGACGTAGGGGCCGGGCGCTGCGTCTGGCGCGATGGGGATGTCAAAGTGCAGCAACACCCTTTCGCCCGGCTGCCAGCGCTCCGCCGGCCATCCGACGTGGTCGAACTGCCCCCAGCGCTGGTCTTCCTGATCCTCGAGGTGGTTGAACCAGTGCACGTCCTCGCCGCGCGGCCCGTGCGTCGTTTCCACGTGAAGCACGACGTGCAGTGTTTCCCCCGGCTGCGGCGTCCCGGCGACGGCGTAGCCCAGCAGCCGGACGCCGAAGGCCCACTGTGCGTCGGCAGGCAGGAGGCCGTCTGTGCACGCGGCGGCCTCGGCGCGCGTGGGGTCCCACAGGCGGTAATGGTACGTTCCGCCGAAGGGCGAGGCGGGTACGTCTGACCCCAAATCCTGGGTGCAGGGAGCCGTCAGCTCGGTCGAGGCCTCGACCTCCGATGCGATCACAAAGATACTCGGGTGGGGTGGGTAGACGACGGTGGTCTGCCCGTCTACGATGCGGTGGGGTGTGTCGCCGAGCAGAGCATCCAACCCGTAAGCCTTCTGATCCCATTCGCGGTCGCCGGGCATGATCAGCAAGACTTCCGCTGCGTTCTTCTCTGTGGCGAGCGAGCGAGCTTGCTCGGCCGCCCGCCACCAATACCCCAAGGGGGTCCCGAACCATTCCGTCCCCGACGCGGCGGCCTGAAGGGTGCCGACCAGGCCGTATGTGTTCCAGGCGGCGATTGCGCACACCAGAAGCAGCGCGATCCAGCCCAGGATGTTGGCCCTGCGAGCGGCCAACTCTATGCCTGCGGCAGGCAGCAGGAACAGAAGCGGATAGAGGGCGACAAAATAGTGCGGGTGAATCTCGAATGGTGCCACGAGGGCGAGCACCGGGGATAGGCACAGCCAGGCCAGGAAGAACCTGGCCCAATTCCCTTTCCTCTTGCGGGCTTCGTTGAGGAGGAACACGAGACCGGCCAGCGAAAGGGCCGCCAGCACGAGCGCCACGACGCCATCGATGCTCAACAGATTCTCGGGCCAGGGCGTGCCTTGCAGCAGGCTCCATATCCAGGCCAGGACGGGCCGGGGCGTTGTGGATGACGACGGTGTGCCGCCAACGTTTGCCAGCGCGGCGGGTAAGTTGGGCATCACGGCGATGACGTAGGGCGCAAAAGGCAGGATCAAGGCGGTGCCTGCCCCCAGCCAGTGCAGGGGTCTCAGATCGCGGTGCCGTTCGAGGAAAAGGAGCGCCAGGGCGGGCAGGAGTATCAGGGGAGAGAACGTCGTCAGGATGACGAGCGCAAATGTGAACGCGGTCAGGATCGCCAGGCGTCCGGCGTGCTGACGCGAGCTGATCAGGAGCGCCACTCCCGCGGCCAGGAAAAGAGCGCACAGCGGGGGAAGCAGATCGGCTGTGAAAAGCTTGCGCCCGTAGAGCACGGCCTGGGAGCTGAGTGCAAAGAGCAGTGCTGCGCCGAAAGCCGCTCGCCGCGTCAGGAAGCGGCGCAGTGTGAGGTAGAACAGACCGGTGGCCAGGGCCGCTAGCAGGCCCAGGAAGCCGGTGACCACCCGTGGGTCGCGGCTCACCAGCATCGGGACTGCCATGGCGTAGGTGAACAAGGGAGGTTTGGGGAGGATAGTCTGCGATGAGCCGGCGCCTACCCAGCGCCATGTGCCCTGGGTCAGGAGGTAGATCGTGTGGTAGTGCTTGGCTTCGTCGTGTTTGAACTCGACCAGGTCCAGGCAGCAGAGGCGGGGGATCGCTGCAAGGGCGATCGAGACGAATACAAAGAACCACTCTTTCTTGGGTGCGAGTTTGCGGGCGATCTGTACCATTTTGACCCCGGCGGCCATTATACAGTATCTTGGGACTTGCATCAAACCACTCAGGTGGGGCTGTACGAGGCCGCCTGCCATATTCACATGCCGCGCGACAATCTTGCGAACCGCAGAGGCGCTGCCGACCGGAGGTCGGGTGGAAGCAAAGATGACCGGATGTTGGCCCTCTGCGTCTTGACGGTGAAAAAGATCTGATTCCCTTACTGGCGTAGACTGCTTGCGATTTTTGTCAGCAACTGGTCGTTGTGCTATAATTCCTTCGAGTTGAAGAGGAGGTTCTGTGTCGCCAATTTTCTGGGTGGACATCGGAGTGTACATCATCTCTACAGTGGCTGCCGTGTCGCTGACGCTGACAGTGCTGGCAATTGGGCCGAAACATACGCTCAATCGCTTCTTTGCCCTCTTCACCTTGGTGGAGGCACTCTGGGCAGCCTTTAGTTTCCTTCTACTGATCACTTCCTGGCTTGAGGTGAGCAGTTCGGCTATTGTGTTGGAATTAGCTGTTCTAGCTTTCACCTTGCTGGGACCACTCTTGCTGCCGTTCGCTGGCCGGTATGTCAATCGCCATTCTCGCTGGATCGATCTGGCAGCAGTTTTGGGGCTGGTGGTGACGGGAGGGCTATCTGTTCCTCTCTTCCGCCACTTGCTCGTTTCCAATCCGCGCTTGGTCGAGGGCGGCATCGTCCGCTTTGATTTTAGCGCCTGGGGATACTTGGCGGCGCTGGTGCCCATCTTTTATTTCATTTGGTCGATTGTTCTTTTCTGGCGCGAGCGCCGTCGGGCGGGTGGGTGGTATTTTGCGGTCAGCGTGTTGATCCTGCTGGGCGGGATGGTTGTGGGAGGGTTCCTGCAGCCACGGTTCCCTATTATCTCCTTCACTACCCCCATCAGTATTGCGGTCCTTGGATACGGCATTCTCCACCGGCAACTCCTGAACCCGCTGCAGGAGCTGACTGCCGAGTTGGAGCAGAAGGTGAGGGAGCGGACGCGGGAGTTGGAGGAGGCCTACCGCGAGGTAGAGAGGGCCTACGAAGAGGTGGAGGGGTGGGTGGACGAACGAACCGCCGAGTTGCAGCGAGAGATCGCCGAGCGCAAGCGGGTGGAGGCCGAGCGGGCAGAGTTGCTGTGGGCGCTTCAGCGCCGCAGCACCCAGCTCCAGACCTCCATCGAGGTCTCCAAGTCAGCCAGCATGATTCTCGATCCCGAGGCCCTGATAGACCAGACGGTGAATTTGATTCGAGAGCGTTTTGATTTCTGTTACGTTGGTCTATTCTTGTTGGACGAGGCCGGCGAGTGTGCCGTGCTGCAGGCGAGTACCGGTGAGGCTTCTCGGCAGACGCTCGAAGCAGGCCACAAGCTTGCTGTGGGCGGTCCATCGATGGTAGGCCGGTGTACCGATTACGGCGGGGCGCAAATCGTCTTGGACATGACTTCGGCAGGCTCAATCGAGCCGGGAGAGAGGGCGATCCACTCTGACAACCCGCTGCCCTCAGATACTCGCTCTGAGATGGCCTTGCCCTTGATCAGCCGAGGGCGGTGCATCGGCGCCCTGACGGCGGAGAGCGCTGATCCGGACGCTTTTACAGAGGAGGATGTGGCTGTCCTGCAGACCATGGCCGATCAAGTGGCCGTTGCCATCGAGAACGCCAGGCTTCTCAACGCTGAGCGCCAGCGCCGTGCGGAATTGGAGTCTCTGCGCCAGGCCAGTCTGCACGTGACCTCCAGCCTGGAGCTTC
>DAOUDX010000142.1:0-3468 GCA_034430835.1 Anaerolineae bacterium
GATACCACGTTAGTGCGATTTTCATTTGAGGGAACGAACTGCCTTCGGTGCGATTATACGTGAGGGAATAGTGTCTGTTCAAAATTTGGGAACGTGTTCTGTATTCCCCACTGGGGCTACAAAAAGACATACTCTTGGTGCAACTCGCCCCACTTCGATGCTATGTATGGCGCTATTTAGGGCTGACGCCCCACCAACAACCTATTTCCCCATTTATTGAACAGTCACAGGGAATACGCGACTTTGACACCTCCGACTTGGTGTGTTACAATTTCAGGCGCCAGCACAGAGCGTTGGAGGAAATATGAGTGAGAAAGTCGTCGCGATTTACGAACAAGGTGTATTGCGTCCATTAGAGCCGCTTCACCTGCCTGAATGCACTCGCGTTCAAATTCAGGTCATCACGTCCCCTTCCGGCGATGAGGGTGAATACGACCGTGTGAGGCAAGCCCTGCTGAGGGCAGGTATCATCCGGCCGCGCCTGCCCGAGGCGGACGTTCAGCCGGTTTCCGAAGCACAGCTTGTCGCGGCGGGGAATGCACTGGCCCAGGCTGGCCCACTTTCGGAGATCATCATTGCGGAGCGAGATGGGCGGTGACGACGTATTACTTTGACGCCAGCGCGCTGAGCAAGCGGTACGTTCAGGAAGTGGGTACGCCTTGGGTGCGTGCCCTCGTTGATCCGGCAGCAGGCCACGTGCTTTTGACTGCGCGCATCACGGTGGTCGAGGTTCATAGCGCGCTGGCACGACGCAAACGAGAAGGATCGGTCCCGGTCGCCGACTGTGCTACGGCGGCCCAGGCGTTTGCTGCACACAGCGCCACAGAGTACGACTTTGTCGAATTGGACTCAAACGTGGTCGATGTGGCGCGTGAACTGCTGGACCGTCATCCATTGCGCGCCTACGACGCTGTGCAGCTCGCGTCGGCGCTCGCGGCAACCCGTGCTCTCATCGCTGCCGATCTGTTGCCCCTGGTCTTTATCTCGGCCGACGATTTCTTGAATGCAACTGCCACGGCTGAAGGGCTGGCCGTGGACAATCCCAACTTGTATGCTTGACTCGTCTGGATTTGCCCCAGCGGCGGAAACGGCGATTCCGAGCGATCTGGGGCGATTGGGGGAGATTCTACAGGTGTGGGGATGTGTTTGGGAGGCTCGATCTTGACCCAAGATGCACGAAAAACACGACCATTTCGACGACCCACGGGGTTTCGACAGGAGGCGTTGATTCCGGGCGATACGACGCGATTTCGGGCGAAAAACATAGTGGGGCAAATGGCTCTCTAGGTGACAGCCCCGATCAGTAGGGGATTGTGGCAACCACTCCGTGGTTGCTGGGGCAGTTTCGGCGGAGCCGAAACTGCTGTAAGTGAGGCCGCCGGCCCCACGGCGGCAGCCCCGATCAGTAGGGGATTGCGGCAGCGCTGCGCGCTGCTCGAAGCTTGGCTTTTTCTCCTCAAGGGGGTGGGGGAAGGGCCAAACTCTATTATGAGTGGGGCCGCAGGCCCCAAGACACTTGCGCAAGGGGGCAGGCTGCGGTAGAATCATCGCTGGAGGGAATGGCGATGGATTTTGATCTGGTGATTGCCAATGGCACAGTGATCGACAGCACCGGCAAACCCCGCTTTCGGGCTGACGTGGGCATAAAGGATGGCAAGATCGTCGCGGTCGCTGCCGGCGAACGGTTGACTGGCCGGCAGACGCTCGACGCAAGCGGCCTGGTTGTCGCTCCGGGGTTCATCGACGTGCACTCGCACTCCGATTGGATTCTCCCCCTGCCGGACCACGATGAAACCCTGGCCCCGCTCCTCCTGCAGGGGATCACCACGGTGGTTGCCGGGCAATGTGGCTTTTCCCCGGCGCCGGTCACAGAAAGCTCTGTACCCTTGCTGGATGATTCGGCCAAGATGATGCGGGAGCGCGACTTTCCGTACCGCTGGCGCTCGATGGCCGAATTCCTGGATGCCCTCGAGCGCGACGGAGTGATGATCAACACGGCGGTTCTGGCGGGCCACTGCGCGCTGCGCTACGCGGCCATGGGGGACGCTGCCAACACGGCTGCGTTGCCGTCGCCGGAGGCGGTCGATGTGTTGTGCGATCTCACCCGGCAGGCTCTGCGCGAGGGAGCCTTTGGTTTTTCGGCCGGGCTGGCCTACGTGCCGGGGGTTTTCGCGCGCAACGAGGAGCTGCTGCCGCTGCTGCGGACCGTGGCCGACGAGGGGGGTGTCTTTACCGTCCACGGGCGGGCCTATAGCTGGATTTCCCCGCTCTACAGGCCACTCGTTGGAGGGACGGCTCACAACATCCGTTCCGTCCGGGAGCTGCTCGATCTGGCGCGCCAGTCTGGGGTGCGGTTGGAGCTATCTCACCAGATTTTCGTCGGACGGCGCACCTGGCGCACCTACCGCACGGTCCTGCGCGCCATCGAACAGGCCGCTGCCGACGGCGTGGACGTGTCCTTCGACGCCTTTCCCTACACGGTGGGGAATTCGACCATCAAAGTAGCCCTGCCCGACTGGTTCCTCGATGGCTTTGACGCAAACATCGACTCGGCGCGCGCCTTGCGGCGGCTCAAGATCGAGATCGATCTCATGCGCTGGGGACTGGGGCTCGACTATGACGACATCACGCTGATGTGGGGCCGCACGCCCGAACTGGCCGAGTTCGAGGGATTGAACATCAAGGCCATCGCTCGCCGCCTGGGCGTGCCGGGCTTCGAGGCCTACGTGCACGTCGCGCGCTTGAGCGGGGGCGACGCGCTTGTCCTGCTGGGAACCTACTCCGGCGATGCCGGGTACGAGGAGCCTTTGCAGGCGGCTCTCGCGCACCCGCTGTGCTCCTTCATGACTGACACGGTCCGTTTCCGGCAGGGTTGGCAGAACCCGGCCTCCTTCGGCGCTTTTCCGCGCGTCCTTGGGCGCTACAGCCGCGATCTGGGGCTGTTCTCGCTGGAGGAGGCGGTGCGGCGGATGACGTCCTTCCCTGCCGAGCGCATGCGGCTGCCGGATGTGGGCCGTGTCTCCGAAGGGGCATGGGCCGACCTGGTGCTGTTCGATCCGGCGGCGGTGGCCGACAACGCCACGCCCGATCACCCGGATGCGCCGCCAACGGGCGTCCGGGCGGTGCTGATGTCGGGCCAAGTCGTTGTCAGGGATGGACAGGTGGTCAGCCGTGAGCGGCGTGGGCGGGTGTTGCGGAGTTGAGGAACAGAGACTATGAGGCGATACTGCGTCTATCTGGAATCGGACGATAGCGGGCGCTGTATGGCCCATGGGTGGGTTGAGTGAGCGGTGGTGTTGCGCTATCGTATGGCCCTATGGCAAGGAACAAGGTGAAACAAGCTTACTATGATTTAGTCAAGTCCTTCTTTGTTGAGTGGCAAGTAAACGCGTAAGCACAACTCGCAAAAGGTCATTTTTCGAGCCACGGGTTAGAGTATGTACCGAACGGATGACACCGAGTTCCTGA
>DAOUDX010000143.1:0-2575 GCA_034430835.1 Anaerolineae bacterium
CAACGGGCTGGCTGCGGGGCCGGCCCGTTGTCCTATCCAGAACGTTGACATCTCGCTCCTTTCATTGTATACTGCCTGCCGCTTGAGAGGCCCCAGGACGCATGTCGGAACGGAAGCCGGCCAGCCCGCCGCCAGTATGGGGGCTGGCTTTTGTGTAGCAGGAAATGGACATTCAGGAACTCACCGACGAGATGAATCGCTTCGTGGAAGCGATGGGCTGGTATCGGGGGGATTCACCGTGCGCTCAGACGCCGCGCAATATCGCCATTTCCCTAGCTCTCGAGGCTGCCGAGGTGCTGGAGCATTTCCAATGGGGAGAAGAAGCCGAGCCACGCGCGCTGGCGGAGGAGTTGGCCGACGTAGCCCTATACCTGCTGCAACTGGCTTACCTGACTGATATTGACCTGGAACGGGCAATTCTCGACAAGCTGGCAGTCAATTACGATCGGGATTGGGCGGGGGAGTAGAGACGTGTGAAAATCCTCGCCGTCAGCGACCAGATCGTCAAGTCCATCTACAGCGCCACCATCCGTGAGCAGTTTGGCGATGTGGATCTGGTGCTCTCTTGCGGCGACCTGCCCTATTCGTACCTGGAGTACATTGCATCGTCCTTGAACGCGCCCTGTTTCTTCGTGCACGGCAATCACGACAAACCCGAGCACATGGAGAACGGACGCACGCTTACCAAGCCGGGCGGCTGGACCGATCTGAACAGCAGAACTGCTCTTTCCAAAGGCATCATCCTGGCCGGGCTGGAAGGTTCGAACCGCTACACCCCCACGGGAATGCGGCATGGAGACTACCAATACACAGAGAGCGAGATGGCTCTCAGAGCCTGGCGCATGATACCGGCCCTGCTGATGAACCGCGCGCGGTACGGGCGTTACCTGGACATTCTCATCACGCACGCGCCGCCGTTCGGCATCCACGACGATCAGGACATGTGCCATCGTGGCTTCAGGGTACTGCTCTGGATCATGAAGCGCTTCCGGCCACGCTACCTACTTCACGGACACAAGCACGTCTACAAGCCGGAATCCCGCCGAACGCGCTATCTGAACACCGAGGTCGTCAATGTCTATCGATATCGCGTGGTCGAGTGGTGACACAAAAGCTCAGCCACCCTTGTTCTGACGAATATCGCACGAGGAGGAAAGATGGCCGCAAAGGTTACCCCCCGCGGTGAGGACTATTCTCGCTGGTACACCGACGTCGTTCAGATGGCTGACCTAGCCGACTACAGCCCAGTCAAGGGCTGCATGGTGATCAAGCCCTACGGTTACGCCCTGTGGGAAAACATCAAGGCAGGACTCGACCGGCGCTTCAAGGCCACCGGTCACGTCAACGCCTACTTTCCCCTTTTCATCCCTCTGAGCTTTATCCAGAAAGAGGCGAAGCATGTGGAGGGATTCTCGCCCGAGTTGGCCATCGTCACCATCGGCGGCGGCAAGGAGCTGGAAGAGCCACTGGCCGTGCGTCCAACCTCGGAGACGATCATCGGCCACATGTACGCCAAGTGGATCCAATCCTACCGCGACCTGCCGCTGCTGATCAACCAGTGGGCCAACGTCGTGCGCTGGGAGATGCGGACGCGGCTGTTCCTCCGCACCACCGAGTTCCTGTGGCAAGAGGGGCACACCGCCCACGTCACCGAGGAGGAGGCCATCGAGGAAACGTTGCGCATGCTCGATGTCTACACCGAGTTCGCCGTCGAAGACGCCGCCATCCCCGTCATCCCGGGCCGCAAGAGCGAGAGCGAAAAGTTCGCCGGTGCGGTGACCAGCTACACCATCGAGGCAATGATGGGAGACTGCAAGGCGCTGCAGGCCGGCACTAGTCACTTTCTCGGACAGAACTTTGCCAGGGCGTTCAACATCCAGTTCCTCGACCAGAACAATGAGCAGCAGTATGCGTGGACGACCAGTTGGGGCGTCAGCACGCGCATGGTGGGAGCGGTCGTCATGGTGCACGGGGACGACCAAGGGCTGATCCTCCCGCCCAAATTGGCCCCCGTTCAGGTCGTCGTCGTGCCCATCAGCAAGGGCGAGGACGAGCGGGCAAAGGTATCCAAGGCCGTGGCGCGAGTGGATGGCGCGCTGCGCAACGTCGTGCGCCTGCGCATCGACGACCGGGAGGAATACTCGCCGGGTTGGAAGTTCAACGAGTGGGAGATGCGCGGCGTGCCACTGCGCATCGAGATCGGGCCACGAGACGCCGACAAGGAACAGGTGACGCTGGCCCGGCGCGACGTTCCCGGTCGCGAGGGCAAGCGCGGTGTGCCGCTGCAGGGATTGGCGAATGAGGTGCAGGAGACGCTGGCCGTCATCCAAGCCGATCTCTACCGCCGCGCCCTCGCCTTCCGCGAGGCCCGCACCTTCGATCCCAAGGACTATGCCGAGTTCAAGGAAACGATGGACGAAGGGTTTGCCTATTCATGGTGGTGCGGGAACGCAGACTGTGAGACACAGATCAAGGAAGAAACCAAGGCCACGATCCGTTGCATTCCGCTGGCGCAGGAACCGGGCAAGGGCAAGTGCATCCACTGCGGAACAAAAGCCACCGAGCGGGCCATCTT
>DAOUDX010000144.1:0-3871 GCA_034430835.1 Anaerolineae bacterium
GCCCTTCCGGTGAGCAGCGCTTCACGGAGACCTGGGACATCTAGCTGCTGGCCCAATTGCTCTTGGTCGGCCGGGTCGGTGGAAGCCAACAACGTGCCGTCGGCGCTCAACAACATCACCTGGCCCGCCAAACGCTCGCCAATACGGGCGGTGAAAACCTGCGCCAGCTCGGGGTTGAACCATATCTGGGGATAGTCACTCGCGACGGCAGCTACCAGCGCGGCTTCTCGCTCCAGTTCGTCGGAAAGCCCGGCCAGCAACACCTGCGTCTCGAACAGATATGCCAGAGTGATCCCTACCAAAGGGATGACCACCAACAGGGGCAGCACGTGGCTCAGAATGAGACGGGCACGCAGTGAGCGCATCAGGAACCTCCTGGTCGGGAAACCAGCTTGTATCCCACGCCGCGCACCGTGACGATGCGGTGGGGGTGTGCGGGGTCGTCTTCCAGCTTTTCGCGCAACCAGCGAATGTGGACGTAGACCACCTGCGGCTCGCCGGCGTACTCTGCGCCCCACACGCGGGCAAGCAGGTCGTCTACCGAGACGACGTTGCCGGCCTCTCGGGCCAGCGCGTACAGCAGGTCGAACTCACGGGGCGTCAAATCCACTGGGTTTCCATTCACCATCACGGTGTGGGCGGCTGGATCGATGGCTATGTCGCCCACGGCGAGCGAAGCCGGCTCTTGGGGCTGCGCCGGTGGGGCGCTGCGCCTTAGCACAGCCTTGATACGGGCCAGTAGTACATCCACGTCGAAGGGCTTGGTTACATAGTCGTCGGCGCCCAGCTCCAGGCCCACGACCTGATCCAGTTCGCGGCGGCGGGCGGTGAGAAAGATCACCGGCACGTCGATCTGCTGGCGCAGGCACCGCAGCGCATCCAGCCCATCCATTCCTGGCAGGCCAATATCCAGTAGTACCAGATCCGGCGGATCGAGACGCGCCTGGGCCAGCGCGTCCTCCGCCGTGGCAGCAGTGCTCGTACGGTAACCCGCCTTCTCCAGGTTGAAAGCCAGGCTACGGCGTAACAGCGCATCGTCATCAACGATCAGGACAAGTTTGCCCACTATTCGGAGTTCTCCTCGTCATCGGCCAACGCAGCAGAGCCTCTCGAATGCACCGGCAGTGTGAAAGTGACCGTCGTTCCCTTGCCTTCCTCACTCTCCAGCCAGATGCGCCCCCCTTGAGCCTCCACTGCCAGGCGACAAAAGGTCAATCCCAACCCACTGCCAACAGATCCTGCTGCTTTGCGGGCATCGACCTGGACAAACTTGTCAAACAACTTGCCTGCCCACGCTTGAGGAATGCCCTGTCCCTGGTCGGTCACGCTGAAGGCGATCTTGTTGGCCTCGGCCGGCGCGGCGCGAACGGCCACAACTGACTCCGGTTTGCTAAACTTGATCGCATTGCTCAATAGGTTGACCAGGACACGCATCGTCATCACAGGATCGACGTACACCGTTCTCACTTCAGGATCTAGATGAGAAGCCAAGGTCACACGGTTGCGCCCTGCCCACACTGCCACCTGCTGCAACGATGCGTCCATCAGTTCCTTTGCATCCACATCGCTCTGCGCCAGGGCCATTCGCCCACTTTCCAGTTGCGCCAGGTCAAGCAGCGAGTTGATCAGGGTTAGCATCCGGTTGCCGGACACCAGACACATCTCGATCAGATTCTTCTGGGCCTCATCCTGCGTCTCGCCTCTAATCTCTTGGAGAGTCTGCAAGCCGGTCATCACGTTGGATAACGGCGCACGCAGGTCGTGGACGATGAACTGTGCCAGTTCCTCACGCCGATCCTGAGCATTCCGCAGTGCGGAAACAGCAAAACTCACGATCAAGAAGAACCCCAATCTCACTGTCGCGTTCCAATACGGAATGGCAGGGTGCATGTAAGAACGCCCTGCCAGTAGATCGACAATGAGCCACAGGGCGGCGTTCGTGGCGGACATGACAATTCCGCAGCGCCTGCCTGCCAGCCAGGCGATCATAGAGACGGGGATCAAATAGAATATTGAAAAGGCAAGCTCCGGGCCGGTCAGGTAGTCGAGCAGGCCCACCAATGCAGTCAGGACAAGGCCAACCGACATCTGGCATAACCTGGATTTCCCGCTCATATAGTGCAAAAACTTGAACATCCTCGCCCTTTCAACAACAGTCAACTGGCCAGAGCGATGCCGTTTTCCAACAGTCGCTCCTGCACCAGCGCCAGCAGACGCGGACGCATCTCTGCCGCCTGGCCGAAGCGTGCCTTGGCCAGCAGCGTCAGCTCCATCTGTTGGCCGATGACGCCTGACTCGCTGATCACCTGCCATGGCTCCAGGAGATCGGGCAACAGGGCGACGGCTTCACTCCCAAGCTCGCTCAAGATCAGCAGGGCCTGGTTCAAGTCAGCAGCAGCGATCTTGAGCGTGATCTTGGCGATGGAGAAGCGTCCCCGGCTAAAGTTGCGCACGACACGGATCTCGCCGTTGGGCAGGACGTACAGCTCACCAGTCGGCGCGCGCAGCCACGTCGTGCGCAGGTTGACCGCCTCAACGATGCCTTCTATGCCCAGGATCTCCACTTTCTCCCCCACGGCGAACGTGTCCTCAAAGATCAGGCCAACGCCAGCCAGCACGTCGCTGATGAGGGGACGGGCGCTCAGGCCAAAGGCTGCGCTGAACAGGCCGACGATCCAGACCAGGGTGTCGATCTGCACGAAACGGCCCACGCTGGCGACCGTAGCCGCAACGAAAGCAAGAAAGCTGATGACGCTGGCAATGACACCGCGCAACGTCTCGCGACGTTCGGGCCGGGGTCGGCGATCCCTGGGCGTCAGGCGGCTCAACCGCACGATACCCCGCGCGATGAGCCGGGCCAGGCGATGGACGACGAAGGCCGCGAGGTAAAAGAGTGCGATGTAGATCAGATCGCCCCACCAGGCATCGGTCGTGAAAAGCTCTATGAACAAGTCAGGCATCTCTTATTCCTCGTCAGTCGTGAGAGGCAGAACTAGCCCGAGCTCGTCCGGTGCCTGCGGGCCTAATCGCTTTGTCATCCGCAGCGTTTCCACCTGGTAGCCCAAGGACTCGTAGAGCTTTTGTCCAAGTGTGTTGCGCGCGCCTATGGAGAGGGAAACTCGCAGCAGTCCCTGTCGGCGCGCCCATTCCTCGGCTACTTCCATCAAACGATGGCCCAAGCCCTGATCGTGATAGGGTTCGGCTACGTACTGACTCAGCAGGGAAGCCTCCAATTGGCCAGTGGCGTCGTTGTGTGTCTTGGCTACCCAGACGAAACCGGCCAGATTCCCGTCATCTGTCCTGGCCACAAACGCCTGAGTTGGGAAGCCCTCGTCTTTGCGTAATTTTTGGACGCGTCGCACGACGGCCTCCTCAACCACCCTCTGGTCTACTTCATCCTGCCGCTCAGGTCCCAACCTGACCCAAGCGATCTCTGCCTCTCCCTGCACAATCCAGGGCCAGTCTGCCTCCACGGCCTCCCCGATATGGAATCCTCTCCCTTCCGAGTCACCTGCCATAGCCCACCTCATCTCTGACGTTTGCCAGAGTTTACACCAAAGCAAGTTGGTTAGCAAATGCCCAAACCCAGCCCACCAGGATCAGCAAAGAAACACCCCAGCGCAGCAGCCGGGGTGCTGGTATTATCACCGCGAACGTCACTCGTGAACGTTCACCAACGTCCCCACGTCCGCCCAGTCGAAGAGCCACTCCGCCTCCTCCGTAGGCAGGTTGACGCAGCCGTGGCTCATCGGGTGAAAGTTCCCGTGTCAATAGGTCAGTGGAATAGGAATAGGGCGATTGCATTTAGCCCGCGCAAAATGCAATCCACCCTGCAGAATGAGAGAACGTGGGGGGTGTGCGGGCGCAAAGC
>DAOUDX010000145.1:0-3282 GCA_034430835.1 Anaerolineae bacterium
GACGGCGCACGGGCACTACGATGTTGACTAACAGTGGTGGCCGCTGCCGTCCCGGCCAGTCTTCTGCTTATAGTATACTCCTCTACTCGATCTGAGCAACCCCTCCCAATCACCACCGCCCACCAATCGGCCACAGCAGCACCGGCCTGGAAGCAGATAGGCCTCTCCTCCTTCCCAGCCTAACCCTGCGCCGCTCTCGCCTCCTCCACGTTCACAATCGCAGGCACGAAGAAGGCACAGAGCCCCATCAGCATGCAAACAAGACCGCCGAAAAAGTACCATGGCTGCACGCCGATGGCATCAGCTATCGGCCCGGCGATGGCTAGGCTCACAGACCCCAGCGCCGCGCTCAGGCTGACCAGCGTGAACACGCGCCCCTGCATGTCGGGATCGACGCGCGCCTGCAGCACAGCGGATATAGGGCCAACCGTCATCGAGTTCATGAAACCGGCGAGAAAGTTGCCCGAGACTGCCAGCCAGAACGCCGTCGGCGGCGCCACACCGATCAGTACGAACCCCAGGCCCAGCAACATCAACCCCATCATCGAGGTGTAAATGCGTCGCCGGAACCCACCCCAGGCACTCAAGAACAGGCCGCCGAGCAACACACCGCTGCCCCAGGCCACTTCGAACCAACTGAATTCGGCCGCGCCGCCGCCAAAGTGCTTGTACACCAGCAAGGAAGGCAATGCGGCTGAGGGAGATAACACAAAGTACACAACGACGGCCATGCCGAGCAGAAACACGGCCCCCGGCCAGCGTCTCACGTAGCGCATGCCCTCCAGCACGTCAGACCAGATGGAGGGCTTCGGTCCGCGTGGCTTCTCAATCCGCTCCGGCTGCGGGATGTGCACAAAGAACAACGGCAGAATCGCGGGAAGCGCGGTTCCCACATCCACCAATATGGCACCGTACAGCGGGAGGAAGGCGATCAGTAGCGCGCCCACCGGCTGACCGATGAGGTTGACCAAGCCAGCGATGGTCTGGTTCAGCCCAGCCACGCGGGCCAAGTGTTTCTCGGGGACCATCAAGGACGTCGAGGCTGCCACCGCCGGCAGGTGAAAGGCCACGCCTACCGATCGTACTAGAATGACGACGTACACTTGCCAGACCTGCCCCTCCCCGATCCAGAACAAGTAGGCCAGCCACAAGGAGGCCATGGCGACGGTCGCATCGGCCACGAGCATGACCAAGCGCCGGTTCCAGCGATCGACGTACGCTCCGGCAAAGAGAGCAACGATGGCCTGGGGAAGCACCATAATGATCATCGCCGTCGTCAACACCAACGCCTTGCCGGTCTGCGCGGTAAGCCACCACAATATCACGAACCGCACGGCGCTGCTGCCGATCAGCGAGATCTGCTGCCCCGTCCAGATCGTGAAGAACGGGACCTGCCACCTGGATGCAGGCCGCTCCTTCATGCACTGTCCCCTCTGAACATATTCACTCGACCTGCACCTATTTGCACAGCACCTCCACCTCGGCCCATCCGCGTCGCCACCGCCCGCATCACCTCGCCGAACGCGATGTGCGGCACAGTCAGTGTCCGATCCAGTGCAGGATTGGTAGTAGCGGTGACTATCATACGATGGAGTGTGAAATAGAGCCTGCGACCAGGGCACGTTGTGGCCCCTTACCACAACACGTCACCTCGCAGCACTCACTTGAGGAATTGGAACATCGCCCAACACTCCCCGGCGAAGGGAGGAAAACCCAGCAGTCCCAACGCCGGCATACGGAAGTAGCGATACGGGGGGCCAAAATCAAGTGGCCACGGCACCGTGTAGCGCCAGCCGGCAGCGGCCCAGTAGTTCCAGAACTCCCACAGGAACCCGCAGATCATCCCCGCTGCCAGCAGCCGCAACGCGGGCCGCGGGTCGCCGCGCGCCCACTCACCCAGCGGCGACTCGACCCCCAACTGCACATTGATCGGCTCCAGCAGGAAGATGAAACCGAGCCACACGAAACCAAAGGTGTAGCGGGCCGCACCGACCGGCAGCAGCGGAGGAATGGCCACACAGGCCAGGCCTGCCACGAACGACGCTGCCAGGAGCGTCGGCGAGAAGGTGCGGGGCTTTGCTTTCACGTTACGCACGAACCCCAATCCCTCCAACACGTCGGCGGTCTCAAAGATCCCCGGCATGATGGTAGCAAAGGACCACAGGAAGGCCCAATCCCGCGCCAGTGGGTTTTCCGGGACACCCACATAGTACCAGTTTTGCAAGCGCAAGTTATAGGCTTCGAACAGCAACCAACCGCCGACGGATATCCAGACCAGCATCAGCGCCTCGTGGGGGCAGTCGTGGATGAGCGAGTGACCGCGCAACCGCAGCGCCAGCGCGTCGGCGAAGAGCACGTACCCGGTCCAGACGATGGGCGTGAACCAGCGGGCGACGAAGGGCTGTCGGGCGAAGAGGCAGATCTCGGCCCCCACGACGATCCCCAACCCCAGCCATCCGTGCCACCTGAAACGCATCACCCGCCTCCTGAAGCGCCAAGCAATTGGAGCGTATTGTACCTGAAAGGGGCAAATCGCGCCAACAGCACCAGCCTGACCTCCGATGCCGCTGGCGCAGTGGTGGGGCACGTGCTATACTAGAACAAACGGAGGGAATAACTCGATGACGGATTACAGGTACCGCGGACGCCTAATGAGGGCAGTGGTCGGGTTGGGAATCGGGGGAGGAGTGTTGTGCCTGGTGGTGGGATGCCTCACGGCAAGTGTCTGGCTCAGGATACTATCAGGCAGTCTGCACTGGTCTGCTGGCGAGTTCTTGCTCTTCAACCTTGGCATAGTTGTGCCCCTTGGCATCGTGATTAGGGGTGCTATTCAATGCACTGCTATCCTTGTGCAAAGGGACGGATTGAAAATCCAAACATGCTACTTCCTCTCATTCTTCGTTCCCTGGCAGAACTTGGCTGGCCTGCGAAGCTACAGCTCGTTTTCGCCAACTGCGTTTCGGGTGGTTGAGACGACATTTGTTTCGATCACACAAGGCCTCACACCATTGCACCGAGGTCTGCTCTTCAGAGGACTGGCAGGCGCACTGTGGCCACGTGGCTTTACGATTACATCCGAGGCACAAGGCTACTCCGATCTCATCCAGACGATTGAGGAACACCTGGCAACAAGCAGTGGGTAGTCCAACGCCTAGCAGCCTGTCGGAGAGGAATCTGTGTTGACTTTCCGCCGACGATTTTTCATACGATTTGCCAATAGGATGCAACACTTGCAACTGAATCCACTATATTGCTTGCGAAAATGGCCTCTTGCTGCCTCGG
>DAOUDX010000146.1:0-9207 GCA_034430835.1 Anaerolineae bacterium
TGACTAGCCAGTCGATGAAGGGAATGGAGCGCGGCAGGAGGTAGAAATCAAAAATGAGGGGGACTATCGTGTACATCAGCGCCGTCACCACCACTGTGCCGGTCGCGGTCGCCAGGGCGATGATGGTCAATTCGGGGATACTGGCATAGCGCCAGTAGTGCCTGTACAGGCCAAAGATGAAGAATATCGCTGGCTTGAGGAATGTCGCCACTGCCAAAAAAACGAACATGGTGCCAATGTAAGGTTGGATGCCAAAAATGTCCAAGCGGAGTAAGAAACTGAGTCCAGCGGCAGCGGGGACTAATAGCATGTCCGCTAGGAGGAAATAACGATTACGGATTGGCGGCAGTCGATTATGCCCACGGACACGATCCATGATACTGTCCATTCTATAGCCTCTGCTCGTATTATACTGCATACGGCACAACTTGCCCCAATCTCAGCCGATGGCTTTCTGCAGGGCTGTACAGATGTAATCGATTTCCTCTTCCCCCAGGTTGTTGTAGAAAGGCAACGCCAGGGTCGATTTCGAAATAGTTTCGGTGACGGGAAAATCACCTTCCCTGTAACCAAACCGATCCCGATAGAAAGGTTGCAGATGGATGGGGGAAAAATAGGGTCGAGAGGGCACGCCGCGCTCCTTCAGCGTGGCCATCACTTGGTCGCGATCTACATCTGGCAACAGACGGATGACGTAGACGAACCAGGACATGCGGGTGGTGGTCGGCGCAACGTAGGGGATCGTGACGCCGTCAACTTCCCGGAGCCGCTCGTTGTACGTCTGTGCTACGCGCTGGCGCTTGGCCAGCAACTCCTCGATGCGGCTCAACTGCGAGAGGCCCAGGGCGGCACTCATTTCGTCCAACCGGTAGTTGTAACCCAGGCGGGAATGGTTGAGCCAGGCGTCGAAAACGTCGCGTCCCTGGTTGCGCAGGGAGCGAAAGAGCGCATCCCAGTCCTCCCGGTCGGTGACGATCATCCCGCCCTCACCGGTGGTCATCTGCTTGTTGGGATAGAAAGCGAAGACCGCCGCATCCCCCAGTGTGCCCGCTTTCCGCCCTTTGTACTCAGCACCGATAGCCTCACAGGCATCCTCGATGATCACCAGGCCATGTCGCTCGGCCACCTGGCTGATGGCGTCGTAGTCGGCAGGCTGGCCGAAAGCATCCACCGGCAAGATGGATTTGAGATTTGAGATCCGAGATT
Organism: Anaerolineae bacterium; assembly: GCA_034430835.1. Lineage (GTDB taxonomy): Bacteria > Chloroflexota > Anaerolineae > B4-G1 > B4-G1 > JAFGED01. Next base: position 1,207 of record DAOUDX010000146.1, read on the forward strand.
TGAGATTTCGCAGCGCAGGTGGGAGCCATTGATTTGCAGCGTTACCGCCACGGGCTAGGTCATCGGCCGCCTGGGTCACCAGCGCAGGGTCGATGTTCAACGTCTTGGGGTCGATATCGACAAAGACCGGTATGGCGTGCTCGTAGAGCAGGCAGTTGGCCGAGGAGACGAAGGAGAAGGGGGTGGTGATGGCCATGTCGCCTTCGCCGATGCCGGCGGCGAGGACGGTCAGGTGCAAGCCGGCAGTGCCGCTGGAGACGCCCACCGCGTAGTGCGTGCCGACGTAGGCGGCGAGATGCTGCTCGAACGTGGCGATTCGCGGGCCGATGCTGAGATGGGGGGTGCATAGCACCTCGTTGACCGCTGCGATGTCGGCGTCGGTCAGGTCGGGGGAGGACATTGGGATCTGCTGTGTCATCTCGTCAAGAACTCAGAAGGGTCGAATACCATATCGGATCCAGTAGAAACCCAGCTTGACTACCTCACTGAACACATCAACCAGCCCATCTTCCGTCTGCCACCAGTGCTCCGGGTCGTAGGCCGGATCTGAGGCAGCGCTGACATAGATGTCGATGTCGGGCAAGAGCACGCGGAAGGTACGGAGTGCCCGGCGCGTATGAAACGGATCGGTCACGATGATGAGGGAATGCCAGCCCTGCTCGTGGGCCAGTTGGCGAATGTTTGCAGCCTCATCATAGGTGCTCTGGGCCCCGTCGGCGATGATAAACGCACCGGCAGGCAGGCCCAACTCCTGTGCAGCCTCCAGAGATAGCTGCGCCGACGAGCAGTCCAGGCCGGTGCCGATCAAGGTGCCGCCGCTGAAGACAATCACCGGCGCGTAGCCGTTGTTAAACAGGTCAAGGGCATGTTGAGTACGATAAAAACCGCCACATTCGCCGCCTAGAACCACGATTGCATTCGCCTTGGCAGGTGCATCTTCGACCGTGAGAAAATGGCTCGACGCAAGCACAAATCCGACGAGAAACAAGAACTGAGCCAATGAGAGCGCAGCGCCTGATAGAAGCAGAGACCTCCAGGTGACTTTCCCCTTCAGGCTTCCCCCTCGACTTCTGGCGCGCGCGGTCCTGCGCGGCGAACCACGCGTGCTGGTACGCCCACCGCCGTTGACTGAGCCGGTATGTTCTTTGTGACTACTGAACCGGCACCAATAGTGCATCCAGCTCCAACCAGACGCTGTGGGATCACGACAGCGCCGATCCCGATCAACGCGCCATCGCCCACCCTGACAGCTCCACCCAGATGTACGCCGGGGGCGATATGGACATGATCGCCGATGCAGTTGTGATGATCCACAGTGCAGCCGGTATTCAGAATGACGTTAGCCCCGATCACGCTGACAGGATTGATCACGACACCGGCACAGATCACGCTTCCCGGGCCAATTTGCACATCAGGAGCAACGATTGCACTGGGGTGACGAGCAACGATAAAGCACTCGCCCTCAGCCTTCCACGCTTCAAACAGCCGCTGGCGTGTTGCATTACAGCCAATCGCAACAACGACACCATCATGCGGAATATCGGATAGCCGAGCAATCTCACCCAAGACCGGCAGACCCATTAAGCACTTGCCTACCAAAGTTGGATTGTCATCCAGATAGCCAATAGGATTCACATTTGCATTGGTCTTCTGCATAAGAAACAGAATGTCAGCCACAACCTGCGCATGACCACCTGCCCCAAGAATCAACACGCCCATACCCTAGCTCTTTCCCCCCGTGAATTCTTGTGCCGTCGCGTGCCCCGGCTGGCTGATGCCCTCCCGCTTGAAAACCTTCCAAACTGTTAGGGCAATGATCTTCATGTCCAACCACAGTGACACGTTGCTCACGTACCACACATCCAAAGCGAACTTCTGTTCCCAGGTAACCGCGTTACGCCCGTTGACCTGCGCCCAGCCGGTGATGCCAGGCTTGACCTCGTGGCGCCGCATCTGCTCCGGCGTGTAGCGATCCAGGTATCGCATCAGCAAAGGACGCGGTCCCACCAGACTCATGTCACCCTTGAACACGTTGAAGAGCTCCGGCAGTTCGTCCAGGCTGGTGGAGCGCAGGAAGCGCCCCAAGGGCATCAGGCGCTGGGCATCGGGCAGCAGGTTGCCCTGGGCATCGCGCGCGTCGGTCATGGTGCGGAACTTGTACAGGGTAAACGGCTGACCGTGCAAGCCGGGGCGCTGCTGGCGGAAAAGCACAGGTGAACCCAGCCTGATACGCACGAGCAGGGAGATCAGTCCTATCAGTGGTGAGAGGATAATCAAAGCTGGGATCGTTGTTGCCAGATCGAAAGCACGCTTAAGCCTTTGCCTTGCCATATTCACCAATCAACGCGGTCGGTGGTAGTATCCCAGCACGACTTTGGTCACTGCCGTCGAGACGTGCTCCTCCACGTACTCGGCGGGAGGGACCCAGTCACAGCCTGAGGTGAGAGCGACATCCACAGCACGAAGGACACACTGCGAATCGCTGCCGGTCAGCATGTTGCTGCCACATTCGACGGTCTCCGGCCGTTCTGTGACATCGCGGATCGTGACGTTGGGGACCTGGAAAACACAGCACTCCTCCTGCACCGTGCCGCTGTCGCTGAGCACGCAGCGGGCGTTGCGCTCCAGCTTGACGAAATCAAAGAAACCCAGCGGCTTGAGCAGCCGTACCTGCTCAGATTTGGGATCCAATCCGAATGTGTTGATCTTGTCCGCAGTGCGAGGGTGCAGGCTGACGATCATCGGCTGTCGATACGTATCAGCAACGAGCGCCAGTCCCTGCAGCAGACACTCAAGGCGCTCAGGCTGGTCCACGTTCTCGGCCCGGTGCATGGTGACCAGGAAATACTCTCCGGGCTGCACGTCGACCCGGTTCAGTATATCGCTGGTCTCGATCTGAGCGGCGCACGCGTTCAGCACCTCGTAGATGGGGTTGCCGATGACAAAGATGCGCTCCCGCTCGATGCCCTCGCGCAGCAGGTTCTCCTTGCTGCGGTGGGTGTAGGGCATCAGCACCGTGCTGCAATGATCGATGATGCGCCGGTTGATCTCCTCCGGCACGCGGTCATCGTAGCAGCGGTTGCCGGCTTCCAGGTGGAAGACGGGGATCCCGCGCCGGGCGGCGACGATGGCCGCCAAGCCACTGTTGGTATCACCCAGGATCAATACCCGGTCGGGCTGTACCTGCTCCATGACCTCGCCGGAGCGAGCGATGATCTGACCGACCTGATCGGCAAACCCCGTCGCTCGAATCCCCATATGGATGTCGGGCGGGCGCAGGTCCAGTTCCTGAAAGAAGACATCGCTCAAGCTCTCGTCATAGTTCTGCCCGGTGTGCACCAGTACCTGCTCGCAGAAGCGGTCGAGGTGCTTGACAATCACGCTCAACCGGACGATCTCTGGCCGGGTGCCGAACAAGGTCATCACCTTCATGCGGACACCCCCGCCGCCTCGCCTTCGAGGTAAGGAGCCAACAGCTCACGCAGCCCATCGTAGTCGAGCGTCACGTTGGCCGAGGAATACTCGCCTGCCAGGGCGGGTTGATCAATGGGCTCAGAGCGCAGTTCGGGCAGAATCGGGCAGACGACATAGTAGTCGCCCCGTTCAACAGTCCGGTAGCATTCCTCCTCCGAGATCATGATCTCGTGCACCTTCTCGCCCGGCCGGATGCCCGTGAAGGCAATGGGGATATCGCGCCCATCGATCAGCACCTCGGCCAGGTCCACGATGCGCGCCGCTGGGACTTTGGGCACGTAGGTCTCGCCGGGCTGCCCTGTGCAAACCGCTGCAAAGACCGTGTCCACCGCCCGGTCGAGGCTTAGCAGGAAGCGCGTCATCTCTTCGAGTGTCACCGTCACCGGCCCGCCCTGGCGGATCTGTTCCAGGAAGAGGGGGACGACCGAGCCACGGGAGGCGATCACGTTCCCGTAGCGCACGCACATGAAGCGGGTATGGGGGGAGTATTGGTTCGCCTCGACAAAGATGCGCTCCTGGAGTGCCTTGGTCATGCCCATGACGTTGACCGGCTTGCAGGCCTTGTCCGTGGAAATGCCGACGACCAGTTCGACTGGGTTGGCGTTTTCCTGGACGGCGCGCACGACGTTCTGGGGGCCGACCACGTTGGTCAGCACGGCCTCGAAGGGAAAATACTCGCACGTGGGCACCTGCTTGAGCGCCGCGGCGTGAAAGACGACGTCCGCCTCGCGCACGGCCCTCAGAACGGAGGAATAGTCGCGCACGTCGCCGATGCGAAAGGTCAGCAGCTCCTGAAAGTTCTGGTAGATCACCTCGTCGGTGGCTTGGGAGCGGTGCAGGTATTCCAACCGCATATAGTGCTGCTTGGCCTCGTCACGGGAAAAGACAATGATCTTAGCCGGCCGCCCCATCTCGCCGGTGAGCAACCGCCGCACCACCATCCTGCCCAGCGAGCCCGTGCCGCCGGTGACGAGGACACGTTTTCCTTCAAGAGGTTGCATATCTTTTTCTCCATTCATCGTAAGGCGTGTCGTCTTGGGCGATCGTTGCGATCATCTCGTCCCAACCGGGGATGATGTAGCCGGTCTCGTTGCGGAACCGGGACGAATCGAGGCTGCGATCGCAGTGAAAGTCTTCATAGGGCTCGATCTCGATGTCCAACTGCATTGAATCGCAAAGCTTGACCAGCAGGTCGTACTTGCTGATCGGCCCGCTGGAAACCTGGTACAAGCCCGACAGATCGGGATAGTCGGCGATCAGGTCCCCCATGATCCGGGCCAGCACCTGCGTGGGGAAGCCGGTGTAGATGGCGTTCGTGTAGCCCCGCACTTTACCGCCGCGATTGCTGAGGAACCACTCCAGGAATGCACTTTGCTTGCCAAAGTCACGCCCAAAGATCGAGGTGCGGATGGTCAGACAGCCCTCGCGATTTACCTCACCCAGCAGCTTGGTGCGGCCGTACAGGTCCTCGGCATCGGGGACGTCGTCCTCGGTGTAGCTCCCCTTGCGCCCGCTGAACACGCAGTCAGTGCTCATGTGGAACATGCGCGTCCCTGTCGCGGCGCACAGCTCTGCCAGGCGGTGGGGGAAGAGCGCGTTGAGGTTAATGCTGATGACCGGGTCCTTGGCCTCCTTGAGCTGCTTGATGATGCCGATGCAGTTGATGGCGACGTCGGGTTTCACTTGAGCGAACGCCCGCACCACCGCATCGAAATCCACCGCATCTACGCCGCCGATGGTGCGGCTGTGATCGATATCTGAATACATTGGGTAATGAACCCACGAACCATTTGCACTTTGGAACGTGGCGAGAATCTCAAAGCGCCCGCTCAAGACCTGGAACACCTTGTGCCCCAGCATACCTTCGCCGCCCAAGATCAGAATCCGCATAGTCGTCTCCTCCTCAGCTTCCTGCCATTTCTTCTTTTGCCCAGTCCATGTACTCGGCCAGCCCTTCTTCGAGCGCCACGGTTGGTTCATACCCGAAAGCTTCTCGGGCCGCCGAGATATCGGCCAGGCTGTGGCGCACGTCCCCTTTGCGAGGCGGGCCGTGCTCAATAGCGGCCTGTATGCCGCCGGCCTCACACATCATCTCGGCCAATCGATTGATGGTGATACGTGTGCCGCTGGCGATGTTGAAGGCTCCCGACACTCCCTGGGCCAGGGCGGCCTTGTAATTCGCCCGAGCCACGTCCCGCACGTTGACGAAATCCCGCGTCTGCTCCCCATCGCCAAAGATAGTCAGGGGCCGGCCGTGCAGCAAGCGGTGGGCAAAGATCGGGATGACGTTGCCATAGGCATCGTAACGCTGGTTCGGGCCATAGACGTTGAAATAGCGCAGACACACGCACGCCAGCGGGTAAAGCTTGGCGTACGCCAGGCAGAGCTTTTCGGCTGCCAGTTTGCTGGCTCCGTAGGGAGAATCCGGTTCCGTTGGATGGTCTTCTCGGATGGGCAGCGTTTTCAGTTCGCCGAAAATGCCCGCCGAGGAGGAAAACACCACCTTGCGCACGTCGCCACGGCGGGCAGCCTCCAGTATGCGCAGCGTTCCCAGGACGTTGATCTCCGAGTCTTCTATGGGGTGTTCGATCGAGCGCGTATTGCCCACCGAGGCGGCCAGGTGGAAAACGACCTCCACACCTGCCGCCGCTCGCAAAACCACATCTCCATCTCGAACGTCGCCCTCGACAAAATCGACCTGTGGAAAAGGATCGAGGTTGCAGCGATAGCCCGAGGACAGGTTATCCAGCACCGTGATCCCATGCCCCTCATCCAGCAGTAACCTGACGATGTTGGAGCCGATAAAACCCGCTCCGCCGGTGACCAAAGCTTTCAAAGTAGCTACCTCCGATTCTTTCTGATGACTTCCTCGAATAACTCTTCGTAGCGATCCACCAATTTCTCGCGCGTGTAGTTGGCGAGAAAGGCCTGCCGTCCATTGCGCCCCATCGTCTCTCGCTCCGTCCGCGGCATGGCGTACAAGGCGCGCACCGTTTGAGCCAGGGCAGCGGGATCCTCCTGGGGGCAGATCACGCCGGCGCCGGCCTGGCGGATCACGTCGGCCGCGTCGCCTGCGACGACACCTAGGATGGGACGACCACAAGCCAGGTAAGCTAACGTCTTGGATGGGATGGTGATTTCGAACAGAGGATCGCGCTTGAGATGCACTAGCAGGACGTCGGCCAGCGCATAAAAGTGTGACATGTCCACTGCTGACTGACGATCCAGAAAACGCACATTATCTAATCTACGTTTCCTCACCATCCCTTGAAGCGACTCCCGGTCCGTGCCATCGCCAATGAAAACGAACTGTATCTCGGGTGTGTCACGCAGCAATGTCGCAGCTTTGATAACGTTTTGTAGGTCCTGTGCTGCTCCCATATTGCCACCATAAACCACATTGGAATGCCCGGCAAGTCCATGTGCTACCGCCAATTCCTCATCACGAGGCAGCGGGTGGTAGATATCCTCGTCTGCCCAATTCGGAATAACGTGAATCTTTTCTCCCGGCACACCTTTGCTTACCAGATTGCGCTTGAATCCCGGTGAAATAACGGTGACAGCCGCTGCCTTATGATAAACAAAGCGTGCGAGTCTCGAAACCCATCGCGCCACTAGCTGAGAGGGCATCATTCCGGTAGCAGCCAGTGTCTCCGGCCACATGTCCTGCACTTCATACACATACGGGATTCGTCGCAGCAACCCAATCCACCAGGCCGGGACACCTACCGTTAACGGAGGATGATAAACCCACATCACATCCGCCGAACCACACAACGCTGCACCTAGCGTAGAAGCTGAAGCCGCGAAGCTCAAGTAGTTAACAATGCGCTTGGACCTGGAGCGACTGTGATCCGGGTAAAGGGGTACTCGCACCACCCGCACTCCATCTATTGACTCCTGCCAAAGATGGTGGCGATAGCCAGGATAGATGCGGCCCTGTGGGTAATTAGGAAAACCAGTGACGGCTGTAACCTGATGGCCACGAGATACCAGTTCCTTGCTCAACGGGTGGGCTTTAAAAGAGGGTTCAGGGAAGTACCATTGGGAAAGAGCGATGATCTGCATAGGTTTCAGGCCCATTTCTCGAAAGTTTGAACGCGCGTTAATCTCACGTTTTTCTTCTGAGAACCACCTCAATGTGGTCGCCAAGTCGGGAGGCGTGAATAAGCCGCCTGCTTACTTTGGCCACCAGACTGTCGCCATCTCCGGCAAGCAGAGTCTTGCAAAGCATGCCCTTCAGGCTTGTTGAGCCAGAGCGAGGGGGATGCCTGCAGAACGACATCGAAACAACATTGTCGTCAATTTCCCATACGTCACAGGGCAGTGTATGAATACCCTGGGATTCCTGGTCCTTGTCGCCACAGCCAAAAGGATATGGCGACCCACAGACACGAAGGCTGCATACCTCCAAGTTGTAGGTTTTCGAGAGCCAACCGATACAGGCAGGTGAGCAAAACAGAACGTGCTCGACTAGTGTGGCCATTCGCCAGATCTGCCCCGTTTCCTGGCAATCAGACTGCGCGC
>DAOUDX010000147.1:0-2321 GCA_034430835.1 Anaerolineae bacterium
AAAGTAATTACCCTTGGGATAAGGATAGATGATCCGAAACCAATACTGACTGACAGGCTCCACAGGTGTCAGATCCTGGCTGGATTGTTTCCAATGCCGCCCATCGTACTGATCAAAAGCGTGGCTGCGCCAATAGCTCGGGTATGGGCTGCGGACATACATCATCAAGGTCTTGTTCAGACCGCCGCGATACCCCAGATCTAACTGACTGTCGAACCCATAGTAGTAATCGCTGCTCTCGTCCGACCACCCCTCGATCTGCACCACAGGCACCGCCGGGTTGATGATCTCGGAAGGAGGCCGCCCTTTCATCGGCGCTCGGAAGGTCAGCAACGGAGAAAAAGGCACGCCCGCAAAGCGGGGAGAGAACACAAGAACGAGGACACCCGCGCCGACGAGGACAAGGACAAAACGTGAAACGTAAAACGCGAAACGCAAGGCGGGATGCACAACGGGCGATTCATCGCTCGAAGCAGGCCGGCGCCTGACGACAATGGGATTGCTCTTCTTTCCATCCTCGGAATCGGCCACCCAGAGGAATGCCAACAATACCCCAAGGTAGGCCAGCAGGAACCCTCCAAAGACCAGGTCCCGACTCAGGGTGCAGGAGACGTAGAGATTGATCAAGCCCATCCCCAACCCGGAGTAGAGATTGAGCCGCTTGAACAACTCCCAACTCACGACCGCCATAGCCAGCATCGCCAACTGCGCCTGAGGATACGGCCATCCTCCAATCAACCCAAAGTATGCCCAGACGAAAGTCAGGTGAAACGACACGAAAATCACGGCGCGCACCCAGCGCTTTGGCTTGAGCCGGTGGCGATACGAATAGAGATGCCCCAGACCCAAGATCGCTATCGACAGAGCGGCCACGCCCCACAGCCTCGCGCCGTAGGCCAGCGCCACGGCTCCGATCAGCTGTCCGCCAAAGGCGAGCCTGCGCAGATGGACAGAGGATTCTGGACGCTGGCGCTTGATGGAGCGCCTGATCTTGAAGGCCAGCCGGGGCGCGTAAGCGAAGAAGGCTCCCGACGTCACGAGGAGAGCGACGGGCCAGAACTCGAAGCCGTACAGCCAGGTCCCCCAGATCAGCAGAAACGCGCAGGAGGCGACCATGCCATAGGACAGGAGCCTAATAACTATGTCTGCAAAGGTGCTCTTAGGCAAGGCTCTCTGCGTGAGCGTGAGCATGAGCATCGGCATTCACCACCATAGATAGCTGTTGAGGATCGATTTGCTCCCGCCAATCCTCTCCAAACCGCACCAGGCTGACCTCCAGCCCGGAGGCACGGAACTCGTCCGTCAGGGGAACAGCCGAGGGGCCACTGGCGGGAAAGGAAGCCGGATCGAGCAGAATCACCGACAGCGCCAGCCCGCGATGGCGCAATCCACCCAAAGCACTCAGGCTGTCCGGATCAGGCCAGGGTAGAATCACCGCCACACACGGCGACGGGGGAGGCGGCCCCTCTTCCAAGACCTCGGCCAGGGGGCGCTCTCCTGCGGGCTGCACCCGCGCCAGGTACTCCAAGAGCACCAGCCGGGCGATGGGGCCGGTGGGCGGCGGCCAGGCGTCGCCGTCGGCCAGGAGGTGCAGTGGATAGCCGCGTCGAAGAGTATAGTCGCCAACGCTGGCGGCGACCTTGACCGCCCACTCGAAGGGGGTGTGCTTGCTTTCGGTGTGCGGATAGGGATAGCCGCGCACATCAAGGACAACTGTCAGGCCGGGACGGGTTTCGTCAACGAACTCCTTGCTTATCAGCCGCCCGATACGGGCGACGGAACGCCAGTGGATGCGGCGGGGCGAGTCGCCGCTGTGGAACGGACGCACGCCGAGGATCTCTGTGCCTACGCCGGCGCGTGGACGGACAAACTCCAGAGACAGCCGATGATCTAACAGCCGGAAATGGCTGAGGCGGCGCACCTCCGGGTAGACCAGCACGCGCGTAGGAAGGGGAATCCGCCGATGACGGCGGAAGAAACCAAAGGGCGCGCGGGAGGCCAACTCCAGTGGCGCGAACTCGTACACCCCCCGGCGGTAGATCTCCACCTCGTACTCGAATTCCACCCCGTCGCGTCTGGGCAGCAGCGCAGGCACGAACAGCTCCAGCGTCCGCTGGCGGCTATCCAATGCGGCCAGGGGGCAACGCTCCGTGACGCGCACTTGAGCAGCCAGAACCCGACCCGCGTTGCGGAAGGACAGCCCAACCGTCACAGTATCCCCCTCGTACAGCTCGGCGTTGGGCACGTCCCCGACACGGCGCTCGATCCTGACCCCGTGCAGAACACGCCGGTTGAGGCACCACGCCGCCAGCACCGTCCCG
>DAOUDX010000148.1:0-41577 GCA_034430835.1 Anaerolineae bacterium
CAGCGGTCCAATCACAGGCAGCCAGACTGACCCACGTCGGCGCTCCCTTTCTGACGGAAGAGATCGACGAGGCGCTGGCGAAACTGCAAGAGATCCTGCCTTCCGCGCTGAACAGGGCCGTCTTCCTCAACACCGGCAGCGAGGCGGTAGAACTGGCTCTCAAGATGGCGCGCGCGGCGACCGGCGCGGACAGGATCGTGGTTATCGAGAAGGGCTACTACGGCGCAACGGCCTATGCCCTGGCTCTCTCAGAAGTGGGGCGCGCTGCGCCGTACCTGCCGCACATCGAAGGCATCCACCGCTTGCCAGCGCCCTTCTGCCACAGGTGCCCGGCCGGACTATCCTGGCCCTGCGGGTCTTTCGCCTGCCTGGATTTCCTGCGGGCGCTGGCGGACAAGGCCGACGCAGAGATCGCCGCCGTGATCTATGAGCCGGTCATGGGCGCGGGCGGGGTGATCGTGCCGCCCCCCGGCTACGGGGCACAGCTCCGCGATCTGGCGTCTCGCTGCGGCGCGCTCCTTATCGCCGAAGAGGTGACCACCGGGATGGGCCGCACCGGACGCTGGTTCGGCTTCGAGCACGACGACATCGCGCCCGACATCCTCGTCATCGGCAAGATCATCGGCGCAGGGCTGCCCGTGTCAGCAGTCGTGACCGCCGAAGATGTGGAAACCCGGTGCAAGGGCGCGCTGCGCCACGTCCAGTCCCACCAGAACGACCCCTTCTCAGGCGCAGTGGCAGCCACGGTGGTCTCGATCTTGCAGGAAGAGAAACTGGTCGAAAGGGCAGCCGCACTCGGCGCGTACCTGCTGGAAGCACTGCAAGCATTGCAGGCAAAACACCCCTGCATCCAGGACGTGCGAGGGAAAGGATTGATGCTGGGGGTCGAACTGGTACAGAGCCGGGCCGACAGGGGGATGGATGCATTTCGGCAACTGCTGGATTGGGGTTTCATCGTGGACTACCAGCCTCACACAGCCACCTTCCGCCTCTTCCCGCCCTACGTCATCTCCGCAGAGGAAATCGATCGATTTCTGGGGGCGTTCGACGCCAGCTTGAGGAAGATATTGTGACCATCCGGCTCAAGGGGATCGACCTCCTCCTGACCTATACATGCACCGGGCGCTGCACCCACTGCTGCTATCGCGCCGGTCCGCAATGCAGCGGCACGATGACCATCGAAGAAGTGAAGGGCTATTTGGCGGCGGTGGCCGACCAGCCGCTGGAGTGGATCCTGCTCTCCGGGGGCGAGCCGTTCCTGTGCTACGACTTGCTGCGCGCCTCGGTGGCGCTGGCCGCCCCGCTGGCGCGTGTGCTCGTCTTCACCAACGGCTGCTGGGCCACAGACCCGGATACCGCCCGCCGGCGGCTGGCGGGCCTGCAGGAGGCCGGCCTGGATCACATTCTGTTCAGCGTGGACGGCTTCCACCAGGCTCACGTCCCGCTGGAGCGCGTCACCGTTGGCATCGAGGCGGCCCGTGAGCTGGGCTTTGGCGCCGTCGAGATCGACAATTGCTGCCTGGCACAGGCCGGAGCAGATAGCTTTTTCATCCGGCGCACACGAGACGTGATGGCTCGCCTGGCGGAACTGTGCGACCTGAGCGGCGTGGACGTCGGCCAGAGCACGGTGCAGATGGTGGGCCGCGCGGCCGATCAGTTGAGTCCCTTTCTGCGAACACAGCCCACCCCGCCAACCCAGTGCCCGCTGCCAGGCTACCTGGGCGGCGACCTGCGCGCGCCAACCGGGGTCGAGATCCACCCCGGCGGCTGGGTCAACCTGTGCGCGGGACTATCGGTGGGCAACGCCCGCGCGCGCCCGCTGAACGAAATCCTGGCCGGCTACGATCCCAATGCCCACCCCTTGATCCGTGCACTGGCGCAGGAAGGGCCGCAGGGACTGCTGCGACTGGCGAAGCGTCACGGGTTTTCCGCCGCCGGAGGCTACGTGGACGGCTGCCACCTGTGCTACCAGGTGCGGCGCTTTCTGCGACCCCACTATCCCGATCACCTGGCGCCGACACAGGTCTACGAGGAGGTGTTTGTGACCGTACTCGAACTACAAAAGGGCATCCTATACGGTCCCATCGACTCGCGCCGCCTGGGCCGGTCCCTGGGCATCAACCTCCTGCCGAGCGACACCAAGCTGTGCTCCTTTGACTGCGTCTACTGCCAATACGGCCGCACCAAGGTCAAGACCCTTTCGCCTGAGCGAAAGGATCTCCCCAGCCTGGGGCAAGTGCTCGACGCCGTGGAAAAAGGTCTGCAGACGCATGCGAACATCGACACCCTCACCTTCTCCGGCAACGGGGAGCCGACGCTGCATCCAGACTTTCCCGCCATTGTCTCTGGCGTGCGCCGCCTGCGAGATGAGCTCAGGCCCGACGTGAAGCTGGCCATCCTATCCAATTCCACCGCCGCGCACCTCCCTCACGTCCGGGACGCATTGGAACTCTTCGACGCCCCGATCATGAAGCTGGACGCCGGAGACGCCAGGACGCTGGCCGCCATAAACCGCCCGGCAGCGGGGGTGAAACTGGAACACATCGTCGAGGGGCTGAAAGGGATTCCCGGCCTCGTGATCCAGAGCGTGCTCGTCGATGGGCGGGTGAGCAACGCCAGAGGCGAAGCTTTCGACGCGTGGCTGGCCGCCCTGTCCGAGATCCGGCCCGCGCAGGTCCAGATCTACAGCACCGACCGGCCCGCGCCAGACGCGGGAGTCGAGCGGGTGGATCCTGCCACGCTGCAGCGCATCGCCGCAAAGATCGAGCGGCGCACAGGGATCCCGGCCAAAGCCTACTGGGCCTGATAACGCCCCCTGCCACCCGCTGCGCAGGAATTGGACATTTGACCAATCATCTGTGTCAGCTTAAGCACGGTGAGCTTGTCGAACCGTGCGCGGAGGGCATCCTTCGACGGCTCGACTGAGAGGTTCGGCTGAGGCTCACCCGAAGCCCTCGCCGAAGTCAGGCTCAGGATGCCCCAAGTTGACACCAATGTTTGTCCAACACCCGACCCACCAAGTGCAGCAGGCAATTGAGCGACAGACTGCCCCAACCCAAACCGTTGGGGCAGTTTGTTCGATCTGCTGTTCACGTTCGCATAGGCTGGTTATGATTCCAAGAACACCCGGTTCCCTTCTTGCTCCGCCTCGCTGTAATGACTATGCGAACAGGCCGGCCTTGCCGACCTCTACCGATGCGCCTCACATCCCTCAAGCGCCGCGCAGAAGGCCTGGCAGATCTCCTCGGTAGCGCCTGCATAGAGGATGTAGAACTCGTTGTCGTCGCGCGTGAGGGTGTAGCTGGCCGTGCAGGGCCGGATCTTGGCCATATCGACCGGCCCTTCATCGCTGGGTATCGCAGGAGCGACACACTTGAACAGGTTCTGCGGATCGAGCAGCTTGTTACGGTCGCCGATGGCCACCACGCCGGCCGAGAGCGGATCCTCCTGTTTGCTGTAGGCGCGCGCCTGCACCGCCCCCACTTCTTGATAGCAATCGATGACCTGATCCACGGCAGCGATCGCCAGGGCCAGCTCCGGCCGGCCGGCCAGAAGGGCTGCTCCCCCACCCAGCTTGCCGATGTAGTCGGTCAGCCGCTCTCCCTCCACCGTGTTGTAACCCGGCAGGTCGGGCAGCAGCTCGGCAGCCGGGTTCTCCTCGGGACCCCGCCAGGGAATCCCCAGCAAGACGCCGGCCACGACCATCAGAGCCGCGACGGCGATCAGCAGCGGAAACAGACGACTGGAGCGCCCTTTCGACATGATACGCCTCCCTTTCAAAACTGCGCGCCCCCGGCTTCAATTCGAGGCAGAGGGCGCGACACCTGGATCAGACTATGTGACAAAAGGCGGGGAGGCAGGGATTCGAACCCTGGGTGGAGCTATTAACCCCACAACCGCTTAGCAGGCGGCCCCAATCGTCCACTCTGGCACCTCCCCGGAAAACACGCTATTCAATTGTGAGGCGGAGGGAGAGGGATTCGAACCCCCGGTGACCTTGCGGCCACAACGGTTTTCAAGACCGTCGCCATAGTCCTCTCGGCCATCCCTCCCCGGTTCAGACTGTTAATCTCACCGCCTGCCATTATACTGTTAGTCGCCATTTTTGCAACCCTCCAGCTTGGCAATCGGGCTATGCTGTGCGTGTTTCCGTTGCAATTCATCGACCGTGAAGATACCATAGTATGACTTTGTAACCTCAACCGTGCTGTGCCCCAGGATGTCGGCCAGCGTGCCAAGGTCGCCGCCACTGAGCAAGTAAAACCGGGCGAAGCCGTGCCGAAAAGCATGAGGGTTCACCGGGCCAGTACACCCAGCCAGCTTGCCCCGGTCTTTGAGCATATGGTACACTCCGCTGATGGTCAACTGCTTGTGCTTTCCCTTGTATGACGTGAAAAGCCACGGGCCCCGGTCTTGTGGCCGCACATCGAGCCAGGCCGTCAGCGCCCGCGCTGTTGGCTCCTGAAAGAACACAAGCCGCACTTTATCGCCTTTCTCAGTCACCACCGCCCGGTGTCGTTCCAGGTCGAGGTTATGCACCTGCAAACGAGCCAGCCCCCCTACCCTGCACCCGGTATCGAATAAGAAAAAGATCACCGCTCGATCACGTAAGTCGATCACACTGCCCGCCTCGGTCGTCTTGAGTAGGGCGGTAAAGTCCTCCCACTCTATGCCCTTCGGCTCTCCGCGCTTTGGCTGGGGGGTCTTAATTCGCTGGGCGGGGTTTTCCTCTATGACGCCCTCCGCTACCAGGAAATTGAAAAGCCGCTTGATTGCTCGCGTTCTGGTCTTGATCGTGAAAGGACTTAGGCCCTTGTCTTGCTGCCAGGCCAGGAAGCGCCGCAGATCATCAACCGTCACGGCCTCGATAGTAGGATCATCCAGGAAGCGCACGAGGTGGCCCAGCTTTTCACGATACGCCTTGATCGTGCGCGGGGACCGCCCCTCCGCTCGTGTGGCTATTGCCAAGCACTCGATTGCTTCACTCAGTCTCATGGCCTCTCACAATAGCGCGGGCTGCTCCAATGGTTCCAACTTCCCGACCCAGCGCCGCACCCTTTGCCAATCATATCCCAGGCCGTCGAGTAGAAAGCCGGCCAGCGGGTTGCGCTCCAGCCAGGCGCGGGCCTCTGCACTATGGCCGTTGCCGTTCCTCGCGTCGAGGGCGGCGCGGGCTACAATAGCGCAGGCCAGGCGGCGATAGATAACAGTCTCAACGTCTGGGGACACCGCTGAGTACCTCTCTCTCAGCCTCAGCATTCCGCTTTCGGGCTGTAGCCAGAAGCTCGTTTATTCGGTCGAGATGGGTCTTTTGCTCAGGGGACAAGCTCTCTAGGTCAATCCCCCGTAGCTGGTCGAGCAGTCCCAAAAGACATTGCAACCGGGCCTCGTCGTCTGGATCATCGCCCGCGCCGATGACTTTAGCTCTGGCTTCCAGTTCGTCAAGCCGCCGCCGTAGGTTTTGCATGCTTACCTCCTGCCCGCCCCCCTCATCTGTACAACTCGGTGGCCTCCGACCTGTGCCCCAGGGTTGGCTGCTGCCAGTTCTGCGGCCACGGCGTCGATTGCCGCCTCGATCTCAGCAAGCTCGCTCTCTGCCTGCTTTACATTGTCTCGGGCCGCGTCCAGGACTTCACCATCACCACCCAGGCCACGCACCCGCCCAAGCTCCACTTGCGCGCCGTGGAGGGCGGCCGCAGCCTGTGTGCGCTCAGTTCGCAGATCAAGGAGACGGCGGCGCAGGCGGGCAACCTCTGCGGCTTTCTCTGCTCGCTGAGTGGCTTTCTCCTGCTGTTTCTCACGCGCCTCGGCTTCGCGTCTGGCTTGTGCCTCGGCTTTCAGTGCCTTTTTCTCGGCTTCGGCCTGGCGCAGCGCATCAAGTCGCGCTTGCTGCTCTGCCTCCTGCACCTGCCGGCGTTTTTCGGCTACCTGCTCGCGTGCCTCGACTTCCTCCCGCCTCTTCTGAAGGCGCTCAAGCTCTGCGGCGTCGATTCCATCCAGGTGGACATACTGCCCAGCCCTCAACTTGGCGCGCTGTCTCTCCAGTAATTCGTCGTTGTGTTCTTGCTTCTCAACCATTTTCGTTGGCCTCCTATCTATAAGATTATCTTCAAAAAGCGACAGGCCCCGGCTCTATTCCCCTGCCTGGTCGCCACTCAGCAAATTTTCAAGCTCTGCGATACGCCGCGCTACGTCGTGCTCCTCCCGTAGCTTGCTGGCGTTGTCCAGGATCGTCCGCGCCGCCGCTACCCACCGTAGCATGTCTGACAATGCAATCCACTCATCACGTTCAAGAGAGCAGCGGGAAGGCGGCCAATGGCAACGTTCCAGCACATCATCGAGCGTCTGCCTTTGTCGCCGGCGCATCCACGCTATTACGCCGGCTCGCATCTCGGTTAACCTCTTGTCCAATTTACTCATTCGATCACCTCAAAATAGCGCCTGTGCATGTGGCATCTCGAAACCTTTTGCTTACCCACTAGACAGGGGAAAAATTTTACCTTATAATTGATCCAGAACCTTGAAGTGAGGATACAAATGATAGAAATAGACTGGATAGCTGTGATATTTGCAGTTGCAGGAAACGTCGTATCAGGAATACTTCTGCTAGTGCTTGAGTACAATACACGCTTCTTTGCCAAGAGCCTTGTCCCTTCCGCTGAGGAGCTCCAGCCTGAATCAGGAAGCGGCCCTCGTGCCTTCGGCACATTTGCTCAGGGTCAAGGAAAGGTGACTGTGTACGGAGACTCCAGCGCGAAAATCAACATAGTTAACGCCCAACAAGTTCACCAGTACTACATTGGTCAAATTCGTGACCGGCTCCCAAAGCAGCTCCTTATTCTCTTGGTCGCTAATCTGGTTTTGTCCATGATATTTGTGCTCATCATCTCACTATTCATCTAGCTTCAAATCGGCACGAACAGTGCCTATTTTGCTTGTGGATATGTGCGTTTCTGTAACCAAAAGGCAATGCCGTAACCTCATGGAAGGCATGAGACCCCATGAGGTCGTGGAATGCACTCCAACGCAGCCCCCACCGCTGCACCGTACTCCCCGTTTAGATCATCCCACCGAGCCAGCAGTCGCTCGGCCACGTCGTCGCCCTGGCCGGTGGCCTTGGCCATTTCGTCAAGAAGTGCCTCAAGGTCGGCCTTGACTTCGAGTACTGGACGAGGCTCAAGCCGCCTCCGCAAAAAGGCCATGGCCTCATCTTTGTGGCGCTTGACGTATTCCAGCAGGGAGCGGGCATGCTCCAGATCGGGCCGGCCCTCGCCCTCATAACTATAGCGTAGCGTCCCGCCGTCCAGTTTGAAGGTGTAACCCATCCCTTCAAGTTCTGTTATCGCCTTCATAGCTCGCCCTCCAGCAAATCGGCGTCATCGTTTGCCGCGCCCTCCACTGCTTCAGTACCGCCGGTGTCAAGAAACTCTGGCGGCTTTAGGCCATAGGTCACCGTCCACCGCTCCAGGTCGCCCGGTGTCACCCGCCAAATCCGGCTGCCCCGGCCCCCAGGCCGTGGAACTTTCTCAAGCCGCATCCTGGCGAGAGCACGGCCCACGCGACTCGAAGTGACGTACTCAGGCTTGTAACTGTCATCCTCCTCGGCAATGGCATGGGCCTCTTCCTTGACCTGTGCAGTCTTGAAGTCAAAATGCGCCGGTATCTCTCCACTAGTGGCACTAGTGGCGTTAGTGGCACAGTGGCACAACGCACGGATCACAAGCGCCGTCAGGTCGGAAGTCTCCAGGTCGGGACGCTCGCTCTGATAAGCTACAGACAGGGCGTTCATACGCTCCCAAAGCCCGGACACACCCCGACCATCCAGCCACCGAGCCACAGCTAGAATTGCCCGCCACGGCTCCAGATTGCGACCGGTCAAGCTGGCTTCCTCCCCCACAGCTCTATCCTGCTCCTGGAAGGAAGGGAGATGTTCCAAGGCCAGTGCCCATAAGTCGTTGATCAGTTCGCGCCGATCGTGGGGCCACGTTTCATAATCCAGTGGGTCGGCGTTTGCCCGGCTACGGTCTGGTGTCCGAATCAGCGGTATAACAATCGTGCGGCTCGCCAGCACGTTATCGGGCAACTTGATCGCTGAGAATGCACGAGGGCAGAAAGCGTCAATATGCCGCGTGCGCCACGTCTTGTCAGGCCCGGGCTCCTTGACCGTTACCGTACTCCCCCGACGATTCCCCGCCAGCAGCAGCGACCGCTTGTCGGGGTCTGACTGCCGTGAATCGCTTATGTTTTCAGCGTCGTCAAAGGCCAGCGTTGCGCCATAATCGGCCAGATCGCGGAGGCTGGCATAGCTCCCGCCGGCCAGGATCACTTGACCCAGGTAGGCCATGCTCGTGACGACGTGGAGCAAAACGGTTTTCCCGCTTCCCCTGTCACCGTTGGGCCACAGGTAGCCGATTACATTAAGTGCCGGCGTGTAGTAGGTTGCCAGCACGTAACAGCCTACCATCTCAGCCACCACCCTTTGATCGGCCAGGGAGCGTGAAAAGTCGATAAAGCGGTCGATCACGTCCACCACACGCCCGAAAACCTCAGCGGGGTTCGGGCGTGTGGTTCGGTAGCCCTTCACGCCGGCGGTTGACCATGTGCGCTCAGGACGCGGTATCTCAGGCAACACGACCTCCATGCCCAACCTCCCCATAGGTTTATCCCCCCCGTCCCCAAAGATCACCCCGTCGTCCCGGACGATGAAGCAACGGGTCTCTGTGATGATCTCCGGCGGATTATACTTCACGACCTCCCCCTTCCGGCCCAGGCCCTCAGTGATGGTCACTCGTACAGGCAACCAGGCCGCCGCGTATGCCCTGCCATCCACGAGCGCCAATGGACGGCGGATCGCCGGGGGCGGGGCGTCGAGCAGTTCCACGACTGGCGCGGCGGGCTGAGGTTCTGGTCGAGGGGCCTCTAGCAGCGCCTCCAACTCCTGAGCCGTGTGGCCGCCGGCCAGCCAGTCATCGACGCCGGCCTTGCTGCCATCTGGCCCAGGGGGTAGATAGACCGTGCCGACGTGTGCGCCCTTCCGTTGTAGATGCTCGGTGAAACGCTCTAGCGCCTGGCGCACGTCGGCCTTAGCCATCACGTCGCTGTCAAAGACCAGGCGCACGTCACGCCCCTTGAGGGCGATATAATCGAAGTCAGCCAGAAACGTTGTGCCGCCCCACTGATTGCGCCCCCGCCAATTCCACACGCCCAGCAAGGCGATAGCGCAAAGGCCGCGGCTCGCCAGGGCGTCGGCTTTTTTCTGTCCTTCTGTTACCCAAAGGGGGATGGAGGGGTTTGCAAGTGTCGGCTGGCAAATCGGCGGGCAATCCACCCGCGTTCCCGCGCCCTTCGGGACCTCGTACTTGATGACCCTGCAAGGATACGTCCCGTCGGCGCGCTTGCCCCTGCGCCTCTCCTCGATGACTCGCGGATCATCCGGGCGGTAGACATAGGCAGAGTTGCCGCCGTCTGTTGTGTGGAGGGGAAGAAGCAAGCCGGGGACGCGCCGCTGATTAGGGGCAAATCCCAGTGCCTCCAGGTCGGCCTTGTCCATAATGGTGCGGTATCCCCGCGCCCAGATCACTTGATCAGATATACCGCTTTCATCGTGTAGCATTGTCATGTGCTGTGTGTTGAGGACAAGGGCTTGCACACCGCCTGCATTCGTGGTATCATCGGGCTTTTCCTTGTGTCCGTTGCTCATTACGCCACCCCCTGAGCCTGATTTTGCTGTTGGCCGCCCTGGTCGATAGACGGCAAAAGCCCGCGCCGCTCAAGTTCGCGGCGCAGAATGTAGCGTGCCTGGTCGTTAAGGGCGCGCATTTCTGATTCTGCTACTATTCGTAGGGCCTTGCGCTCTTGATCTGAAAGCGTTACGGTCAGCCTGCTCTGCATCTTTATACCTCCACACATCAAAGAAAAAGCTACCCGTACAAGGGTAGCTTACCAGATAAGATGGGAAACGTGGGGAAGTGAAGTAGAAGCGTTACGTTTCCCCTTCTGGAAATTCTCGCTCATAGCCTAGCAACGTTTTGCCTGTTATGCCGTACTGCGTTTTTGCCCAAGCGTTTTTGTTGGTAGCCTCGCCTCTTTCACGCGCCTGGTGGTATTCGCCCACTATCCTGCGCCTGTCCTCAATCCCATATTGAAAATGCCCGCTGTCGTGATGTTTCTTCTCTGTGTCGCTCTCAAGGGCCTTCTTCAAATCTTTTGCAATCCGCTCGATGGGCAATGGCAGTTCCCGGCCTTGCTCAACCTCGCCTTGTTCACTAAACACTGGCCTATCTTTGTCAAACCCTTTCGTTGAGTAAAACTGCACCAGCACACCGGCTCTGGTTTCCATCGCCTGCACATAACCCAGCAAAATATCAACACCGAAGCCTAGCCAGTCATGGTCTGTGAGTTTCCATTTGTTGAAATTATCCACCTGCTCACAGTCAGAGCAGACAGAGGACAAGTGAAACTTGAATACGTCCAGGTTGCAATTCGCTTCCCACTCGTCTATCAAATCGCCTTGCTTGTCGTAGTAGTTGTGTTTTTCGTCCATGAGCAAAAAACCGCCTCCTATCTATTGACGGAAGCGGCTTGAAGTGCTATTCTATGTACATCAGGCCGCTTCCTCGGTCTGGTCATTGCCCCGGATGCCTCACACATCGCGGGGCTTATGTATTCTAGCACAGGCTACCGCCTGCGCCAGTTCCCGCCCCTCCCTCGTCAGCCTTGCTCTCAGTCGGGTTTGCACCGCTGGGAGGGTCGAGCTATTCAGTGGTCAATGTTCTGTCGTATCAAAATCTACACGGAAAACCTATACAGTTATGAAAGCAAACCCATAGGCTCAAAACGGCACAAAGTCACTAACCGTCGTGCTCAAGTCGAGGTCGAGGTTTAGATAGCGTTGCGTGGTCTGGATACTGGAATGCCCCAGCAGTCGGCTAATCTGCGTGACTGGCACACCTGCCTCATAGCCCAACTGGGCATAGGTTCTCCGCAGATCGTGCGGGGCCAGTTCGGGCTTGCCCATCGCTGCCCCGGCCTCACGCACCAGGTTAAAAACGCCCACCGACGACAAAGACGCGCCAACCTCGCCACCCTTTGTGATACTTCGAAGTATGCACCCCTCGCCGCCGGCAACCGCCGCCCATTCGTCAATTGCGTTTGCCAGGCGGTCGGAGATGGGCACAACACGAGACTTTGCCCCCTTACCCTCTACCTCTAACACGGTTCGCATCTTGCCCTTGATCGGTTGCAGCTTCACCCCGGCAAACGTGAGATTGACAGCCTCGGAGCATCGCAACCCAGCTGCCACCAGCAGGCCCAGGGCCAGGCGGTCGCGCTGGCCTTTTACGTCATCGCCGCAAGTGTCGAGCAGTGTCTTGACCTGGGCTTGGGATAGCCAAACGTGGGCCTTTGTGCCCTTCGGGGTCTTTGTCTGGATCGCGTCTTGTAGGGCTTCGGCGCGATATAGTGTAGCCTGCACCGCCGCCACATTGTCAGGGGTCGCCATTCCCTTGACTTGGACGGCCAGGCGGTCGGTAACGAGTTTTACCGCTGCCTTGAGAAAAGCGCGCCCGCTGGCGGGCAACCCCTGGGCGTACTCGGCCAACTGCTCAGCGTCGAGCAGATTGCCGCCGGCATCCTGGTAACGCTCAACCGCTCGGCTGTACTTGGCTTTGGTGCTCTCTGCCAAGTTTTGCGCACTGGCGATGACTGCCAGTACATCAGGCTGTGATTGTCTTTGGATTATGGCTTGATTTGCTTCCACTGGATTTGCCCTTTCCTTGAATCAGATGTACCATTGACGCATCGAAAAGCGAGGTGTGACTATGGGACGACAACGGACTGGTAGGGTTTTCGGGATGCGCCCCGGTGTGTTCGCTGCGCTGGTGATCGTTTCCACATTGCTCGTCGCTGTCCTTATTCCGATCCTCTTCTGTGGTGGCTGTTGTGGGGCGCTGTATGCTATTCCATTTCCCACACTGACACCCTCACACACACCCACCATTACCCCAATCCCAACCGATACCCCGATACCTGTGCCAACCAAGACCCCCATTCCCACAAAGACACCAACCCCCACGATGACGCCGACTTATGGACCATCCCCGACGCCGACTAACACACCAGTTCCCACTAACACGCCGATGCCGACGAATACTCCCAGCCCTACAAACACGCCAGCGCCCACGGCTACTCACACACCTATACCAACGACTGATCCACGGGATTTGTTGGAAGAGACTGCGCAACGTGAGTTTGGGAGCAGACTTAGAAGCGTAGAAGACACAGGGGATGGTTTCTATATCGTCACCTATGACCTGCGAGACGTGTGGGATGAAGAAGATGCAGTGCGTGCAGCCGTCATGGATTTGATCGACTTTGCACCTCTGGCTTTCTCCATTGATGGTGTAAACGTACTCGGTTTGAAGTCCGTGGGGCCGTTCACAGATGTCTACGGCAACGAGACGATGGAAGTCGCTTTTTCTCTTGTCATCACACGCGAGGCGGCTGAAAAGGTGAATTGGGATAGCGTAGACCCGCACAACATTGGCACTATCTTGGTGATCAATGCTGGTTGTAGTGCTTACATTCACCCCGCCCTGCGAACCGCATGGTATCAGTACATGAGCGAGTAGCTGTATCACTTGCCAGTAGCCTGATTTTGCCTTTTTCTCCATTCGTGCTATCATTTCCTCAGTTACCCTCCTTTCGCCGGAACGCGCCGGGCCTACACGCTCGGCGCGTTTCCGTTGTGGCTGTATCTCCGAGCCAGAAAGGGGGGGAGCTCCAGCACCTCAGCCCCTCCCCCTGGGCCGTCCAATCGTGTTTTCGTGTCTGTCGTGTTTGGTCGTGTTTGGCCCTCCAGGGTCGTGTTTAGGGCCGTGTCTATCGTGTCTAGGGTAAGGGCTGCCAGTTCTGGCGTCACCTGGCGGGCTTGCTTGCGCCCT
Organism: Anaerolineae bacterium; assembly: GCA_034430835.1. Lineage (GTDB taxonomy): Bacteria > Chloroflexota > Anaerolineae > B4-G1 > B4-G1 > JAFGED01. The sequence continues at coordinate 12,942 of DAOUDX010000148.1, forward strand.
TCGTTGTCGTATGTAGAAGCGGAGAGCCACCCGCGCAGCTCCCACGACTTGGCGAGTTTTTCGATTGCATATTGACTCGCCTCACCCTTGAAAGCCTCATAAAGCGCCCCGATGGTAAAAGCCCCGCCCAACTCATCGAGGGCAAAGCGCACCAGCGCCCTCTCTGTGTCGTCGAGCGCCGGTCCGCCTGGGGCCACGCCCACCCACTCGCCCAGGGCGTCGTCGGGGATGTAGGCCGCCTGGACTTTGCGCCATTGGCCCCCGGCGTTGGTGAGGCAGAGCCCCACGCGCCGCAGGCCCTCAGCGCCGCCCCGGTCGAGGATTACCCGGCTTTCTACATTGTCTGTCGTCTGAAACGCTACGCGCGTAGCGACGTTGGCCTTGACCTGCCGGCTCAACACCTCGGCGTCAGGTCTTTGTGTCGCCAGGATCAGGGACACACCAGACGCCCGCCCCTTGCGCGCTAATTCGATCAGGTCAGCCATAACGGGCGACTTGGCAAAGTCGGCTGCCTCGTCTACCACGACAAGAAGCAGGGGGAAGCGTTCGCCCTCTGGTAGCAAGTCCCAGCGCGTCACCTGGGCCGCCTGCATCACCGCCTGCCGCCGCTCCATCTCCTGGACGGCCCACCCTACCAGGTCAACCGCCTCTGCCTCTGTGGTCGCTATCGGGCGCACCAGATGGGGAAGCGCAGCCAGGGCGGGGAAGTCAAGCCGCTTGAGGTCTACGACGGCCAGGCCCAGCCGGCCGGGGTCGCACTTGCGCGCCAACTGCAATACCAGGCTCCGAATTGTGCCGGTTTTGCCGCTGCCGGAAGTTCCACCCACGAGCACCGCCCGCTCATTCCCGGCCAGGTCGAGCACCACCCGGCCGCTTTTCGACTCGCCCAGGTAAGCGGTATACTCGCCGTCGGGGATCGCGCCGGCGTCGAGCATCACGCGCGCCGGCAGCCGCTTCCTCTGTGGCTCTCCCGGCTCTCTGGCGATGACCACGGCCAGGCCACCGCTATCGGCCACGAGCACGCGCCGCCCCTGGAGGGCTGCCCGCACTTGCGCCCATAGCGCCAGGTCAAGCCATGACTCGCGGCTTACACCGGCCAGCCTGAGCATGTCGAGCACAAAACACACTCGCTCCGGCTCAACTATCGCCACGGCCTCGGGGATCACCTTTTGGCCGTCTTGCCGCTGTCTGAGTAGGCCGCGCTGGGCCAGTGTGCCCACCACACCACGCCAATAGGTTGCAACCTCAGAATACGCCGCTATCATCTCCATGGCTCAATCCTCCTCGTCGATCTCGCTCCACTGGCCTTCAATCGTTTCGACCAACCGAGGGGGCAAAATGCCCTGCTGTGTTGCCTCCTCCAGACTGCCCACGCTCACGACCTTGATAATCCCCGGAACACGTCGCCGCTGTGCTGGCCTGGGCAACGCCGGGGCTGCCTGGGCCACTATCTGCGGCGCTTTCGACTTGTGGGCTTTGCGCGCCTTGACCGTCGCCGCTACCTGGCGCGCCTGGATTGCGTTCGCCGTCTGTTGGCGCATTGTCGCCGCGTCCTGGTGTTCCGGCGCGGGCAAGGCCGGGACTTCGCCGGTATCCAGCAGGGCGTTGAAGGATCGCAGGGGTAGGGCAATGCGCCGGTTGCCGCTGTTGTCCTGCTCCAGCATCACAAACGGCTCGCCTTCGTCGGCCTTGCGCCGGATCACCCGCGCCCGGTCCTCTAAGGTCTTTGCTGCCCGCCAGCCCAGGTATAGCAGCACCGGAATAGCCAGCGCCAGCAGCGCCCACGCCCACCACGCCCTCAGCGGTTGCGTCACCCGCTCGCGCTCTGCCTGGCGGTCGATCGCTTGCCGAGTCGCTTCCACTGCGAAAGCATCAGCCGCCGCTTGTGTGCCTTGCACGTTGGCTATCACCTGCACAGCGGTAGCGGTCGCCTGGTCGTGCTCCGCCGTTGCGGTTGCATCGAGGGCTTGACGTGTAGCGGTAGCCTGGCGACTCTCAGCGGTAGCGGTTGCTTGGACGTTTACGGTCTCCTGCGTCTGAGCAAACTCCCACGCTTGCCGTGTGGCCGCTGCCTCTTGCGCCCGTTGTGTGCCCTGGAGGTCGAGCACCTGGCGGGTAGCCTGCGCCTGGTTCGCCAGCGCTTCGGCGGTCCCCCTGGCGTCGTTCTCCATTGCCTGGCGTGTCTCCTGAGCTATGGCGGTTTCACGCGCCGCCAATTCCAAAGCGGAGGGAGGGCGCGGGGTCGCTGTGATGTAGGCCGGCCCGCTGTAGCCGGTATCATCACAACCGGTCAGCACCAGCGCCAGGATCACGAGCACTAGAATTGAAACAAGTCGCCGTCTGTCCATCCGTCCACCTCCCAAGGGATCAGGTCATACTCTCCCAGGTCGTCGGCCTGGCCCTCGATGACGTAGATAACGGGCTGCCCCTGTGGTCTATGTAGCCGCTGGAGGGCTGCCGGTCGCAGGCTGCCCCGCTCTGCCAGCTTCCATCGGAGCCAGAAGTAACCGCCTACACCCAGGGCCACGAGCACCAGCGCCACGAGTAGGCCACTGACAAAGCCGCCACTCGATGCCGGAGCCTGGTACACCGGCTGTGCTGCTGGCTCATCCCTGGGCGCTATCACTCTGGCAATGTCGGCCAGGTCGCCTATTGTGTCGCTTGCCCCGCTCGTGTCAGGAAGCGCGCCGGGCTGCTGGAGCAAGGCCCAGGCAATCAGCGCCACGATGACCACACCCACGACCAGCACCAGCGCCGTTAAAATTTGCTTGCCCCACTTGACCAGGATCAGCGCAGCCAGGATCACCAGGCCCACACCGCCAACTATAACCAACTCACTCGGTATGCCTTGCATCTTGCCTCCCCTCATTACAGATCGGCCAGCGCATCGAGCGCCGCCGCCACGTCGGGCGGTTCGTCGTATCCCCCGCCCTGGCTGCCCTCGATCACCACCGCCCCACCCTTGACTTTGCGCTCCAAATCACGCACCGCCTGGAGCACGTCGCCCAAGGTCACGCCGGCGCGCCTGGTATGCTCGCGCAGCGCCTCGCGGATCGCTTCCGACTTGTTGGGCTGCCGGTCGAGCCAGCGCAGCAGATCGGCGTCACTGTCTGAGTTTAGCGCAATCGTTACAATCTGTCTGGTCATCCCTTGCCCCTGTATTACACTGTAGGTACTACACTGTATTACTGCCCGGCCAACCGCTGGGCAAAGCGCCAGAATCCCACCGCGTTGGCAAAGACCGGATCGGCAACCGTGCGGGCGTGCTTGTAGTGCCGGGTCACATAAGGCCCCAGCAGCAGCGCGCCGCCGCCTGATACCAAGATCGCGTCGAGGTTGGCGGCCCCGTTCCACAACTGACCGGCCTGCGCTATCACTTGCTCGGCCAGCGGTTCCAGGATCGCATCAAGCGCCGGCCCGAGGTCTACCGGTTCGCCGTAGTAGCGCAAGCTCCGCGCCATGATCGCCTCTATGATTTCGTGGTCGCGCAGGTCGAGGTCTGGATACTCGCGGGCCAGGTAGTCGCGCAGACCCCGCACCGCGTCCCAGGCCCCCGCGCTTACGCTCGCGGTTTCCCGGCTTATCTCCGACAGGCGATGCACCGCGAGAAGGTTACACGTCTTGCCGCCCACGTCCACGATGCCTACGCGACCGGTTGCCAGGTCTTTGTCAACTATGCCGCCTCTGTCGTCGAGACAAGCCGCCAGCAGCGCGCCAAAGGGTTGAGGGATCACCTTACAATCGAGCACCTTGAACACCTGGCCGCCGCGTCCATCGCGCCGGGCCTTGTGCTCGCCCAGCAGACGGTCACGCACCAGCGCCTTGTCGTCGAAAAAGGCCACTGGCAGACCGGCCACAAGTCGAAGCTCGCACCAATGCGCGGTAGAAAGCTCGGTGAGGGCCGCCAGCGCCAGCGCGTACCATTCGGGCGACTCGATCCAGCGCCTATCTTCCCGGCGATGCAAGAAGCGCGATTGCATCACCGCACCGTCACCCACGGCCACGGCCTGCGGCTCCTGTAGAATGATGCTGTTTGCGTTACCGTCGAGGGAGAAGCGCGCCTTGTCCGGCGTGCCTACCACCGAGGGGAAGTGTACCCGCCGTTCCCCACTAATGGCCTTTACGTGGCTATACCCTATGTCAAGTCCTGCGTTCATCTCGCCTTACCTCCTTTTATTATCAGTCGGCCCCGATTGGCCGCCTGGCGTCTGCCCCCCACCGAGGGCGGGGTCAGTGGGGGGCAGTGAGCCAGCCGGTCAGCCGGCTATGGCTACGGTATCGAGGGCCGCCGCCAGCTTCTCAATCTCGCAAGCGGCCCACTCAGCGACCCTCCGCAGATTGGCCGGGTTTGGGTCATTCTCGGCATTGGCGTGGTCGCGCAGACACCCAGCAATTGTCAAAACCTCGGTTTTTACTTCTTGAGCAGTCATCGCAGCATGTACTCCTTTCTGTCTATGGGTTTTTGAAGATAAAGCCATAGGATACCGCTTTTCACGCATGTTCTCGATAGGCTATCCTCCTGCCCTGCCTGGCCGCCCTCGCCCATGCTCCACCAGATCGCCGCGCCAGGGGTTGTGTTTCGCCCGCCCCAGGCTGTCCATTCGGTCTTTGTACGCAAGCAGGCTTTCCCGCCAGACCAGCCAATCGCGCCCAACCTTGCGGGCCTCAACGTCGCCCCGCTTTGCCAATCGGCGCAAGTAGGCCGGGCCGTAACCGGCCAACGCTTTTGCCTCCGCAGTGGTAAGCCAACCATCAGTCTTCAATTCAACCATGTGATTCCTCCTTTTCCGGCTTTGCTGGTGAGGGTAAGCGACCTGGTTCTTGCCCGATTCGTCCCTTGCTGTCCAGCACAGCGAACACACCGACAAGTTTCGGGGCCACTTCTCTGAAACTCGATTTGGTCACAATCTCAACGCCGTCGATGATCCTTGTCTCATCCACAATCTGCCTCCTGGTTTAGTTAGTAGGTCTGCATGTAGAACAAAATCAATAGCGGCTTTGGAAACCGACCCTGTATACTCTTAGGTTCATAAAGGCACAAGGGCAAGCCGCCCAACGCTTGCCCCCTACAGTTGCGCCTGGATCACCTCGGCCAGCTTGGGGATGCGCCAGTTGATGCCAGCGTGGGTCATCCCGACCGCCTGGCCGATCTCTCGGCGGGTCAGCCCTTCGTACATCCCGGAGAGGATTGTCTGGTTGGTGCTGTCGAGCTTGCTGTAGGCCGTCTTGAGAGCTACCGCCAGATCAACCGCCTCTTGGGAGTCCCTGCCGCTGACCACATCCAGGAAGGTCAGGTCGTTCACGCCATTGAAGATGTGTCCGTTGTATTCGCGCTCGTCATCCGGTTCTTCTGCCTCGTGGTTCCACATCTGGACGGCCTGGCGCTTCAAGACATTGCGGGCCATCCATGCGCCCTTGTTCACGATGTAGGCATCGGCCTGATCGAGAAAGGCGGGGTTTTTGGAGTACTCATCGAGGATTGCGAGGACGATCTCCTGCTCTACGTCGGCAGGGTCAACTCCGTACTGCCGGGCCACGTTGTAGGCCGCCCCTGCTATCCGCTTGCTCAACGGGGGTAGTCATCTTACACCCCCACCTGAGCCGCCGCGTTTAGGAGAACGTCTTGCTTCTCCCAGGGCGTAAAGTACGCCTCGCCGTAGAGCTTGGCCTGTAGTGCTTCCTCTTCCAGCCCCAGGGCTGCCATCAGCCGACCTTCCAAGACTGCTATCTCGTGGAGGGTATCGGCCAGCCACTCTTGATGCCGCTCTCTCTGGTATGCTGCTAGTCCTCGTGTTCTCTTGTGCTTTGCCATCGGTTGACCTCCGTGCTAACTAAAAGCCCCTCTGTCTCTTGCGGATCAGAGGGGCCTGTGTTACACTTAGGTCAACCTCCGAACCGTTATACCCGGTTCTGGGGCTAGGCCCTCGGTTGGTGTTTCCGCACCTCCGGGGGCCGTTTTGCTCAGTGTGTTAAGCTACTACGTCGTACTACACTACCTAGTATAGCAGGAAAATGAAAATCTGTCAAGCGTTTAGTCTACAAGTTTTCGAGGCTCGCAAGCCCGCCCACCGAGGGCGGGGTAGCCGACGTAGCCCCACGCCAAAGGAGGGGATGGGGCGGGGGGGGTTGCCGCAACCGACGCAGCCGGCAGAAAAGAAAACGAGGGCCTACTGGCCCCCGCCGTCATCGACTTTTTTCTCGCGCCCGCCAGGCCTCCACGGATTGTATCTTGCCCGGCCCAACTTGTCCATTGTCTTTTTGTACTCCAGCAGAGATTGCCTGTCTATCACCCAATCCCGTAGCCACTTCTTAGCAACGACTTTCTCTTGGCGCACCAGACGGCGGACATATTCCACACTGTACCGGGTAAGCTCTGCCGCTTCCTTGGTGGTTATCCAGTCTCCAGGGTCAAAGTCGTCGGGCATATCATCACCAGCATTCTACACCCCCTTGTCATCTGTGCCACTGTGCCACTTACGCCACTAGAGCCACTTGTGGAGAGAGTAAAGTGACGAATAGACCGACGCAACCGCTAATCCTGCCAATGGGCAAGCTCTACTGAAACTTCGAGCCACTCCCAAAGGCTACGCTTTTCGATTCGCCCAGCGTCGTCAAGGTCTACACCATCGGCCTCGATCACCTGAAGCATAAAGCCCCGGTCGTAGCCGGTCAGCTCGCAAGCCTGCGAGACTGTCAGCCAGTCCGGGGCGAAAGTCCAGGTTACGCCGTTCACGATTCGAGGGGGTGAAATTAACATTTTGTCTGCACTCTCAGGGATAGCGCCGGTTTTCAAGACCGTCGCCATAGTCCACTCGGCCATCCCTCCCGTGGAGAGATTTGGATCGTTAGCTCTACCGCTCGCCATTCTACCATCATCTGTCATCTTTGCAACCCCCCAGCCGCGCTCCGCCGCTTCGGCAGTGGTGAGTCAGTCGGTGGGGGTGAAGTCGTTAGGCATTTTCAGTTTTCAAAGGTGGGGAAGTTAGGCACGCTCAATTTCTGTGCCTATGGCAGCAAAAGTATTCGATGAGAGTTCCGACTTAACTACCAGATCAAAACAACGATTATCATCCGTTTCCAGAACGAAGCTCCCCCCTGTTTCTGAGAATGAGATTTCCTCATCAATAATGGCCAGAGTGATCTGATCTGGCTCTTTCTTTCCCGAAACTGGTAGGAAAGACCCTCCGAGAGTAGGAGTTGCCCTTACGGGCTTCCTTCGCCCTGGCGTGATAGAATATTCTACTTCAGCGACCATTTCCCCGTTTTTGCGCTTCAATGTACCATTGCCTCGAGATTCCATCCTGCTTTCTCCTTTCAATGACCCTGCCCTCTTGGTCTCTAGTTCCCCCGCCTCACCCTCTCCATCAGCCGCGATCCGCCGCTTCGGCGGGGGTGATCCAGTCGGTGGGGGTGAAGTCGTTAGGCATTCCCTATTCACTGACGCCAGGACTACCTTCGATGGAATAATGGGCCAGAACTAGGGAAATGAGAATCAGTACCACCAAGGAGGGCCAAGACAGCCATAGGTAGGGCCTGAGAAAGTCAGGCACGACCTCGGTGGCGAAGTTTGTCACAACAGCGATGCACCCACCGATAAGAGCTAATGCAACAGCCAATAATCGTCTGTTTCGACGTGATTTCTTTCCTGGTTGAGAATCAGTTGATGGTTGCCCAAAACCTTGCCTCTCCATTTCCGCCACAAAGTCGTTTACCCATTCCCAGAATGAGCCGGGCCGCTCAGAACGGCTTGCATTGAACACAAGACGCAATCGCTCATTGGGCAATTCACTCACCCACATCTCCCCGGTTCCGATTATCTTCGAGAGAGTTGATCGCTGTTTCTGTGCGTCGCGGTCAAGTTCTTCAAGAGTTATGCCAGGCCGCAATTTGAGATCCCCCAGAGGACCACCAGTCATCATTGGCTCTCCCCTACTATAGGCATCCAGAAACCAGCTATAGTAGCCGTTTACGACAAGCCAATATAGTGAGTGTCTTTTCTCCGCAGAGCCTGAAGCAATCGGCCCATACAGCCTATAAGGAGTAGTAACCCTACTATTGCTGCCATCGTCGTTGCCGCGACATACCACATCTGCTCGTCGTTGCTCGAACTCAACCAAGCCCAAGAACTGGGCTAGGTTTCCCTTTACGATGACTTCCCGTGACTTCATAACCCACCGTCGCGGCAGAAAGGGTAGTTGCCCGCCCTCCCCTGCCTTCACTAGCCCTTCCTCTCGCCGCCTCCATCAGCCGGGAGATAAGACGCTGGCGCTGTCGCCTCCAGCGATGGGATAGACCCCTCACAGTTTCGCAGCACGTACCCTCAGACCGGCTCTTGAGAATCCGTGGTTGGGTATCCTGACCAAATGGGTTCCCAGGCTACGGATAGGTCATTTCCTTCAATTCCTGCCAGATCCTCAGTCCGCAATTCAGTGATTTTTCCAGTTATGTAATCTTCTGTCAAACCGGATAGTACTCCAGCGACCCGCTTGCTTGGCGGCCAAAAGAGTGGGCCATATCGCACGCGAGGAACCCGAATCCGACCCATTGTCAGCTTTACATCCTCTGGCTGGTCTTCTATGAACTTGTTCAGTTCATCTTCACTGGTGAAAGTTCTCACTCGATACTTTGATTTCGAGGTGTCAAAGGATACGCTAGTCCCGAACCTTTCCACTTTTTGATCCTTGGCATCAACAAGTAGATGATGACTCGATTGTCCAGGAATAGTGATTACAAGCCCTTGTACTTGAACAATCGCTGTGATACCCTTGACGAGGTTAGCTTCTCCATCAACCACTTGATGCCATCCTGACGGTATTTCGAGTTTATATCTGTGCTCCCCAATAGATGAGGGAGGATGACCTTCTTGCCACCTCTCCCAGATCAAGTCCAATACCGTGCCACATGTATTCCCACTTTGGTCATAGAAGACCATCATTTGTCCCGGAAACTCCGTGTGAGCGACTTGAGCTTCTACCTCTGCACCTACGACTGGTAACAGGTATACGACTGCCTGAAAAGCTGCTTGTAGTTCGACGGAAAGGCGATCTTCCGTTAGCCCAGTCAGTATCAGAGTTCTGATGCCCTCTTTTTTGGCTCTCTCGATGGCGCCTTTTGTATAACCGTTTACAGAGACATAAATGCCATGTTGGTGAGGAATCCCGACATCCTTTAGCTTTCCAACAAATTCGTCTATTTTGGGAGCTCCGACTGTTGATTTGTAATTCTTACACTCAAACGCGATTTGCACAGGATAGCCTGCGATGTAGCTTGTAAGCAAGACGTCGATCTCGCGCTTTCTGTTACTACCTATTATAGGCAGGTACACGTTTCTCTCCACCTGCACACCTGGAGCGCTGTGCAAGTTAGCAACGATTAGCTCCACAAGCCTCCCCTTAACCGTGGAGTGGGATATCTCCGATGAGTTCTTTCGTTTGATTTTCCGTACCATACTACTCTGACTTGACGTCTTGGATAAGGGGCCTATCTCTCAAATAGTCGAACTTGCTCGTACAACACTCATCCTGCGCGTGATGTGCAAATAGTTCGCATATCACGCATCTCCCTAATGCGCCCTGTGCATCTTACTCCTTCCACCGCCAACCAAAAAGCCCCACCCATCCCGGGTGGGGCCTCACGCTCCTGGTCCACTTGGCATGAGCCTCCATCCCACCAGGGCCATCGGGCACGTGTCGCTCTATGGACCAGCGATCACCTCTATGCCCCCCATCCAGGGCCGCAGCACCTCGGGCACGACGATGCTGCCGTCCTCCTGCTGGCAGTTCTCGATGATCGCGATCATCACGCGCGGCAGCGCCAGACCGGAGCCATTCAGCGTGTGCACGAAGCACGGCTTGCCGCCCGGTTCCGGGCGGTAGCGCACGTTCGCCCGGCGCGCCTGGAAATCCTCACAGTTGCTCAGGCTACTCACCTCCAACCACTCCCCGCAGCCCGCCGCCCACACCTCGATGTCGTATTTCTTGGCCGCGGTGAAGCCCAGGTCGCCCGTGCACATCTGCACCAGCCGGTGCGGCAGCCCCAGACGGCGGCACACGTCCAACCCATCCTCGACCATCGCCTCCAATTCGTCGTAGCTGGTCTCTGGCGCGACGAACTTGTACATCTCCACCTTGTCGAACTGGTGGCCGCGCTTGATGCCGCGCACGTCCCGGCCCGCGCTCATCTTCTCGCGGCGGAAGCAGGCGCTGTACGCGACATAGTGCAAGGGCAGATCGTCGGCTTCGAGGATCTCGTCCCGGTGCAGATTGGTCAGCGGGATCTCGGCCGTGCCGACGAACCAAAAGTCGTCCTCGGCGTCACGATAGATGTTCTCGGCAAACTTGGGCATCTGGCCCGCGCCCCACATGCACGCCTCTTTGACGGCAAAGGGGGGATAGATCTCGGTGTATCCGTGCTCCCGCGTGTGCACGTCCAACATCCAGGCGATCAGCGCGCGCTGCAGCCTCGCCCCGGCCCCACGCAGCACGTAGAAGCGGCTGCCGGAGAGCTTGACGCCGCGCTCGAAATCGATGATGCCCAGCTCCGGCCCCAGGTCCCAATGGGGCGCCGGCTCAAAGTCGTACTCTGGAATCTCACCCTCACTGCGCACGACGACGTTGTGGGAATCGTCGGGGCCGACGGGCACGCTCTCGTGCGGCAGATTGGGAACCACCAGCATCGCCGCATCGAGATCGGACTCGACCCGCCGCAGTCGATCTTCGATCTCGCCGATCCGATCTCCCACCTGACGCATCTCGGCGATACGGCGGTCTCGCTCTCCCTTGTCTTTGAGCTTGCCGATCTCCTTCGAGACCTGGTTGCGCTCGGCCCTGAGCGTCTCCACCTCCGTGAGCTGCGCACGCCGCCGGGCGTCGAGCGCCAGGATGCCATCTATCTGGCTCGGATCCGCGCCGAGGTTGCGCAGCGCCTCCTTGACCTGCTGTGGCTGCTCGCGAATGCGCGCGATGTCAAGCATGGGCCCTCTCCTAGGCTCCTTTCCAGCTTGCGACGGCCTGACGAATGACCTCCCACAGGTGCGCGTTCGGAATCAGGTCGATATCGACGTATCTCTCGCCATCCACCCAAACTTCCAGCCTACCGTCGGGCGCCGTTCCAAAATCCACGTCCATCGCAGCCAGCAGCGAGTCCTCCTGGAGGCGTGCCCGAAGAACGTCTTCGATCTGTTCGACAAAGGCGGAGGCCATCCGCTCACCCTTGTCGTAATCGTACAGCGTGACGCCCTCCCCATCAGCCTGCGTTGCAGCCACAGTCTCTTCCGGCGGAGACGTCCGCAGCCACTCCGGCTTCTGGCCGGGTGACTTGGAATGGGTGAAATCGACCCGACGCCGTTGCAGGATGAACAGCACACATATCACGATAATGAGCAGAACGGCAACGCCCCCTGCCACCCAAACCTCTTGCGGAATATCCATGCGATCACCTCCATAGATATGACCAGACCCCCTCGCTCGCCGACGAGGGGGATTTCTGCGAGAATTATAACACAGGCAAAATGACTTTACAAATTGACGTACCCAAATTGACGTTTGAATGGCTATTCAGCGTAGACGATTCTACCCCACCCTACTTTCTGGCGCAAGCTGGCGCTGGAAGCGGCGGATAGCGGCCCGATCGACCCCCACCTGGGCAAACGGGATCAAGGCGGTGAAGGGGTCTACCCGCTTATCGCCTTCGCTGTGCGAACAGCGCGTAATCGGTGAAGCCATCCACCGCCCCCGTCGTCGCGCCTATCGCGGCCATGCTGACGCGTTCAGCGCCACTCGCATCCCACCGAGCCTGGCTCGCCTCGGACAGCTTCCGGCGGGTCTCCTCAGAGTGCATTTTCTCAAGGAGTTCCTGGCGGTACCGTGGGTCCTGCCACTTCTCCTTCATCGTATCCAAGCGGCGCTTGCGACTCTGAGGCGAACGCATCTGAGCAAGCCGCTTCGCACGATACTCGGAGTCTTGCCACAGTAGCCGCATCGCGTGCTTCAGGCAGTGCTTCGACTCTGGCGAGATCCGCACGCCGCAGCCAGGGTATGGGCAAGTGTTGTGCTTGCGTCGTTTGGGCAACTCCACTCCTCTCAGATGTGCCATACTTGCGCGGTGACTTCTCTGGAGAATTCTAGCACAGCGAGAGCGGAGTGGCAAGCGTAGTGACGGCATTGGCGACCAGGCTGGCCTTACCCCGAGGAGAGCAGGCTGCCGGAGGTACGGAGGCAGGCTGCGGGCGGAAGCGAGTTCGGGCTTTTGCTACGTTACGAGGGCAGCGTGGCGCCTGCACTGTAGTTTGGCGCAGGCGCCACGCTGGCTGGGGAGCTGATGGCCGACGCCCTCCGCATGTGGACTCTTCTTGCTGGGAATGGCCCTTCGACCACACTCGCGGTACGCGCGGGTGCGGCGGAGGGGCAAGTGGGAGCTTACGGACTGCGGTCAGGCGGCGAGCGCCTCCAGCGCCTGGCACAGCATCTTGGGTGACATGGTTTCATTCTCCCATCACCTCGCAATTGGAGGATTTACGCCATCGCGGTAGAAGACGTTGGGGCGCACCCCATACTCCTCCCGCCAGATATCCACCGCTTGGGAGTAGGTCACGTACACTGCCTGGCCGGATTCGATCAGCGGCGCGAGCTGGCCCAACAATGCAAGCAATCTCTGGTGTTCCTCGGGGTTGAAAATGACGCTCTGTGGCACGGCGATCGAGGCGGTGTACATCCTGTCACGGTCGATCGTCCCCTGCTCGAGCTGCCCGGCCAGGGTGCGCACGAACTCGGGCGTCGATAGACACGAGCTGTCCGGGTTCCAATTGGCGTGCTCGCCCGGTCCCACGTAGACCATACGCTCGCCAGGGTCGTGGACCCAAAAGTTCTCGTTGGCCCCCTTGGGAATCCAGACCCCACTGGCGATATCGTCCCTGCTGAAATCCCCCAGGTGATGGTCGCGACTCACGGCCAGCGTCAGCACCTGGGGCGACCACGTAAAGTCGGGATATATCCTCCCCGGCTCGCCCCGGGCAAGCCTGGCAAACTGATCGGGGGAATCCCAGACCAGACCGCCGACGTTCTCGCTGATGCCCGGAGTCAACGTCCCCCCAAGGAACCGAACGTCGGCGTAGTTGTCCTGGCCCTCTTCCCAGCCGCCTTCCTGGTGCGCGTCGATCTCGAAGCCGTAATGCGTGGCCAGATAGTCGATCACGTTGCGCCCATCGGTAGCGGCTCGCATTTCGTCGGTTTCACACCGGGACGTGCCGAGAAAGAACTCGTAGTCAATCTGCAAATTGACGGCAGCGCCTGTCCCGGACAGCGACTCGGCGAAGGCCAGGAGCTTTTCGCGGAAGTCCGGATATGCTTCGCACCGGGCATAGATGGGTGTATCTTCGATGTGGCCTGCGACGGTCACGTAGACGGGTGGGATCGGATGCGTATCGGCGGAGGCTTTCTCTTCTTCTGGCGACGGTTCAGGTTTCCCCGATGTGGATGTGGCGAATGGCCCGGAGCTCACACACGCCACCAGCGCGAGAGCGGCCAACCCCAGTACAAGCATTCGTGAACGGCCATTGCGCATAGCCTTTCCCCTTTTCCTTTTTACCGCCACCTGCCTGCCTCTACGAGGAACGCCCCTCCACCAGCCGAATCTCTTCCTCCGTCAGCCCGTACAGCTCGGTCATCATCTTGTCGTGCTTCGCGTGCTACGCGCACGCGCTCGCTTGTGCGCTGGGTTTCGCTTCGAGCCTCCGGCTCGCCTCAACCCAGCCTACCTACTGCAAATCGCGCCGCGTTCACTCCGAGCGAAGCGAGGTCAGGTGCAAACAGGGTTAGGCAGCCTCGGATTTTTCCAGTAGAGATTGCATGGCATCGGCAGGCTACTACTATCTCGTTCGCAGTTGTGCTCTGTATTTCCAATTGAGCAGAAAAAGAACGCCTATCAATGTTAAGGGACCGGAAATCGCCAGATAAGCGCCCCAATGCTCTCGACCCCAGACCTGGAACAGATAAAACAATGCCAAACCGATGAACGCGATCGCCCCGACCCATTCCCATCTCCATGCTATCACCAATACGATGACAACAACGTATACTGGCACCAGGTGGATTAGCAGGCCGAGTATTTTTTCCCCAAGACCAGCATCTTCACTGAATACGTCTAGCGCAAACAGACTCAAAAACATTGCAAAGAGAATACACAAAACCCTCGGGGTCCAAAAGAGAACTTGCTTTATCACCTTATTCATCAGTTCCTCCTCGGTGCGGCTACCGCACGATTGTTAGTTAGCAGGTTTCCCGCTCCATCATCCATCATAACTGCCCCTACTGCCTGCTGGCCTGCTCCACGATCTCGATCTCCTCCTCGGTCAGCCCGTACAGCGCGTACACCAGCGCGTCGATCTGGCGCTGGTAGAGCACCTTGTCGGCGGGTGCAGTAGCGGTAGCTACCGTCCACGGATTTCCTTGGGCTTTCGCATTTGTATTACTGCTGGCGAACCACAAAACGCGCTTTCAAAGCGTGCGCATCCAAAGAGTGTGCGCCGACAAAAACCTCGTATTCAAGTGGTTCCACGACGAAATCGGCTTGGCTTTCGTCATAGTAGGCCAGCCGGGAGATGGGCACCCTGAATTGTACGGTTCTGGTTTCGCCGGGCTGTAAAGCAATCCGGGTAAAGGCCTTGAGTTCTTTGGGGGCTCGTTCCACGGCAGAGTCAATGGCCGAAACGTAGAGTTGCACGATTTCTTCACCGGCATAGGCTCCAGTGTTGGTCACCGTCAGGCTCACCGGCAGAGTGTCCGACGGCCCGAGTTCGGTTTGGGCCAGGGTCAGGTTGGCGTAAGAATAGCTGGTGTAGCTGAGGCCAAAGCCAAAGGGAAAGGCCGGGGCATGACCTTCACGCTCCAGTTTACGGTAGCCGTGCCACAGGTCATATTCAATTTTGGTAGCGTCTTTATTGAAAAAGGGCAGATCTTCAGCCCGCTGGGGAATGACAAACGGCAGCTTGCCGCTCGGGTTGACCCGGCCCAGCAGGATATCGGCCAGGGCGTGGCCGCCTTCCATTCCGGGATACCAGAGCATCAGAATAGCCGGCACACGCTCGCGCCAGGCTTCCGTGGTTACAGCACTACCTCCCATCACCGCGACGATGGTCTGTGAATTCACGGCAGCAATTGCCTGGATCAACGCCTCATCATCAGGCGATAGGGTAAGCAGGTCGCGGTCGCCGCCGGTCAAGAAAGCATCATCCGGCTGTCCAGCCATCCTCTGCATGAACCCTTGGATGATGGGCGCTTCCTCCGGGGTAGGCGCGGGAAAGAGCGGAGCCAGGTCTTGCATGGTGTCAGGATCGAGAAACTCGCCCTCGTCCATGTGGGTGTAACCTACGACCAGTACCACCGCGTCGGCCGCCCGGGCGGTGGCTTTGGCCTGCTCGAGATCGCGGCCGTCGTCGTGCAACACCTCTGCCTGGCCCTCAAACGCGGCCTGAATCCCGGCGAGCGGGGTGACCACGTAGGCGGGGCGAGTGTTGCTGGAGCCGCCGTCGCCGGTGTTGGGCGTGTCGGCCAACCGGCCAATGACGGCTATTTTCTTCACGTCCCGCAGCGGGAGCAGGTCTCCCTCGTTTTGTAGCAGCACGATGGATTTTTCAGCCGCTTCTCGCGCCAGCGCGCGGTGGCTCTCGCTACCGACCTGTGCTGCGTCGTAGTTGTCGGGCCGGATCAGGCGCAGCTGTTGGCGCAATATGCGCAACACCGACTCATCGATCACTTCCGACGGGACGTCACCGTTCTCGACCAGGTGTTTTAGGTGTTGGTGATAGTGCATTTGAAACGGCATTTCTAGGTCTTGCCCAGCCAGGGCCGCTTTTTTGGCATCGCGCATACCGAACATAAAGTCGGTCAGCACATAGCCCTCGAAACCCCAGCGCTTTTTAAGGATGTCGGTCAGCAACACCTTGTTCTGCCCACACCACTCCCCGTTGACGCTGTTATAGGCGCTCATCACTGCCGCTACTCCTTCCTCCACCACCCGCTTAAAGTGGGGCAGGTAGATTTCGTGGAGCGCCCTGGGGCTGATACGCACATCTACCTTGAAACGGGCGTTTTCCATCGAGTTGAGCGCATAGTGCTTGGCGCAGGCCATGGCGTGTCGTTGTACGCCCCGGGTGAGGGCGGCCCCCATCTCACCCAAATGATAGGGGTCCTCGCCATAGGTTTCCTGGGCGCGCCCCCAGGCCGGGTGACGAAGCAGGTTGATGCAGACTCCGCCAAACAGAGTGCCGCCCAGCGCCCGCAGTTCGCGTCCGATGACATCGCCAATGCGTTCTTCCAGGGTTACGTCCCAGGCCGCGCCCCGGGCCATCGAAACCGGAAATGTGGTGGCCCCATCCATTACGACGCCGCGTGGGCCGTCGGAAAAGCGGATGCCGACAATACCCAAACGGGAGATAACGCCGGCGTTCCAGGGATGATCGCCGTATCCTCCCCCCATCATATTTGCCATCCCGGCCCAAAAAGGGGTATCGCCATCCATCATCTCGATTTTTTCATCCAGCGTGAGCTGCGCCAGCCATCCCTGCGCTTTGGCCTCAATCTGCCGGCTGGAGAGTTCCTCGCCCGGCGTCGAGCCGGTAGAAGCTGCCTGATCATTGGTTTGGGTCATGGTAAACCTCCGTCTAGTTTGTGATAGGTGATTCATTGCCTTTATTCGGCTGCAGGGTGTTGGCTGGCTCACTTCAACCCAGCCTACCTGCTGGCCCCCTCCACAACCGCGATCTCTTCCCCCGTCAGCCCCGCTCAGCGGCTGAAGCAAGGGCGGGCGGACCGCTCCACTCTTCCGCTCCTGTTTCCTGGTTCCCCATATTGTCCTATCTCATCGCTCGATATCCCACTCCTCCGATACCTGCCCTGCCATTGGTATGTCCATCTCCCACAGCCCGCTCACCCGACGTCCGTCCTCGCTGAACCGTCCTCGGAACACCAATCCCGCCTCCTCCACACTCAGGTCAAACGCCCCATCTTCTCCAATAGGTATCGCTATCTCTCCTTGCGGCGCAAAGCTCCCTGACGTTATCCCTGCCCAATAGTTCAGCGCGAACCCCGTGATTTCCCGTCCATCTGCTGACACCTCGAAGCTAAAACCGCCAAACTCCGTTGTCCCACTCCACTTCCCCGCCCTCGCCTCCAGCGGTGAGATGGTGGGCGTGGCGGTTGGCGGAACTGGTGTGAGTGTCGGTTGGGGTTGCAGTACACCGCATGCTAACGAGAGTAATGCGACTAGTGTCGAACCAATTATCTGCTGTAGTGACTTTTGGCGATTCACTGCTTGTTTCTCCTTTCTTTTCCCAGGATGATTGGCCTTGGTTGGCCGCCCAACGTGTGCTTGCCAGAGTCGCCTTCTAATCTCCTGGGGGACAATATCCGGCTCGTCGTTTTCTCTATCCAGGTCGCTGCTCCTACTGCCCGCCGGCCTGCTCCACGACTGATACGCTTCAACTGGCTGATTGATACGTATCAATTGAGCGATTGATACGCATCAATTGAGCGATTGATACGTATCAATTGATCGGTTGATACGCTTCAACCCCGCGCGCAGCCGCCGAACGCGTCGCGCTCGCCTGCTTGCCGGGCGGATGACCGGTGTCAGCCCATAGAGCTCGTACACCAGCGCGTCGATCTGCCGGTCGGTGGCGTCGATCTGGCGCTGGTAGAGGTCCTTGTCCGCAGGGGTGGCGGCGGCCGTTTGTGCCGCGCTCGCTTGTGCGCTGGGTTTCGCTTCGAGCCTCCGGCTCGCCTCAACCCAGCCTATCCACTGGGCGGCTACTGCGGCTTACCAACTCCCATAGATACTCCTCCAATATCCTCTTGAATTGCGATTGTCTGGCGAATCGGAATCGATAGAACCGAATGAAGCGCACCGGTTCTTGGTATTGCCTCAAGATCAACGTCGCTCAGTCGCTCAGGAGATCTTCCTTCGAAGAAAGTGCTGTAGGTCTGAGGATCTGGAATGTGCTTCCTATGGCCTTCCCAGACCACATAGATAGCAGGGCCACTACCTTTCACCAATCTGCAAGAAGTCACCTTTGGAAGCTGCTGGCCTTCACGGTAGAGAGCCAGCTCCATATCTGAAATGCACTCAAGCGCACGGTAGGTATCCAGCAAGACAAAGAAAAGAGTCGATGGTTCTGGTATGAGGCGCTTTACCCCATCCTTGACTAGATAGCACGCGTCGGTTGAGCCTTTCACGACTCTGAGAGAGGGCTGTGCGCCTAGTCCTCTAATGAGGGTGAAGACAGAGACGGAAAGCAGCACTACCGCGATTGACATAGATACCTCGCTCAGATAGGAAGCACCTGGTATGCGGGGAAGCACAATCAACACCCCAGTGGATAGCAAAGCTATGATGGCAAGCGACGAATTCGCCCGAAGAAATGTGATGAACGCAGAAGACCAGGCACGTAGTCCTTGAGACTGTGCGCCCTGCAACAACAAGGCTACTATGCTAGGCAGTAAAGATAGAATGGTCAGAAGTATCCGTACGTCCTGTGGAGCGTTGTCCCATATCCACGCTGCCCCTTGGAGAGCCAGTCCGATTAGGATTGATAACAGTGAAAACCAGCTTTCCCTTTTCACGTTTCGCCTCCCTTCAGATATGCATATCGCTTGGCCAAGCCGCCCAACCACTTGTTTGGCGACAAACTTGTCGACAAACAGCTCTACATCCACCTTCCCCCCGAATCCCCTCACCCCAAGCCCCCGCCTCGCCGACCTGGACGAGGGCGCGGCACTGGCGGACGAGGCGGCCGGTGGGGTCGGGATTAAGAGTAGCCATCAGTCCTCTAAATTCAGAGCCGATAACGCCGATTATTGGGCGTGAATGGCGTGTGGCTTTCTAGTTCGTTCCCTCCACGATCGCGATCTCTTCTTCCGTCAGCCCGTACAGCGCGTACACCAGCGCGTCGATCTGTTGGTCGGTGGCGTCGATCTGGCGCTGGTAGAGCGCCTTGTCGGCGGGGGTGGCGGCGGCGGCCAGCTTCTGGTGCAGCGCCAGCATGCGCTCCACCAGCGCGACCATCTTGTCGTGCCGCGCCGCGTCCGCCGGGTCGGCGAAGTTGATGGTGCGGATGGGAACTTGCTCCATATACTGGTAAATAAGCCGGTAGCGGTATTGCCCAGCGCGTGTACCGAAGGGGATGCTGATGTTGCCGATGGCAAACCAGAAAAGCTTGCTGTTCAGAATCCCCAGTAGATATAAATCATCAGTCCCAAGGCAATAGGCCGTGTTCGACACATATGCATTTGTTCTATCGAGGTAGAAGCGTGGCCGCTTGGCAATATCTGGATAGATGATTTTGGGCTTTTCGAAGATCTTGTAGTAGTCGACTGAATCTTGAATCTCGTACCATTCATAGGAGCCAGGTTTCCTTCCAGGCCATTTGCCCTTCCATCCTCTCGGTTTGGGTCTTAGGGCTTCACGGAATTCAGAGAGGTAATTCCTAACAGCGGGATAAGCATCAATGTTAATGCCTCGTCGCGTGAATATCAGATACTTGTCTATAGGTCTTGCGAAATATCGCCTTATGTCCTGTCCTCCAAAAAGCGGCTTGATGAGGTCAGTACTATCTGGATCTTGCGCAATCAGTTCTTTACGCTTTTCTGAGTCTATGACAAATGCCTCGTTTAGACCTGTTTTGACCCCATAGTAAATGCCCCCAGCAACAAACTTGCCTAATGGGATACCAATTCCGCGAATCTTGTGAAATAGTTCGATTTGCTCTTGTTGTCTCAACGACCATGTATTCTCATCAAAACGCGAAGAGGCGATAAGGTACTTGCTTTCTTCAACATACTGCCCTAAATCAAGCATTTCCAGTGATTTCACCACTGCCACTTCCACAGTTTTCGGTTGAGGCTTGTTGGCAAGCAGTGGAATGCACACATAAGTGTCCTTGGCATTCTCAAAAACAGCCAGTCCACCAAAGTCGACGAAACGAAGAATGGTATGATGTTCTCGGACGTACTTACGGAGCCTTTTTGCAAACGTTGTGTGAAGGAAGCTGCTTGATACGATGATGCTGTAGAGCCCGCCTTGGTTGAGTAGCTTGAGTCCCTTTTCAATGAAGTAAACGTAGAGATCAGCGGTACCTTGATAGCTTTCGTAATGCTGTTCAAAATAGGCTTTCAGGTCACTCAGTGCTTCTTGTCTCACATAAGGTGGATTCCCAATCACCGCATCAAACCCGCCCGCCGCCATCGCCCTGGGGAACTCCTTCTGCCAGTCGAAGGCGTTGACGCGCCGCAGCTCCTCGTCGTCGAACAGCCCCATCTGCCGCCCCCCGTAATAATCTGGCCCGATCAGGGAGTTGCCGCACTTGATGGTATCGTCCAGGTTGGGCAGCGCCCGCTCGCCCCAAAAGCTCAACTGCGGCTCCCCCTCCAGCACCTTGAGCAGCAGGCTCAGCTTGGTCACCTCCACCGCCTGGCGGTCGATATCGACGCCGTAGATGTGCGCCAGCAGGATGCGCTTCTTCTCGGCGCTGGTCAGCCGCCAGTCGCCGTGCGCGCCCCGGTACACGGCGGGGTCCCTGCCCTTGGCGTGTTGTTCGGGGTCGTTCGTCTCGTACCAGTGCAGGTAATGGTCGAGCAGGTACTGGTACGCGCCCAGCAGGAAGGAGCCGGAGCCGCAGGCGGGATCGAGGATGCGCAGCGGGGCGGTGCGCGCGCTCCCGGCGAGCTGGCGGGGCGTCTTGCCCTCCACCAGCCGGCCCACCGTCTGGCGCACGATAGTGTCCACGATATAGGTGGGGGTGTAATAGACGCCGCCCGCCTTTTTGACCTCCGGCTTTTCCTCGACCACGGCGCGGTGGGCGGGCGTCAGGCGGATGACCTTGCCCAGGAACTGCTCGTACACCTGGCCCAGGATGTCGGCGGGGAGCACGGAGAACTCGTAGGGGGATTGGGGGTAGTACAGGGCATCCAGGATCGGCTTGAGCACCCGGTCGTCGATGGCCAGCGTCGTGGTCAGCGCGTCGGCCCGCAGGTCGAACAGCCCGGCGTTGTATTTCTGGTCGGCCTGGCGGTAGAGCTCGACCAGGCGCGCGTAGATATCCGTCCCGTTGACCAGCCCCATGAGGCGTCCATACGCTTCGATGCCCCGGTCCTCGCAGATGCGCAAGAAAATGATGCGGTCGATGGTGCGCTGCACGGCGTCGTTCAGCTCGTACACCGAAAGGCCTGGATTGCGCAGGGCCACGTTGTGCGCCAGCGCGTCGCGCCAGCCCTCGATCTCTTTGAGGAACTCGGCGTCCACCTCGCCCGTGCCGCGCTTCTGCTTGCTCTCCTGCACGTAGCGGTCGAAGGAGCCTTTCAGCACCGACTCTTTGGCAAAGACGCCATAGATGTCGTCAAAGCGGTCGGGGTACTGCTCGAAGGTGTAGTACATCACCCGGCCCAGGCTGGCCTTGTCGGCGGGGGTGGGGCGCTGGCGGCAGTCGTAGACGGCGAGCTCTTCAAAATCGGTCAGGATCGAAAGGGGCAGCTTGGCGCTCCAGGCGTAGCGCCGCAGTTGGTAGGCCGGGCCGACGTCGCCCTTGAGCGCGGCAGAGGGCTTTTTGGCCTCCACGAAGAACTTGCGCGTCCCGCCCACGCGGAAGCAATAGTCGGGCGCTTGCGTCGCGCCGCTGACCTTGAGGGCGTCCTCGTGGATCACGTCCTTGTACTGCTCGGCCAGGCCCGCCGTGTTGCGCACGTCCCAGCCCAGCGCCTCGAAGAACGGGTCGACGAACTCGGCGCGCAACCGGGCCTCTTTGTATTCGGGGCGCTTGTAGACGTCCAGGTTGCGCCGGAAGCGCTCGACCAGTTCCAGGACTTGTTCAGAGGCTACCACGTTGTTTCCTCCAGACCTCGAAGGTTTCAGGCGAACCGCAGGTTCGCGCAACCTCCGAGGTCTCATACGATATTAGCACACTTCCCCGGTCGGGGCAAATAGGAGTGCGTCGCACTGCCGAGGGTGCGACGCACTTGGTGTCTGGGGCGGGGGGTGGGTGGGCTTACTCACCCCACTGCTTTTGTCCGGCGATGTCGTCTGCCGCTATCCCTGGATGAGCATACCGGCCGTCTTTTTTCGTGTATCTCTTGGCGACCAGGATCGACTGCGTGGGACAAAAGTTGAAGCAGGCGTAGCAGAAATAGCACTGGACCTCTTTTTGCCACGCCGGTTTTCCATCGACCAGTTTGATCTTTTGGGACGGACAGACCTTTTCACACGTGCCACAGCCGGTACAGGTCGAATCGACGGTGTACGGGATTTCGCTTCCACCTGTCGATCTTGCACCAAAGGCCAGCGGAATGGAGATGAGGCGTCTCAGAAACGACCCACGACGAGGCGAATCGTCCTTTGGATCCGGCACTTGGTTGACGATGACGCTTTGAATCGAATCAAGTCTATTCTGGGCGTCGGCGTCCAGCGCTCGCACCTTTTCCTCCGAGACCTTGTTGACCCAATCTTTGTCGCCCTGTGCGGGCAGCAGGCCGGTCGGTGTGTTCGTAGGCATATTCAGAATGAAGTAGGCGCCCAACCGTTTGCCCTTTTCGTTCAGGATCTCGTCTATGGAGATCTTTGCCAGACAGAGGGTGCCCGTCCGTGTCCCTACTGCAAAAACATACTTGGCCGATCTTGGATCGAGCTTCTTGAGGAATTCTCTCATGGGAATAGGAATTGTGGTGAGGTGGATGGGAAACACGAATCCTACCGTTTCTGCCCGGGTTGCTATCACGTCCTTACCCAAAAGGCTGACCACCGGGATGAGGTCCGCGTCTGGAATGCGCTTTTGCAATTCCTTCGCCACGTGCAACGAATTGCCGGTTCCCGAAAAATAGTAGATCTCGACGCTCATAGGGAATTTCTCCTCGTCATATCTGCAACCTTCACATCGGGGTGATGGTAGGTTTTTATGTTCAGGTTAGAGCCGCCCAGACTGATGGCTTCCTTTGGGCACCAATGCAGGCAGGCAAAACACCCTGCGCAATCGTCCGACCATGTGGGTCTATTACCAACTATTTCTATGTTATTCATCGGGCAGATTCTTTCGCAGATTCCGCACCCATTACAGTCTTCGTTTGAAGTGAACGCCAGTGATTTTGTCCCTTTCAACAGCATATGCATCAGGAGTTTGAGCGCGGCTGGCATCATTCTGATAGCTCTGAGTTGAAGAAAACCGAGGAGGAGATTGCTTGATTCGATCTCCCCTTCTTTTCGGGCGCTGATGTACTCGCATATGGCTGCGCGTCTATCCTTCCAGCTCTCGAGCATGCTTTCACGTTCTGCCTGGGTAAGCGCACCGCAACCGATGCCATTATGGGGCATGCCGACCGCAAATCCCGCAGATAGATGCCCGCCACAGGATTTCATGACCTCGTCGAGGTGTTTCAGGGAGTGAGATGGTGCTATCCCATACGTGCATACGGCAAATAGATATTTGGCATCGATGTGCTCCAATTTGCGAATGAATTCCTCGACGACTTGAGGGGGTTTAAAGTCGTAAATCGGAAACACAAACCCGATACCATCCGCTTCACTATGGATGCTCCCTTGGTTTAGCATGGAGGCAACGGGTATCAGCCTGGCATTCAGGTTTCCTGCCATATCTCTTGCCACGGCTAGCGAATTCCCTGTACCTGAAAAATAATAGATCTCCGTGCCCATGGGGATCTCTTCTCCTTAAAGGTATCTGGGTACATCCGTTTGGACTGAATCCTCGCGGGGCGAGATGAAGCAGTCCGCGGAGTCCACGGCTGCGTCGCTGCCCACGATCAGGTGTGGAGTTGCTAGAACAAACTGCTCAGTCTATCGACGACCTCGACGATCTGCTGCTCGCGGCGCTTCTTCATCCAGTTAACGATCCCCGAGCCGCAAACCGCCGCGCCCTTGGCCTCGCAGAGTCTCTTCATCTGCCGGACAGCCCGGTTCCCGCCCAGCCAGGGGTAGGGGAAAGCCTCGGTGACCAGGAAGGCCACCTTTTTGCCCTGCAACGATGCCACCTGCTTTAGATAGTCAACCATTGCCTGGCATAGGGAAAAGGCCTGCACCGGAGAGCCGAACACCAGCGCCTCGTACTTTGCGGCGTCGGGCAGCGTCTTGAACTGGACGGGTTTGCCCGGCCCAACTTCGCCGATAACTTCTACCCGTTCGAGGGTCACTGCATGCCCGGCCGCGGAGAGTTTCTCCTGCAGCTTCAGGGCGACGGAGTGGGTGTTCCCGGTCTGGGAATAGACGATCATACCGATATTCACTTTCTTCCTCCTCATAGATCTGATAGAAACTTCTCCATCGGGAATGGTTGGCCATGCCCGGGGTAAACGGTAGTTATCGCCAGGCTTTTCAGCTTTTCGACGCTAGCATTCGCTGCCGCCAGGTCGTCCATGATGGAATTGAGAGCTGGTTTGTCCACGTTGTCCAGCAGATCGCCGCAGAACAGATCGCCGCCGGCCGTCAGGACGCCTATGGAACCCTGCGAGTGCCCTGGGATATGGAGAACTCGAGCGTCGAGGCCATATTCAGCGAGATCGAATCCTTCATCGATGCAAAGATCGGGCTTGAACCTTTTCGATTTGCCAAACCCAAAAAGGAGGGGGGCCATCATTCTGAGGGGAATACCGCCCTTGCTCCTGTTCCAGAACATGTCTCCGCGTTCGACCATTCCAGAATCGTCTTGGTGCATGGCGATTTCTACACCGAACGCTTGGCCGAGATAGGCCGCGTTGCCGGTATGGTCGAAATCTCCATGGGTCAAGACGATCAGTTCGAGATTGCCGGGCTTGCAGCCCGCGCTTGCAAGCTCCTTTTCGAGCTCGGCGCGCCCATTCGATCCCCCCGTGTCGATCAGGATATAGCCGGCGCCGGTCTCTACGAGGTAGCAGTTGACGGCGCCCAATCTGTAGGGCAGTGACAGGCTGATGGTTCTGATCTCTTGCATGGTTTTCTCCCCATATTTGTGGGCGGTGTAACCGTTCAGCCGCCTCAGTCGAACAAAAGGACGTTCCTCCTGTAAGCTGGTATTATCTGCACCAGGTATAAAACGAGCGGTCGGCGCGATTTATTCGGTTCGTGTCTGGTCTCCTGCCTCAACCGGATGAGGGGGAACGTCCCTCCACGATCTCGATCTCTTCCTCCGTCAGGCCGTACAGCGCGTAGACGATCTGGTCGATGAGCCAGTCGGTGGCGGCGAGGCGGGCGACCAGGTCGCCGTAGGCTGGGCCGGGCTGGCGGTAGATCTCGACCAAGTCGCTGAGGACCTTGGCGAAATCCTTGAACGCCGCCGCTGCTCTCGCCTATGGTCAACGTCATACCGTTGCAACTCCTGGCCTACCAACGGCAGTGCGGCCAGGCTTCTCAAATGGTTCTTGATAGTCCCCATGCCTTTGAGCCCTTGGATTCTGCGACCTGTTTTCTGTACTATGGTTCGATGCAACCGAAAGGCTTATCACGGTAGTTCGCTGGCTGAGACTACAACCCTGTAATCTACCCCCAATGTGTCTTGAAAATGGCTCTTCCCACAGATAGCCTTGCGGCGTTCGTCAGGCCGCAGCTCTTCGAGCCTCGATGTGCTCTTGGTTTCACGCACCAGGTAGAGGAGTGGTTTGCCGGTGGGATCACTGTGGGCATCTCGGTCCTCCATCACGATGGCCCAATCAGGGTTGTACCCGCCAATGGGCGTGGGCACGGTGAACCATGACGGGAGCTTGACGTACAGTTTGACGTCGTCGCGATGCTCCAAGTCCTCCACGAACTGGCGCTCGACGTCGGAATCACAAATAACGTGGTCGTAGATAGTGTGCTTGGCAGGCACCAGGTAATCCGTCCAGCCCTCTATCTCGACGTCGAATTGGGTCATCTCATACCACTGGTTGATCTTTCCGTACTGGATGCCCTCGACCAACTGATCGGCCAGCTTCTCCTTGACGATGCGCACGGCAACGGTGGCGAACTCGTTAGGATTTTCGACCACGGCCTGCTGATCGGGTGCGCGCTTGACGATCTCCAGCAGCGTGCGGCGGGTGAGGCGCACCGGCGGCGTGGTGTGCTCCATCAGGTTGGCCATCACCTCCACCAGGTTGGGCAGCGCATACCGCCCGGCCAGGCTCAACACGCTCTTAGCCGCGCTCATCTGCAGAGCCTCGAACACGCTCTCATCCCCGACGTCCACACGAGCCTTGGTGATGGTGACGCGCGGCGGTTTGATCTCTTCCTCGGCCAGCGCTGCCACCACGTCTTGAATCAGCCGCTCGCTATCGATGGTGACGGCGTAGCGGGTCTTGTGCTTGATGCGCTTCCAAAGCTCCTGGAACTCGGACTTGAGGGTGCACTCCTTGCGCAGTGTGGCCTTGCCGCGCTTGCGGGCGTCGGCGGGCTTGGGCGGCAGGATGCCTTCGCCGTACTCCTCGGCGATCTGGGCGCGCTCCTCGTCGGTGAGATCGGCGATGGATTTGCCGTAGCGGGCCTCAATCTCCTCCTGATACTCCAAAGCGACCTCGCTCTGGAGCTGCGCCACGAAGCGCTCGTAGCTCTCGTTGGCAACGACGGTGAGGACGTTGTGGCGCTCGTCGTGGACACGCTCACCGGTTTGGTCGACGGCCAGCCGCACGCCGCGCCCGACCTCCTGGCGCTTCCGCATCTCGGAGACGGACTGGTTCAGCGTGCAGATCTGGAAGACGTTGGGGTTGTCCCACCCCTCGCGCAGGGCAGAGTGGGAGAAGATGAAGGCCACCGGCTCGTCGAAAGAGAGCAGCCGTTCCTTGTCCTTCATAATCAGCTCGTAGGTCTCGCGGTCCCGCTCGGCCTCGCCGGTCTTGCTATCCTCCAGGACGACCTCGCCGCTGCGAGTGCGGCGCTGGGCAAAGTAGGCCGCCTGCGCCTCCTCAACGCTCCGGTCACGCCAGTCGGGGAAACCTCGCTTGATGTCGTCGAAGGCCTGGTTGAACAACCGGCGGATGATGCCATCCTCCATAGCATAGTTATCCACCCGGTCGATGAAGAATAGCGAGAGCACCTTGAGACCGGCGCCTTTCAAACGAGCCTGGCGGCGCATGTGTTCCTCAACGGTGTAGCGGATTTGGGCCTCGAAGATGGCGTCCTTGTCGGCGCCCAATTCCTGCCCCACACTGATCTCGACGTTGTTGGCAAAGCGCACGAAGCGCCCGCCCAGGCTGATCTCGTCGATCTCGTATCCGGCATACTCGGTACGGCCTGTCTTTTCCTGCAAGGAGTCGCCAGGACGCATGGTGAGAACCCGTTCTTTGACGGTGCCACCCTTCATCAGCTTGTGGACGGCCAGGCGGGCGGTGAGGGTTTTCTTCTTGGTTTCGATCTTGTCGAGGCGCAGGTAGGGCTGGGCGGTGGCATCTTCCCGGACGACGGAGGCGACCTCGATGCGCTTGACCAGCTTCTGGCGATAGGCCTCGTAAGGGGTGAGGCGGTAGACGACGTTGTAGGGGTTGCGGTGGGTGGCGCTGTAGCGCAGGGCGAAGAGCGGATCGAGGGAAGCCAGGGCGGCGATGCTGATCTCGCTCTCCATATTCTGCGGCTCGTCCAGGATGAGGCTGGGGCGCGTTGTCTGCACCATGTGGATGGGCGTCTCGCCCTGCAGGCGGTCGGTGGTCTGGCGGATGACGTTGGAGGCCTTGTTGAAGGAGGCCAGGGTCATCACCATGAACTCGACGCTCTCGGAGAGAGCGAACTGACGCACCTGGGAGAGGTTGGCCGAATCGTAGGCATAGTAGCGGTAGGGAACATTCTCGTGCAGCTCGCGGAAGTGGCGTTCGGTGACCTGGAGGGTCTTGATCACACCCTCGCGGATGGCGATGGAGGGCACGACGACGATGAACTTGCGCATGCCGTAGCGCTGAAACAGTTCGAGTGCAGTGCGCAAATAGACGTAGGTCTTGCCAGTGCCGGTCTCCATCTCGACGGAAAAGTTGTAGAAGCGTGCATCTTCAGAGCCATTGGCCGTCTCAATTTGTCCTGCAAGGCACTTCAGTTCAGTATCTAGAGCGATGTTGTTTTTCCGCTGAATGGCCTGCAGATTCGTTAGCAAATCGGTTTCGGTAATATCCAGTCGATTAGGAACGGCGGCGAACGAGGACTGCGCGCCCCCGTAGCCGGGGGCGGAGGCGAACCGCAGGTCTGCCTTGATGCGCGGTTGACCTTCCAGGAGACCGACGATGGCCTGGATGGCTTCGATCTGATAAGGGTGGTTGGGGTTGAATCTGAATTCCATTCGATTTCACCGTTGCCGGTCAGGGTTTTCGGCGTCCATTTCCCATTGGGCCGGGTTGTTGTGGATGTATTGCCGGACGGCGTTCAATTCCCGTTCGTTTCGGATCACACGTTCGTAATAATTGCGCTGCCACAACCGTTTGTCGAACGGCGGCCATCCCAATTCCCGCACGCCACGGATATACGCGTTGGTGGTCAGCGATTTGAACGCACCCACGATACCCCCCACCGTAGGGGCGACCCTCGTGGCCGCCCCATCCGTTGTGGCCGCCCCGGGCGTAGCGCCTACCCTCGTGGTGGCCCCGTCCCTCGTGGTCGCCCCGTCCCTCGTGGTCGCCCCATCCGGGGCAGGGACAAGCCCTGCCCCTACGATGACGATGAT
>DAOUDX010000149.1:0-1916 GCA_034430835.1 Anaerolineae bacterium
TCGGCCAGATGCGGCGTCTCGATGCGCTCGCTGCCGGCGAGGTCGGCGATGGTGCGCGCGAGTTTCAGTATCCGGTGGAAGGCCCGCGCGCTCATCCCCAATTGCTGCATCGCCGCCTTCACCAGGCTTCGCCATGCCTCGTCCAGATTGCACACTGCCCGCACCTCCGTCGGCCCCATATCGGCGTTGCACAAAAGAGGGGTGGCGGGACCCGGCACGCCGGGTCCCGAAGCAAAGCGCGCGCGCTGCGCCTCCCGCGCTGTTTCCACCCGCGCGCGGATCGCCTCCGAAGGCTCCCCCAGCCGGTCGGCGGTCAGCTTTTCCACGTCCACGCGCGGCACCTCGACGTGGATGTCGATGCGGTCGAGCAGCGGTATTACACAAATTGGAATAAACAAAACAATCACAGTTTCACTCGTTCCTCGGTAGCTCCCCATCAATCGGGCGAGACCGGCCGACTGCCTTTCATGCACGACCGGCGCAGCACGTGAGCACATGTACTGCGCCCGTCGCTCCCGTTCCCGCGATAGTCATCCCTGCGTGCTGACTTGTGCGCAGGGATGGTTCTTTTTTTCCGCATGCGACCACTTGCCCGCTCACACTAGCGGAGTATACTTGCACTTGGGCTACAGGCCGAAGTGGACTGTGGCGCACATAAGCGATGGATGTGGGTTTTGACCAGGACAAGCTCTTTTCCCTGACTAGACAGCTAGATTCGGCGAAGAAGATTTGACGGATGAGAGAAGTAGCCGGGACAGCCACAGGGCCGGGTTGAGTTGACGAATGTCACTTCACGACAGGGAGATAGACCATGGAAATGCCTGCATATCATCCTTTTCGATCGGCGAAAGCAAAAGCGGAATATCTGGCCGATTACGATATGAGGGCAGAGAGGTGGCCAGTCGTTTCGGGGTCCAGGACGGCAGATACCTATTATGGGCAGACCTTTGTGCGGATCAGTGGGCCAGACGATGCTCCACCGCTGGTACTGCTGCCTGGAGCCAGTGGCAATTCGCTGATGTGGCTACCGAATATAAAAGCTTTATCCAAGTGTCATCGAACCTATGCGGTGGACAACATCTATGACTATGGGCGAAGCGTATACACGCGCCCCATTGAGAGTCCAGCCGACTTGGTGAACTGGCTTGACGAGCTGTTCAGTGCGCTTGAGCTTGGAGACAACGTCAATCTTATGGGCATATCCTATGGGGGTTGGCTGACAAGCCTATACGCGCTCCGCTTTCCAAACCGGCTCAATAGAATTGTGCTATTGGCGCCAGGAGGCACTGTGTTGCATGTGCGGCCAGAGTTCTGGGTACGCGTAATTCTCAGTCGGTTGCCCCATCGCTACTTTGCCAAGAGCTTTATGTCCTGGCTACTGGGAGGCAGGAGTGAGATCAGCCAGTTAGTGGTGGAAAGCGCGGCGAATCATCTATGGCTGGCCAGGCGGTGCTTTAAGCCAAGGCGTTCTGTCATTGCGACTGTCCTGGAGGATAAAGATCTGCGGAGCATCAAAGTGCCGACGCTCTTCTTGGTCGGTGAGAACGAAAGGCTCTATTCTGCCCAAGAAGCCGTGCAACGCCTCAATAGAGTAGCTCCCCACATCAAGGCAGAGATCATTCCCGACGCCGGTCACAACTTAACATTCGTGCAGGCGGAGATGGTAAACAGGAAGGTCCTCGATTTTCTGAAACAACCGTGACGCTGAGCTGGGCCGATATATTCAGGGTAGCCACTGGATGCCCACTATCCCCTCCGCTGTGCTCTCCAGCATGCCCGCCCGGCCACGCTCCAATGCCCCATCGAATACACCGGGAGGCAGGGCGGCCCGCAGCTTGCCAAGCAGAACCTCGGCTCGAACTCTGTGTTCCTGCCAGCTCAGTGGATGAGATAGGACCTGAGCCAGGCACTCGACT
>DAOUDX010000150.1:0-8498 GCA_034430835.1 Anaerolineae bacterium
GAGCACGGGGGGCTGATGTACGGCGACGGGGCGAACATGAATGCCCTGCTGGGCGTTGCCCGCCCCGGCGATCTGGGTTTCGACGTGCTTCACTACAACCTGCACAAGACCTTTAGCACGCCCCACGGTGGCGGCGGTCCCGGCTCCGGACCGGTGGGTGCAGCCGCTTCGCTGGTCGATTACCTGCCCGGGCCAATCGTGGCGATCGATGACGACTCGGATGGGGATGTACCTTCGTTTGCTTTCACCTTGCCGCCCAAGTCGCTCGGCCGGGTGAAGGCTTTCTACGGCCACTTTGGCGTGATGGTGCGGGCCTACACCTACATTCGTATGTTGGGAGCCGATGGCCTGCGGAGGGTGGCCGAGCACGCGGTGCTTAACGCCAACTACTTGAAGAGCCTCGTCGAAGGCATCTACCGGGTGCCCTACGACCGTGCTTGTATGCACGAGTTCGTCTGCGAAGGCCGCTTTGCCGATGTGCCCGACGTACGGGCGCTGGATATCTCCAAGCGGTTGATGGACTATGGTTTCCACCCGCCCACGAACTATTTTCCGCTCATCGTCCCTGAGGCGCTGATGATCGAGCCGACGGAGACGGAGAGCAAGGAGACGCTGGACGAGTTCGCCGAGGCGCTGCTGCGTATCGCCGATGAGGCACATGCGAACCCTGACCTGCTCCACGAAGCGCCCCACCAGGCGCCGGTGCGTCGGCTTGACGAGGTACGGGCGGCCAGGGAGTTGATTCTGCGTTGGGAGGGTCTCTCTTGACAAACGTCTACGAATACACCGGCAACTTGCATGTGCACACGTCCTACTCGGATGGGGAGGCTCTGCACGCCGAGGTGGCGCAGGCGGCCGAGGCGGCAGGGCTTGATTTCGTCATCGTCACCGATCACAACGTGTGGGTGGATGGATTGGAGGGATACCACGGCAAAGTGCTTCTTCTCGTTGGCGAGGAGATTCACGACGTGCGGCGCGATCCGCAGGCCAATCATCTCTTGATCTACAGCGCCGAGGCCGAGATGAGTTTGCAGGCTGACGATCCCCAGGCGCTGATCGACGCGGTCAATCAGTGTGGGGGTTTCTGCTACCTGGCCCATCCGTACGAGTACGCCAGCCGGGTGGGGGGGGAGGAAGCCATCCCGTGGCTCGATTGGGACGTTTCGGGGTACGTGGGGCTCGAGATTTGGAATTACATGTCCGAGTTCAAAGCCCTGGCGCGCAACAGGCTGGCTGCCCTCTACTGCGCCTACTTCCCTTCGCGGGGAATTCGCGGACCCTTTCGAGCTATCCTGCGCCAGTGGGATGCGCTGCTATCGCAGGGGCGGCGCGTCGCTGCCATCGGCGGAGCCGATGCCCATGGCACGACCTACTCGATGGGGCCGCTGCGGCGGGTGCTCTTTCCCTACGATTACCTCTTCCGCTGCGTCAACACCCACGTCTTGACCGAGCATCCGCTGAATGGCTTGCTGGAACACGACAAAGCACAGTTCTATGACGCATTGCGGGCTGGCCGTACCTGGGTCGGTTACGACTTGCCGGCTTCAACGGCTGGCTTTCGTTTCGAGGCTCGCAGCGGTGCCAATCGGGCGATGGTGGGGGGGGAACTGCGACGCACCGGGGCGACCATCTTTGAGGTCCATACGCCGCACGATGCCGACGTTCGTTTGGTGTCCAATGGGAAGATCGTGGCACGGGCCAGCGGCAACCACCTGAGACATACCACGGATATGCCGGGGGCGTACCGCGTCGAAGCCTACCGCCGGTACCGGTGGGGTCGGCGCGGCTGGATATTCAGCAGTCCGATCTACGTCAAATGATGGCGGCCGCTTGGTCAGTATGAAAGGAAACGCCGGTTCCACCTGGAGAGGTGAAATCGGCGTTTGTCGAAATCAACAATACCGAGCAAAATGAGAAAAACACAGCCCGACCTGAGGGCAGCCCTCGATCCTACTGTTGGGTTGTTCTTGGCTAGATGAGATCTTTGCCCGGTCCGCTCTCGAAGAAGTCGATGTTTTTCTGGATGGCGCTGGCCAGGTCTTCGGGCACTTCGTCTTCGTGGTATATCGCCTCGGCCTCGCACTCGGCCTCGCAAGCCGCACATTCGATGCAGTTGTCAGGGTAGATGTAGTAGGTTGGCCAATCGGCGTTGTCCTCGACCTGGTAGACTGCATCACTTGGGCACACTTCGATGCAGGAACCACAGCGCTTGCACTTACTGGTGATTACGTATGCCATTTCTTTGCCTCCATTCTGGTTATTGTGTTGTGCCGGCTCCAGTCCCTCCTGCTGGTAAGGCCGATTTCCCAAAAGACGGCCCCAATTTTAGCAATAATCGGATCTTTGTCAAGGCACTTTTTCAGGCACGGTGTGTTGGAGTATAGGTATGGAGCATTCTGCCCGTAGAGACGTTCGTGCTTACTTGGGGGTTGGGCTGGGGGTGGTGACTGTCTCCACTGCTGCCACGCTGATTCGCCTGGCTCTGGCCGAGGTCGATGCTTTGGCCGTCGCTGCCTGGCGGTTGGCGTTGGCTACTCTTATCCTGACCCCGCTCGTGCTGGCTACGCGCCGCGTCGAGTTGCGGGCCCTGACGCGGGGGGAGTGGGGGTATATCCTGGCTTCCGGTCTGTTGCTGGCGCTCCATTTCGCCACCTGGATCGCATCTCTGGGCCATACGTCGGTGGCAGCGTCGGTTCTGCTGGTGACGACCAATCCGATCTTTGTCGGACTGGCCTCTCATCTGCTGTTGCGCGAGCGGCTGTCGCGGGGCCTGATCGTGGCGCTCGTCGTTGCTATGGCTGGCGGTGTGCTCATCGGCCTGGGAGATCTGGGGAATGGCAGCCATCGGCTGTGGGGTGACGTGCTGGCCCTGGTAGGAGCGGTGGCGGCTGCGGGCTACTTTCTCATCGGGCGGCGGCTGCGGGCGCGGCTTTCGCTCCTGGCCTACGTTTTCCCCGTCTACGGCGTTGCTGCGTTGGTGTTGATGATCGCTGCACTGCTTTCCGGCTCGCTGGTGCTCCCGCGCCGTCCGGAAACCCGGCTGTGGCTGCTTCTGCTGGCGTTAGGGCCGCAGATCGTGGGCCATTCGTCGCTGAACTGGGCGCTGCGTTATCTATCGGCCACTTATGTCACCATTGCTATCCTGGGGGAACCTATCGGCGCGGCATTGCTGGCTTGGTGGGCGCTGGGAGAACGACCATCGATCTGGGCGGTGGTCGGCGGAACATTGATTTTGACCGGTATCGCTGTTGCTTCCCACGTCGAACGTGTGGGTAGGGGAGAGCCCTGTTCTCGTGCCTTGCCCACTTGAGTCAACTGCGTTACAATGGGTTGCAGGAGTGACTGAGGATACAAGGGGGAGGATGATGCAGGTTCGATGCCAAAGATGCGGGTTCATGCTCACGCTAAGTCGCGCGGCGCTGATAGCTGCGCTGGAGGACCTCGAGCAGACTCAGGCCAAGCACTATAACGTGGAGTGTTCCAAGTGTCGGCGACAGATCAAGGTGCCGGCCAAGGACATCAAGCGCTTTCGGCCTCCTGAGGAGTAGAGTTGCACAGCGGGACTTTTATCCTTCGCCTTCCCCTTGGCTGTGCCGGCTGATGTCCATGATCGGGACAAAGCGTGGCGGGCGTCGCCAGTAATGCGGGTTTGCTTGAGCCAATCCCATCCCAGCTACCATCCCAAGCGCGGCAGCATACGTCAGCATGAAGGGAATCACTGTATAGTGGTGGGTCAGCCAGGCCACGACCGTCGCCGTCAGCGCGTAGAGCGCCAAGACGATCTCTCCGATGGTGTTGCTGTCAGCCGGGAGTCGGTAGCCACTGTCGGCCCAGCGGCCCCTTTTCCCCTCAAGCCGGAACTTGGGTGTGCGGACAAAGGTGCCGCCCCAGTGTGTCAGCCCACGCCAGGCTGCCCGCGCGCTGCACCACGCGATGCCGACCACGAGCAACATGGTCATCGGGAAAACCCGTAGTCGTCGCTGCCAATCGGGATGCAGTTGCTGCTGCGCGATGATAAAGACGAGCGGGGGGCCTAGTCCGAGCAGCCCAAAAATGTTTTCTACCGGAAGGTGCGCGGAGTCGGGCAGCAGCAGCATGGGCAGTGAAATCAACAAGTGCAATATCATCAATGTGTGAGCCAGGTAGCTGCTCAAGTGCAACAAACCCATGATCTTCTTGCTCCAGCGCAGATTCGGACTGCGGAGGATGCGTCCGCCCAACTTGCGCAAGGTCTGTGTCGTCCCCTGTGACCAGCGGAACTGCTGCCGCTTGAAGGCCGTGATCTGTGGGGGTAGCTCGGCTGCCACCTCCACCGTCGGCAGGTAGAGGAACTCCCAACCAGCCAGTTGAGCGCGATAGCTCAAGTCCAGGTCCTCTGTAAGAGTATCGCCCTCCCATCCTCCGGCTTCCTCGATGCAACGCCGTCGCCAGACACCCCCTGTGCCGTTAAAGTTCATGAACAGTCCACTGCGGCAGCGTGCGATTTGCTCCACGCCAAAGTGCCCGTCGAATGCTACGGCTTGAGCCGCAGTCAAAGAGGAGTAATTGGTGTTGAGGTACGTCCAGCGGGTCTGCACCATGCCCAATCGAGGGCGTGCCAGGAAATGGGGGATCGTTTGGAGCAGGAAGTCAGGCTGGGGGCAGAAATCGGCGTCAAAGATGGCGATGTATTCGCTACGGGTATGAGATAGCCCCCAACCCAGTGCCCCGGCTTTGAAGCCGCTACGCTCAGGACGTCGCAGAACCTCGATGTCTATCCCTCGCTCACGATATGATGCTGCCCGTGCTCGGGACAGGCGGAACGTTTCGTCGCTCGAATCATCCAGTATCTGGATGTGCAGCTTCTCGTGGGGATAGTCCAGGGCGGCTACGTGATCTATCACCCGTTCGACCACGTACAGCTCGTTATACACGGGCACCTGTACGGTGACGTGTGGCAGTTCGGACCAGTCCACTTGTGGTGGGGTAGGCACGGGATCTTTCCTGTGGCGCAGGTAGAGGAGCAACAGGATAACAGCCTGTATCCCGTACATCGTCATCCACAGAGCGATCGCGGCCTGGACTATCGCAAGGAGCGTCATTTCGTCCTCAGCAGTTCGTACACCTCTATCGCCTCGCGGATGCCTTCGACGTGCATGGGGGGAAGTGGACGGGCTTCGACTTGCGCCTTGACTCGCTGGTAGACTAGACGTGTGAGCAGTATCTGACCGGGTGCGGCTGCCTCTTGCAGGCGGCGCGCCAGGTTCACACTGGGGCCGATGGCGGTGTAGTTCATCTGCTGGGCGGTACCGATGTTGCCTACCACTGCGTCGCCGACGGTGATCCCTACCCCATAGCCCAATCGACAGGTAGGGGGGAGTTGCTGGTGGAGTTGGGCGATGGCTTTCTGTAAGCTTAGTGCCGCCCGTACCGCGCGTAGAACGTGATCAGCCTGGGGGAGAGGTGCGTTGAAGAAAGCCACAACAGCGTCTCCCATGAACTTGTCGAGGGTTCCATCCTCGGCCAGTACCGCCTTTGCACCGACGTCCAGGTACTGGTTGAGCACTTCCACCAGCGTTTCGGGGTCGTGCTGCCGGCTAAAGTCTGTGAAGCCACGGATGTCTGCAAAGAGGCTGGTGATTTCCTGTCGCTGCCCCCCTAGCTTCAGCTCACTCGGATTCTCCAGCAGTCGCTCGATGACAGCTGGTGAGACGTACCGTCTGAACATCTGAGAGACTGCCTCCAATCGTCGCTGTTCTGTGAGATCGTCTATCACGACAGCAATGCCCTGGGTCTCGTCGTTGGCATCTTTCAAGGGCGACAGACTGGCGCGCAGGTTAACCGGGCCTCGTTCGGAAAGAGTTAGGGTGAATTCAACGTCCACTACTGGCTCTTTGTGTGCTTTGACCTCTTCGATCAGCGGGCGCAGCTCGCTTTCCAGCACCGGAAGAACCTCGGCGAAATCCGAGCCGACAGCGGCTGTTTCTGCCACCTGGGTGATACGTTGGGCGGCTCGGTTGAAAAACGTGATCAGCTTCTCGGCGTCGATGGTGACGACGCCGCTGGTGATAGAGGCGAAGACGTTATCCCTCAATGCCTTGGCATTGACGACGCTCTCGAATAGGCGAGCATTCTCGATGGCTATCGCAGCCTGGCCGGCGAAGGTGGTGAGCAATTCGAGATCGCGATCGGAGAAGAGGCCAGTGCGGACGCGGTTATCGGCGTAGATGACGCCGGTGACCTGCCCGCGCACCCTGAGCGGCACGCACAAGATGGAGCGCAGGTTGTAGCCGATGACGCTCTCGCGCGTCTTGAATCGCGGATCCATCTGGGCATTGGTCGTGACGATGGGCTTGCCATCAGTAGCCACTTGCTTGACGATGCTGCGGCTGATCTCGAATGACGACGAGGCAATGGTCTCGCGGTCCATGTTGCGAGCAGCTCGAAACTCTAGCTCACCTGTGGCTGGCTCCAGGAGCATCAGAAACGAACGCTCAGCCTCTGTCAGGCGGATGATTTGATCCATCACTTCGTTCAGAACCTGCGATAGGTCCAGCGAGGATCCTATCGCCTGAGTGACGCCGTAGAAGGCTTCCAACTCTTCCTGATTGGATGGCTGCGTTGCCAGATCTTGCTCGAGGTCTGCGAGCATACCCCGTAGCGTCGGAAGGCGCTGATCGAGTTCTTCCGTGATGGGGGCGCCAGTCTGGCGGCTCTCGGCGATGATGAGGGCGAATTGAGTCAACTCCTCGCAGAGGCCGGAAATCCGCTCCTGGGTCAGAGTAGCGCTCTTCTTGGGACCGTTGCTCATGGTTGTCCTTGCCGGCGGCGGTCTGCTGCGGCAGGCGCTATTATACCGCACCTTTCCTGCGGAAGCAAAGCCGTGCGCTGTCGCGGGAGATGATCTGATGGCCGCGTAACCCTGCGCTGTGTTTGTGCCCGAGGGTGATCGATGCTAGCTACGTGCAATTGGCGGTGCGTTGACGACCGAGTGGTTTCAGGGCGGTCGCTGGGTGTGGCCTAGCCGAGCCAGGGGAGGAAGAAAACTATCAGTGGCTTGGCCACTGAATTGGCGAGGATGCCACCGGTTATCAAATCGAGCCCGAAGAAGATGATCGCGCTCAGCGCCACCACGAACAACGCCGTCAGGATCGCCCGCGCTGGCGAAAGGTCGTGGGCTGTCCTGGTGGCCTGCACGAGCCAGATACAGCCTGTCATACTGATCGCGATGCTGGCGACCACGATGATCTGCTCGAAGGGCAGGTCGAGAGGGTTTACCTGAGCTATCCAGTAAGGTGCCAGGATGATGATGGCGGCGACCACGGCTCCCAGCAGAGTCCAGGCGGAAGCGGCTACCATGACCAAGTGGGCATGGATTTTCAGGCTTTGCCTGCCCCCCAGCAGACTGGCTCCTGCCCACGTCACCAGCGTGGCAAAGATCCATACCAGTGCCAGCGCCAGGGCGAGCAGCAGCGTCTGTTCTCCCCACTGGAGTGCATTGCTGGCAAACTTGCTGCGGAGGTCGTATTGGCCTTCGTTGACCAGCACGGGCACGATGACAGCAGAGACGATCCGGATTGCCGAGGCGAATATGACTGCCATCGCCAGAGCGGCTATGCTGCGCCCCCAGGAAGCCAGATCGATCTCTGGGCGAAAGGCGTAGGCTCCATTGAAGACGAAGGCGCCGCCCCATGCCTCTATCAAGGTCAGGGTGCTGTGCCCGCGCGGCTTGGCTGCTTCGCTCACGACCTCGCGCAGGTCGATCTGTCGTAGGTTTGTGCCACAGCGATCGCAAAGGTAGGCCCAGCCGGGGTTTTGGAGCTGGCAGCGTGGGCACGTGCGTGTCTTCGGTGGAGGTGAGACTTTGCCGGAGGGGGCAACCCATTCCCGCTCCGCAGCCGTCAGGTCGCCAACCAGTCGGGGTAGCAGCGAAGGTGGGGATGGCTCATTTCTGTAGCGCAGGTGCTGGAGTCCCATAGCGGCGTAAGTGTTGTCCGGGTTGATGTACAGCACGTTCTCCAGGCACACTTCCTTATCGGCCGGTGTTTGGACGACGGAGCTGAGCCATAGCCAGGCCTTTTCGTTATGCTGATCGAGCTCGATGACGCGAGTGATGAGTTCTCTCGCGCGTTTCGTTTCACTGCCGCGAGCAGCCTCAATACCTTGTTCCAGTAGGGATTCGATCTGTCCCATCATGTAAGGTCGCTCCTGTTCGTGCTTGGTCTGGGCGCCGATTCAAGCGGTTGTGAGGGTCTTAGCGGAGGCATCAGTCTGTCTGGTAAGGCCCATTTCGTGGGAGACAGCCACCGTGGTCATGCTCTCACTCGCCAGCGTGAGCTACTGGGTATGCTGGGATATGAATAGCCAGAAGTGAGTATAGGTTAAGAGAGTCATTTTGTCAAAATCAGTTTCCGCTGTATAGCAGCTCTGCTTTCGACGGTCACGCAGGAGCAATGGCCTATCGAAGCGGCACACTACTTCAGTGGTGACCGGCAGGCAGTGGTCGGATTGCCGAGGTC
>DAOUDX010000151.1:0-4905 GCA_034430835.1 Anaerolineae bacterium
GGCAGGGCGTCAATTCTCAAAACCCCATTGCAGTGAGGGAGAGACCTGTGCGTCCCGTAGCCGTCTGGGTGAATCTTAACGCTATTGAGGATTTTAAGGTTCAATCACTTGACAAGACTTAGAACATCTGAGCTGCCGCCGGGTTTGCAGCGATTGCTTCCTGCCGAAGGCTTCTCACTTAACCGCGCAGACTCTGAATTCGGCGCGAGATTAGGCAGCCAGCTCCAGCGCATGTTGGGCGGCCTGCCCCACAAAGACCGCGAGCACTTCCATACTTATCATCTCGTGGCTTGATTGGCAACGAACACGTTTAGGGATTCGCTACAACGTAACCAATGCTAACCTCATACCAATCAGCACCAGGAGGGGGACCGTCGTCAAAGTAGACAATCAGAGTATGACCGTTGGCTACACTGGGTTGCTGAATGATGGTGACTCTATGCCTGGCTTGGACAATCTCCAAACTGACAACTTGGTCCCGTGGTGCCAGGTGTGGTATGCCCACATAGGTTGAGGAATGACAATCGCAGTCACCGTTCCTTGAATCAGGTATATCTG
This sequence comes from Anaerolineae bacterium, assembly GCA_034430835.1. Lineage (GTDB taxonomy): Bacteria > Chloroflexota > Anaerolineae > B4-G1 > B4-G1 > JAFGED01. The sequence continues at coordinate 559 of DAOUDX010000151.1, forward strand.
GCCAACTAGGGTACCAGGCTTCTCCGTTCAAATAGGTCGGTTGGTGAGGCTCAGAATGACGTCCGGGTGCATCGGCCCCTAAGTGATGCCAGTAGATAGCATTGCCCTGTATGACAAGGTGACTACCACCATCGATGTACGCACGGACACTCAGAGTGGTAGGGGGTATGGGGGTTGGCGTGGGCGTGCGTGTTGGCGTCGGGGTAGGGGTACGTGTTGGCGTGAGCGTGGGGGTGTCCGTAGGTGTCGGTGTGCAGGTTGCTGTCGGCGTAGGGGTGGAAGTTGCTGTTGGGGTAGGAGTAAGCGTCGGCCCAAATAGCTGTCCTGGCCCACAACCTGAGACTAATGAACCTGCCAGCCAAGAGAGAAACACCAATGCCCCTATCGCTACAATAGACCGTTGTTTAGTTTTCACTGTCGTCCCCCGCTATCACGGGCACCCGCGACTTTACGCAAAGGTCTGCATGGGTATAGCCGCCCAACGGGGCGCAGCGCAGCGCCCGGGTTCCACTCCATTGAGCCGTTAAGCGGCGTTGAAGGCGCGAGCGAAGCGAGCAGCCGCTTAACCATCTGTTTAGTGACACTTGTCACCTAACACACCTATATCTGGAATCTGTACGCGCCTGCACGCTTGCGTATATGACTCTATCGGTAGTGAACATTACAGCCTGTTTTACGAGGGGGGCAAAAATGCAGGATTGCCTCTACGTCGGCTGTTCGCGCATCTGCCAGAACGCTTCCCGGTACGCCTGGAACCGTCCCTCCAGGATCGCGTCCCGCATCTCGCGGGCGATCGTGAGCAGCAGGTGCAGGTTGTGCAGGGTGAGCAGGTGGTGGCCCAGGATCTCGTTGGCGGTCGTCAGGTGGCGCACGTAGGCGCGGCTGAAGTGGGTGCAGGTGTAACACGTGCAGCCCGGCTCGATAGGCTCGGCGTCGTCGGCGAAGCGCGCGTTACGCATATTTGTCCGCCCCGTGCGCGTCAGCGCCGAGCCGTTGCGCGCCGTCCGTGTGGGCAGCACGCAGTCGAACATGTCGATCCCGCGCGCCACGCACTCCACCAAGTCCTCCGGCGTGCCGACCCCCATCAGGTAGCGGGGCTGGTCGGCGGGCAATATCGGCGTGACGGTCTCCAGCGAAGCGAGCATCTGCTCCTTCGTCTCTCCCACGCTCAGGCCGCCGATGGCGTAGCCGTCAAAGCCCACATCGGTCAAGAAGCGGGCTGACTGCTCCCGCAGGTCTGGGAAGACGCCGCCCTGGACGACGCCGAAGAGGGCCTGATCGGCGCGGCCCTTGGCCGCCTTGCACCGCTCGGCCCAGGCGTGGGTGCGGGCCAGCGCCCGCACGTTGTAGTCGCGATCGTCCGACGGGGCGCACTCGTCGAGACAGACGATCAGGTCGGCCCCCAGGTTCTCCTGGATGGCAATGACCTTCTCAGGTGTGAAGCGATGTTCGGAGCCATCGATGTGGGAACGGAAGGTGACGCCGTCGGCGTCGATCGTGCGCCGCTGAGCCAGGCTAAAGACTTGGTAGCCGCCGGAGTCGGTGAGGATGGGGCCGTCCCAGCCCATGAATGCATGCAGGCCGCCCAGCCGGGCGATGCGCTCGTCGCCGGGGCGCAGGTAGAGATGGTAGGTGTTGCCCAGGATGATGGATGCGCCCACGTCGTGCAGATCGCGGGGAGACATGGCCTTGACGGTGGCCTGGGTGCCTACGGGCATGAAGGCCGGCGTGGGAATCTCGCCGTGCGGGGTCCTGAGAAGCCCTGCGCGGGCGCGGCCGTCGGTGGCGAGGAGGGTGAATTCGAAGGAAGGAACCGCCATGAGCTACGTTTCCGCCTCTGCCACGGGCAGCCGCACGATGAACGTGCTGCCCTTTCCTACCTCGCTCTCCACCCAGATTTGCCCACCGTGGGCCTCGACGGCCAGCTTGCAGAAGGGGAGGCTCAGGCCGGTGCCGACCCGTCGGCCGGAGACGGAGGTCTGCTGGAATTTCTCAAACACCCGCTGCAGTTCTCCGGAGGGGATGCCGGGGCCGCTGTCGGTCACGCCGATGAGCAGGGCTTTCGGGTTTTCGGGGTCGCGCTTGACCCACAGCCGGACGCGACCGTTGTCGGGGGTGAACTTGATGGCGTTATCGACCAGGTTGTGCAGCACGCGGTCGATGAACTCGGGATCGACGTACAGGGACGGCAAGCCCGGCGCGATCAGCAAATTGATCGAGATCGCGACTTCCTTTGCCAGCGGCATGAGTCGCGTGGCAACCTCCCTGAGCAGAGATTCCGGGTCTATCGCCTCGGGGTGTATGGGGAGCTCGCCGCTTTCGAACTTGCTGATGTCCAGCAGCTCGTTGACCATGCGCAGCATGCGGTCGCTGCCTCGCTGGGCCAGCCCTTCGAGGAAACGTATCTCGTCGAGCCTGCCGGTTTTGACGGCGTCTTCTATCATGTCCAGGCTGCCCTTGAGCACCGTCAGCGGGGAGCGCAGGTCGTGGATCAGCGTGTGGATCGTTTCTTCCCTGAATTGCGCAAGCTCGATTTCCTCGGTGATGTCGCGGAAGACGAGCAGCCAGCCTGCGGTGGCTCCCTCATCCAATACCGGCGTCAGCGTGCGCTCCACGTGTCGCCTGCGCGGCCCAGGGACGATCATGACGTGTTTCTGCGGAGCGTTCTCCCGCATGACCTCCCGGCAGGCGCTCTCCAGGTCTTGCGGCGTGTAGCCGATCAATGTGACGAGCGATGGTTCTTCACCCGACTGGGGCGCGTCCAATCTCTGCTCCAGCATCTCTGCCTGCGCGATGCCCAGGAAATCCGCCAGCGCGCGGTTGGCGGCCAACACCTGCCAACCTGCGTTCAGCAGCAAGACGCCCTCGTGCGTCGTTCTGAGGATAGAGTCGAGTTCCTGGACGCGGCGGGCCAGCGCCTCGTCGGTGTGTGCGTAGAGGCGGGCGTTCTGGATCGCCACGGCGGCCTGGGAGGCGATGGTGACGAGGATGTCCTGGTGTGACGTGTCGTAGGCGCCAGGGGTGGTGTAGGATTGGACGGCGATGACGCCGATGGGCTCTTGCTCGGCCAGAATGGGCACGCCCAGCCAGGAGGCTGCTACCTGGCCGATCTGCTCTATCTCGATCTCTTCGAGGGCGGCGCCGATGTCCTTGGGGATCAGCATCGGGTGGCGCGTTCGCAGGATGTGTTCGGTCAGGCCGTTGCCAGCCCGTCGCGATCGCCAGGAGACCCGCTTGCCGTCCTCAAAGGCCAGCGGGAAGGAGACCTCGTCGGTTTCCGGGTCGTATAGCGCGACGTAAAAGTTGCCGGCGTCCATCAGCGCGGCGACCTGTGAATGGATCGCCGCCAGGATGGCGTCCAGATTCAGGCTGGCGCTGAGGGCCTGCCCGACGGCCTGGAGGCTATCCAGTTCCTTTACCCTGCGTTCGAGGCGACGGCTGGTGAGGGCCAATCCACGGGTGATCAGGGATGCGACGATCAGCAGGAGGGCGAAGGAGGCGAACTGCAGCAGTCCCAACCGGGTGTAGATCAGCGCCACCAGCAGCGCGAAGACGAGGGGTCCGCCCTCGTAGAAGAGCATGTTGGGCAGCGAGCGGAGATAGCTCCGCAGAGCTTCCCGGTTTCTCGTGGCGATGACGAGACCTGCGATCAGGTAGTTGGTGCCCAGGTAGGTCAGTCCGAGGAGGATCAGCGGCAGGCTGTTGCCCAGGGTGACGGCCTCCAGGGGAATGTCGCCGCCCAGCGCCTGGAAAACTACGCTGCCGACGAGGATGCTGGCAGTGTGCATCGCGACGTTCGCGGCCATTATCTCGATGGAGGGCTGGGGAAGGTGCAATTGCTCGCCCCACAGGGCGCGAATGGCCCCGTAAAGCAGCGTGGCTATGAGTGCGGCCCAGCCTGTGGGGATTGGACCCATCACCAGATAGGCTGCGACCGTCGTCATGGGCAGTAGAGAAACCACCCCTGTCGGCAGGCGAACGCCGAAGGTATCCGTAAAGACGATCAATGCGCCAAAGAGGATCGCCGGAAGCCATAGGGCCATGTCTGGCGGCGCGGCTGCTGTCAGCCAGATCAGGGCAGCCAGGACGGCCAGGCTTGCGGCCATGTGGGCGCAGAAAAAAAGTCGTCGGTTCATCGGAGTGTGTTGGGTATCGTGTTCATCTCTGAGTATATTCGATTCGGTTATGAAGTCAATTCTGTCCAGCATGTCTGCCAGTGTCTGTTCAAAATTTGGGAACGTGTTCTGTATTCCCCACTGGGGCTGCAAAAAGACATACTTTTGGTGCAACTCGCCCCACTTCGATGCTATGTATGGCGCTATTTAGGGCTGACGCCCCACCAACAAC
>DAOUDX010000152.1:0-24248 GCA_034430835.1 Anaerolineae bacterium
CAAGAACCTGTTGGATGAGCTTAGAAACCACATCGCCTCTTCGCCGGCAGATTATTATGGCGTCTCATCTTTCAAGGAGATGAAAGCCTACACCGACATCGCCAACGGGCTGATGGGGGCCACCGTGACTAAGTACTACTACACAGGGGATCAGCGCATCGCGATGCGGGTTGAGGCACCCGTGGACGGCGCCATCGAGAGCACCCTCTACTACATCGCCTCCGACCACCTCGCCTCCACCTCCCTCGTCGTTGCCGAGGACGGCACCCCCCTCTCCCGCAGCCGTTACACGCCGTTTGGCGAGGTGGCCGAGACGCAGGTGTGGAACGGCAGCGCGTGGCAGCTAGCCGAGGTGCCCACCGATCCAATCGAGCAGACCGACTACCTCTACCAGGGGGACTACCTGGAACGGCAGTTGGGTATCTACTTCACCGCGGATGGCCGCTACTACGATCCGTGGCTGGGCAAGTACCTGCAGCCCGACCCCATTGGCGGCCCACCGCTGATACCCCAGGCCGCCGACCGCTACCAGTACGCGGGGAATAGCCCGACGGGGGTGGGGTGGATTGGGACGGCCAGGAACGGTGGGGGAATAGATGTTCTCTCCCCGTCAGCTTGGGCAAGCGTTGTGGCCGATGTTGGCTTGAAAGTTGCCGGGCGCCATCTGCTGCTCAGGCCGGGTGTGCTGACCCTGCGCGGATTCGCCCCCGAACTGTTTGGTGCCATCGCCTTTCAAAACTTCCCTGGCCGCTACGCCCTGCTGAGGAATGCACCGCGCAGATTGGTGGGAAACCTGGGCGTCTACGATATCACAGTGCGAGGCGACATCATCGACGACCTGGGCGGCGGGATGTTCGGGTTCAGGCGGGCGGGAACCATGCTCGACGCCAGCGGCCTGAAGGTGGCAAGGTACGAGCGCGGGTTGCTGCTGATCGAGTCCAGGTGGGCCAACGCCGCAGTCAGTATGGGGCTTACGTTCCTGATTGACGTGGGGTTCGAGGGATTCGGGGCCTTGACCGGCACCGGGCGGTGGGGAAATCCGTATTGGACACCCTGGCAAAAAGGTGGTCAAGCTTTCCTGGTTGTTAGTAGCGATGTTGCCCTGGCAGGAATATTGGTTCTGTCGGGCCTCGGCTGGTACATCACCATTCCGGTTGCTTTCACCTGGGCCGTCATAGCAGAACCTCTCGTATTTGAGAATGTTGCACCTGAGTTGTATCAAGAGCACTACAACCTCAGACCTCTTCAGACAGGAGGGGGATGATGGAGTTCAAGACAGACTATTGCACCATAATCGTCTTGTTCTTGATGGACGTTGCTTTCGTAGTCTGGTGGGTACGGATGAGGCTCGGGCTTGACAAACGGTGGTTCGTTGTACCCGCTGAACCTTTCGTGTCGAGGGGTTTCTATTTCGCTTTGCCGACGTTCACAGTTGGGTTTGCCATCGGGCTCGTAGGTGTTCTACTAGTAGTTCGCGATCCATCCTATGCCAATCCTGCTGGCGATTCCGCCTTGTTTCTGATGCTCACAGGCTTTGGGATCATGGGACTGGGATTTGTGTTTGCTTACTTTGAGCCTGCCTGGCTGTCCCCAGCCTGGTACTGCTGGCTAAAGAGGGAACACAGCGACATCCTGCCTGATCTGGCGGCGGAGGCCCATCGCTTGGGGCGCAAGGAGTGGTTGAAACGGGTGCGGACCCAGGAGGACCTGGAGCGCTGGGTGGAAGATTTCCGGCGCAACCGGCGTGGCGCGGCAGGCACACCGTAGGGACCGAGGGCAAGGCCGTTCGGCTACAGACGGAACGTCCGCGGTGGCGGCGGGAGTAGGGGGAGGGGGGAGGGGGAAGAGAGGTGGCCCCCCTCTAACTCCCCCTGCGAAGCGAGCCTGCCGAGCTGGTCGAAGGAGCCTGCCCTGAGCGCGGGCGCGTGGTGCCCGTAGCCGAAGGGCTGGGGTGGCAGCAGTCTTGCCTTCACGAGCCCCTTGGTGTACAATGTGGATGTAGCATGGATTCGACATGCCCTATCTCAAGCCTGCAAATGGAGCACAGCCATGATTGAGAAACTCGCCTACAAGCTACCCTTGGTGTTCGAACCTCAGTCGGAAGGGGGCTATACTGTGACGTGCCCGATCCTGCCAGAGTTGATCACGGAGGGTGACACGATTGCGGAAGCGCTGGCCAACGTCGAAGATGCCCTCCTTGCCATCATAGAGGCCTACCAAGACCTTGACCGCCCTCTACCCCCTGTGCTGGGGCGCGTGGCGCTTGACCTCCATACGCCCTTCTGGATCGAGACGGCGGTTGCGGCGTGAGGTATCGCGAGATTGCCCGCAAGCTGCGCTCTCTGGGGTGCGAGGAGATCCCACGGCGGGGTGGAGGGTCCCATCACAAGTGGCACAACCCGGCAGCGGGGCGGATTGCCCCGGTGCCTGACTGGGGCGGCAAGGACCTCAAGATTGGGACGTTGCGGCACATTGTCCACCAATTGGGATTGGACTGGGAAGTGTTCAAGGAAGTATGAGACTGCGTGGCCTCCCCGTGAGCGTGGCAGGGCCTAGCAATTGTACGAGGGCACGATGCCAGAATGGCTTTCGTGCCCTTTGCTCTATCTAGAAGGCGTCAGGACGTTGACACTCTCTGCACCTGCCGCCGCTACGACCCGCAGACGAGTTCGCGTAAGTTTACCACATACAATCACCCTACCACGCCCGGCAACGGCCAAGAAGCCTGTCCCAAACATGTGAGGCTCACCCAGCTTGCTTTTGCTCATCTTTGACGACCGTGCTATAATGAACGCCACGTAGAGAGAAAAGGAGCGGGGAATGGCAAAGAAGAAAACGATTGCAGCCGAGCGCCGCAAAGCCCAAGAGCAAGAGCAGAAGGGGTTGCAGTCCTACGAGGAATGGGACATCGACGACGCCATCCAGCATTTCAACGCCGCCACACGCCTGGCTCCCGAAGAACCGGACTACCTGATCCACCTGGCGCGGGCACTGGCCCGCGCCGGTGATTTCGACCAAGCCCTGAAGGCCCTGGCAGAATTCATTCGTCTCGAACCCGAGTCACCGCTGACCGAGCGATTCCAGCAGCTCTTTGCCAGCGGGATGGACGACGTGGAGTCCCTGATCACCGATAAGATGATGTCAGCCGAGACCCCCATTGAGCTGATCGGCGCAGCGATCCAGATGTGGCTAGAGTACCGGATCGTTCTGGGGCGTGAACCGCTCACCTTGCGCAAGCCGGAAACCTGGGCGGCGGCGCTCGACTACACGGTACAAAAGATCAACCTGCGCCCAGTCAAACGACAAGAGATCGCAGATTTCTACAGCGTGAGCGACAGCGCGGTGCGGGACCGTCACACGGACTTGGTGGCGCTGCTCGACGTGATGCCGTGCGACTATCGGTACTTTGTCGGCAAGGAGAACCCGCTGGACAAACTGGTCGAAGCCGCCGAGTTGTTGGAGCAACTGGAAGCCCGTTTCCGGGAACCGTAACCAGGGGTAGTCTCCCTCTTGAGTGTTGGTGACAGCGGCGAGCGCCCTTCGACTCCGCTTCGCTCCGCTCAGGACGCTCGCGCAGGCTTCTTCGACTGCATTTTGCTGCGCTTCATTCCGCTCAGAAAGCCCGCGCTCGCTTGTTATGTCCACCAACACTCAACGGGGGCGCCTCCTAACCAGGATACAAGTAAAAAGTAGACAAGGGACAATCCCTTGTCTACTTTTTTATTGTGCTCCTTGTCCACTTGCCCTAGTCTATCACCTGCTCGTCAGTCTGCTCCCCCTCCTGTACCACAGGGATCGTGAACGAGAAGGTGCTCCCCTTGCCCAGATCACTCTCGACCCACAACTCGCCGCCGTGCAGCTCCACCAGGCTCTTGGTGATGGCGAGCCCCAGGCCGGTGCCTGGCACACTACGCACGTCGGGATGATCGGCGCGGAAGAATTTGGTGAACAGGCGCGCTTGATCCGCGGACGAGATCCCGATGCCGGTATCGGCCACTGAGCAAACCACGAACTCCTGCTCCTCCTCACCGTGACCGTTCAACCAAAGCCCTGCCCGAACAGTGATGCCCCCGCCTTCGGGCGTGTACTTGTGAGCGTTGCTGACCAGATTGGTCAAGATCTGCGTCAGTCGGCTCTGATCGGCGCGCACCGGGGGCAAGCCGGAGGCGACCTCCACCTCCAACGTCTGCAGTTTGCCCCCGATCTGTCCCCGGATTCCTTCCATCACACCCTCGACCATCTCCTCGACGGACACGTTGCTGAACTCTAATCGGATGCGGCCGCTCTCGATACGTGAAATGTCGAGCAGTTCGCTGACCAGCGAGTCCATCCGCTCGACGTTCGAGCGCACTGTCCCGAGCATGTCGCGCTGCATGCTGCTCAGCTCGCCAGCCATCCCCCTGAGCAAAAGGTCCGTGTACCCCTTCATCGAGGTCATCGGCTGCTTGAGCTCGTGGGAGACGAAGGAGACGAACTCGGTCTTGGCGTCGTTGGCCTGGCGCACCTGCTCGAAGAGGCGGGCGTTCCCAATGGCGATGGCGGCGTGATCCGCCAGCCGGACGACAAACTCCATCGCCTCCTCGATGCGGCCTCTCTGCAAGCACTCCAGGGCAATGACACCGATGATGCGGTCCTCGAGCCGGATGGGGACCGCCAGTTCGACCGTCACCCCCGGCACGACCGGCACGTAGTCGGGGTCGCCCTCCACACCCACCACGAGCTCCGCTGCGCCGGTGCGCACGACCCGCCCGATGATCCCCCGCTCCAATGGCCACGGCTCCTTCTCGTAAGCGGCGATCACATCCTCAGGGTATCCCCGGCTCGCCAGCAACTGCAGGCCGCGCGAACCATCCTCGCCCTCGACGATGATGGCCAGGATCCCCATGTCGGCCCCACTCACCCGCGTGGCCCAATCCAGGGCAATATCCATCACCCGCTGATAGTCCAACGACGCGTTGAGCTCCTGGTCGATCTGTTGCACCGTCGAAAGCTCGTCCACGCGAGTGGCCAGAGCCTGGTCGGTTTGGGTGAACAGGCGGGCGTTCTCGATGGCGATGGCAGCGTCAGCGGCGAACGCCGTCAGCAGCCGCTCGTCGTCTTCGTCAAACGGCACAAAGTCACGCCGATTGAGCACTTCGATCACGCCCATAACGCGGTCCCGGCTGATCATCGGCACGGCGAGGATCGAGCGGGTGATGAACTCGGCATCGAGGTCCTGGTACCAACGAGCGTCGGACTGGGCGTCCTTGATGATCATCGGCTTGCCTTCCTGGGCCACCGTACCGACGACGCCAGTGCCGGGAGGCAAGCACACCCCCACCAGGTCAGCGGAGCCCGGCCCTGCCGTCACCTCGAAGACCAGCTCGTCGGTGTCCTCGTCTACCATCACCAACGACCCGGCTTCGGCCTGAAGCAATTCGACGGCCTTTTCCACGATCAGGTTCAGCACCGCCTGCAGATCCAGCGTAGAGGTGATGGCGGTGCCGACCTCGTTGAGGACGGCCAGTTGCTGGGCGCGCTCCTCCATCGCCCGGTAGAGACGGGCCTTGTCCAGCATAGCCGCCGCCTGGTCGGCGATGGCAGAGAATATCTTGAGGTGCTCGTCGGTATAGACCAAGGCAGGGTCGAAGCTGGAGACGTTCATCACGCCGATCACCTGATCGCCGGCGTTGAGCGGCACCCCCATCCAGGCCCGTCCTGGCCGTCCCCCGGCCGAGACTCCATGGCGGAGGCACTCTCGAGTATAATCCTTGGTCACGATGGGGCGCCCTGTGCGGATGATCTCGCCGGTCAAGCCCGTCTCTGCTGGCCACTCGTCGTCCGGGTACAGCCGCTCGCCGCCCTCGACATAGAAGGCAAACGAGAGCGTTCCTTTCTCAAGATTGTGCAGCGCGATGTAAAAGCTACTCGTATCCATCACGCGGCTCGTCTGGGCATAGATCAGCTCCAACAGATCGTCCACATCCATCGTAAAGTTGACGGCCTGTGCGACCCGGCGCAGCACCTCCGTCTCGGTCATCCGCTGTTCCAGGTCGCTGAAGAGCTGCGCCTTGTCCAGGCCCGCTGCCGCGTTGGAGCCAATCGATTCGAGGGTCGCCAGTCCATCGGTCGAGAAAGGTGTCCCGTCCCGCTTGGGGCCGAGAGCCAGCCAGCCGTGACCCGGCACCGGGATCAAGAGCGCAGCTCGCAGGACTTGGAGCGCCCCGCCCTCGGCCGCCAGATACGAGGGCAACGGGCGGTTCTGGTAGAGGTAGATGCTTTCGCATCGCTCAAGCATCTGATAGACGAGTGGGCTATCCTTCTCAAAGGTCACCGACGGGAACGGCCTACCTCCGATAGCGTGAGGGACGTAGCATCCACGTTTCGGATCGTACAGGAACAGCCCGGCGAACTCTAGCGCCCACCCCTTCTCCAATATCTCGCCCAACACAAGCAGGAGGGATGACAACCCGGCGGTCTCAGCGAGCCGTCCGGCAAGGCGCCGCAACGCCTGTTGGCTGTCCAGCGTCCTGCGCGTCAGGACGTGGCTCACCGCCCGCTGAACGCGCATCCATATCGAGCCCAAGAGCAGCGCCAGCAGGAGCACGATTCCGAGCACGATCGGATCGCCGGCATCCGGTGTCACACCGGTGACAAGCTCGATCAGGTTGAGCGCGACGACGTACACTCCCACCACCGCGGCGCTCAACAGCACGTAGGCCACGATCCGGCTGACCGCCTGGCTGATGTTGAATAGGCGGTAGCGGAGAATGGCGTAGGCTACGAACAGGGGGAACACGATCGACCAGGGCAGAACGAACGCGGTGGCGGACGGATCCGCCTCGAAAAACAGGAACCAGACCGCCACTGGGGCAAAACTCAGCACGCCCCCCAGGAGTATGATGCGCGCCTGGGACCTGACGATGGGGGATTCGGAGAAAAAGCCTCGATACACCATCATGGCCAGCAGGGCCACGCCGCCCAGGCTCACAAAGATGAAGGTGGCCTGAAACGCGTGGAAATAGGCCGTGGGGTGGTGCAGGTTCGTGACGGTGAGCTGATTGGCGACGGCGATGGCCACACCCGGCACGTAAACCAGGTAACGGAGCACGTACGCTCGATTGAGAAACCGCACTCGCTGGGGAAACACCAGCGCCAGATGGGCAGCCACGCTGCCGATCAGCGAGAGCGCAGTGATCCACACGCGGGGAAACCGGTGGGTGGTGTACAGGTCAAAGAGCAGACCCAGACTCAACGCGACCAACCCACACAGCATCGCAAACGCCCGCCCGCCCGCCTCGTGCCGCCGCGCCAGTAGAACCCACGCCCCCAGCCCCAGGTAGACCCACCCAAAGGCGTAAGGGAGAATGAAGAAATTGGTCAGGCGGCCGGTAGGGAGCGGCTCCAGGCGCACACTGAACGTATAGGGAGCGCCATCCATCCCCCGCGCCGTCAGTTCGACCTCGTCCCCCACGTTTTTCTGCGCCAGCTCATCCAGCAGCGCCGTGGGGCTTTCCAGGGGCTGGCCATCGAACGCCACGAGGGGATCGTGGAACCACGCTTTCCCCTCCTCATCGACCAGGACGACGAGAGTTGGCTCGGTAAAGAAACCGGGGAAGGGCAGCCGCGCGGCCTGCCAGGCCAGGGGAACGGCCAGCACGAGGATGATGGCCGCCAGGGCGAGGGACGCCACGACAATCCACCCCCGCTGGGGCATCTTTTCTCGGGGCTTTATGGGTGCTGAAGGAGTACTTGGGTCTCCCACGTCACTCACCTCGTGCAGTGCGTGCCTGTGCGCGAGGGTATTCTAGCACAAGTGGGAGAAACCAGCCAATCACCTCCCTACCTCCCCTCCCCGTTTTCAGGTATAATGAGAGCGTCAACCTCCGTCTTCTGCACAACCACCTCATCGCTTTGTGGCGTAACATTCAGCGCCGCCAAGCCGTTACAGGAGTAGAAACAGACACATGACAAACGCACCCGACGAGAAACTGGTGCGTCGCGCCCAGAAAGGGGATAGAGCCGCCTTCGCGGAGCTTTTCACCCAGTATGAGGGCCGTATCTTTGGCTACGTCTACCGCATGGTGGGCGACCGGGCCTGGGCCGAGGACCTGGCGCAGGAGGCCTTCATCCAGGCTCACCAGCACCTGGGCAAGTTGGGTCCGCCCTATGACTTTAAATCGTGGGTCTACCGCATCGCCAGCAACCTGGCGCTGGACGGCCTGCGCCGCTACCGGCACGAGGCGCCGCTCCCCGACTGGGACGGCGGCGAAGCGACCGCGCCTGAGCCTGCCGACCAGCGGCGCGAGGGTGCCCCCGAAGATCAGGCCCACCTGGCCGAGGTGCGCGCCGCCGTGTGGCGAGCGATCCACCAACTCCCGGAAAGCTACCGGCAGGCGCTCATCCTGCGCGAGATCGACGGGCTGGCCTACAACGAGATCGCGGGCGTGCTGGGCATCACCCTCGACAACGTGCGGGTGACACTGCACCGGGCCCGGCTCCAGTTCCGCGACCTATATGGAATACAAGTGATGGTGGAAGAAGGACGGATGGCCTGCCAGGGACTGGACGAGCTGCTCTCGGTCTACATAGACGGCGAGCTGGATCGCGCTACGCACAAGCGGGTCAAGGATCACATCAAGTCCTGCCCCGCCTGCCAGAAGAAGCAGCGCGACCTGCTGGCCGTTGGCAGCCTGATGGCAGCCCTGGCCCTCATCTTCCCGCCGCTCACCCTGCGCCAGCGCTTCCTCACCCGCCTTCGACAACTCCCGGCGCCGGAGCCTGCCCCGCCCGCCCCGAACGAGACTGGGGGGCAGCCGCCCGCCAACGGAAAAGGCGGAGGCTCCGGTGGCGGAGGCGGCTCCTGGCCGATATTGCTGGGTGTCGGAGGAGGAGCCGCGATCCTCCTCGTGCTCGCGGCCATGATCTTGGGCAGCCTGCTGATCGGCCCCCACCTGATCGACTTTTCCGCACCCACCTCCACCGCCGCGCCCACCGCGACCACGATCCCCACCCACGCCGCGCTTCCCACCCAGCCTGCCGAGCCGACCCGGCCCACATCCACGCCCATATCCACCTCCACACCTGTCCCCACCTCCACACCCACGCCCATCCCCACGCCGATCCCGCCCACACGCACCCCAACGCTCCCTCCTCCCACCGACACACCCGCGCCGCACGTCGAGTTCTGGGCCGACGCCGCCACGGTGACCGCCGGCGCCTGCACCACCATCCGCTGGAAGACGGCAAACGTGCAGGCGGTCTACTTTGACGGAAACGGGGTCCCCGGCAACGGGTCGCACCAGACCTGCCCCTGCAAGGACGAAACCCACACCCTGGACGTGACACTACTCGACGGCAGTCACGACGTGCGCCAGATCACCATCCACGTCACCGGCGCCTGCGTCACCCCGACACCAGATAGACAAGGGCCGCCCGCCCCCGCCCCTATCGCCCCAATCGACTCCACCGTCTTGTCCTGCCGGACCTCCGTCACCCTCTCGTGGAGCGGGGTCAACGACCCATCCGGCGTGTCCGGCTATTACGTCCGGCTGGAGAGACGCGTGGGCACCACAACCTGGCAATCAGTAGGCCAGTGGGGGCCGGTAAGCGAGACTCAGCTCGCCGTCCCTGTTTCCTGCGGGCTCGGCTACCGCTGGTCCATGCGGGCCAGGGATGGCGTAAGGAACCTGGGGCCGTGGTCGGCCTGGGAACAATTCGGGATCGGGATAGACTGATTGCAAACTGTAGATTGCAGACTCGGATTAGGAGTCTCCATACACTTTGAGGAGGAAGCAAAATGAAATCTGAGAATCGACGCGTGATCGTGTGGGCAGCCTCTGCCCTGTTGTTGTTCGCACTGGCATGCAGCATAAGCCCGGCCGTTACGGAAATCCCCACCGCGATACCGCAGGCCGGGGGCGCCAGTCCTAGCCCTACCGGCACCCTGCCCCCGCCCACCAGCATTCCCGGCGCCACCGACATCCCCAGCTCCACCGATACCCCTGTTCCCGACGTTTCCGGCGGCGACTGCTCTTACAATGCCGCCTTCGTCGAGGACATCACAGTCCCTGATAATACCCCGTTCAGCCCTGGCGCATCTTTCGTCAAGGTGTGGCGCGTGGAAAACACCGGCACCTGCCCATGGAAGGCGGGCTCCAAGCTGGTGTTTGTCTCCGGCGATCCGCTGGGCGGTCCGCCGCACGTACCGGTGGGGCCAGTCGCCCCCGGCGACACGGCCGACGTCAGCGTGAGCCTGGTCGCGCCGAGCGCGCCGGGAACCTACAAGGGTAACTGGCAAATGGAAAACGACGAAGGCGTCCGCTTCGGCTCGGCCATGTACGTCAAGATCGTGGTGCTGGGACCGACCACGAGCGTCCCCACCATAGCACCCACTGCCGCCACCCCCTGCGTAGCCACGGACCCGGTGCTTGAGCCGGTCCTGGATCTCGCCCAATCCCAAGGCCACGTGATGGGATGCGCCAAAGCCCCGGCCTTCAATGTCGCAAAAGACGGCAGCACAGGAGCCTTCCAGGAGTTCTGGGCCAACGTCGATAATCCCAATCCGCATATGCATTACCGCAGCCTGATGATCTGGCGCGCCGACACCAAGAAGATATACGTGATCGATGGAGAAAACACAGATGCGTCCAAAGGCACCCTATTGGCATATACCGACACCTGGGAAGAAAGTCAACCGGCCGTGCACCCGGATTGCGCTGGGATGACGGTGCCCTCCGGATACCAACTGCCCGTGCGTGGCTTTGGCAAGGTCTGGTGCACCGAAGACTTGGTGGACGAAGTAGGATGGCCATCGCAGCCCGAAGTGCAAGTCAATCTGCTCGTTCAACCAATGGAAGTTGGGTGGCTGATCAAGGTCTCCAACCCTCTGGGCACCAGCTATCTCGTAGCCCTCGGCAACGGGTGGGCCGTGACACAGTTCACGACGCCGTGAGCCACGTATGAGAAGATGAGGGGAGCGGGAGGGAATCGCCTTCCTGCCCTGCAACAAAAACCCTCCTTTCCGCGTTTCAGGATTGGGGCGATGGTCCCGCGCCCCAGTTCCACAATCGCACGTGTCCGTTCTGAAACTCGGAACGACAAGGAGGGATAGAAATGAAGCACACACGTTTGCTGTTGGCTTCTTTCGGCGGGCTGGTGCTGGCGCTGTTGGTGGCAATCCATCCGCCACATCTGAACAGGGCCCTGGCCGCGCCTGCAGCCACCACCCACCGCGTGCTGGCCGACGGCGGTACAGATACGAGCGACTGTACGAACTCGTAAGCCCCCTGCAAATCGATCCAGCACACCCTGGCCCAGGCCAGTGACGGAGACGTCGTTCGGGTGGCAAAAGGACTCTACCCGGCCACCTACGCCGGCACCGTGATCATCACCAAATCGGTCACCCTCGAAGGCGGATGGGGCGCCTTGATGGGTGGAGGCGGGCTCATCTGGCAGTGTTCCTCACCTTGCGATGCCTCTTGGACCACCATCGACGCCGGGCTGGACGTCGGGGTCACCACCAACATCGGCGGCGATGAACGTCCCATCGGCTCTGACGTTGACATCGACGCCGACGAGGCGTGGAAAACCTCTTCCTGCCGCTCGTCCTGCGCGATTCGTAGGCAGAGAACCTGTCGATACCGGCCCGAGGGGTTTACAGAGTCCCGTAAACCCTTCGGGTCTCACTTTGCATTTCCGGCATCTTTGCGGTAAAGTGTGGGTGTTCGCCAACGACAGCATTCCTAGGAGAGCGCTTGATGAAAAAGCTGAATGAAATACCGCTGCCCATCGTCTTGCTCGTCGCCGCCACCGTGGTAGTATTGGGTATCCTGGTGGCTAGCGGCAGCGGCGTGCTGGTCCTGCCGACACCCACGCCAACCCCAACCCCCACCCTCACACCGACGCCAACCCCCACCCTCACGCCGTCTCCCACGTTCACCCCCTCGCCCACGCCGACGCCCACGCAAACGCCAACGCCAACTCCCACCCCCACGCCGACGCCCCTCCCACTGATCCTTTCCAGCAGCGCCTTCGAGCCGGAGGGCGCCATTCCCCAGCGCTTTGGCTTCTTCCGGGAGAACACCTCCCCTGCTCTGAGCTGGCAAAACACGCCAGCAGGCACCCAAAGCCTGGCTCTGACGCTGGACGATCTGGACGACCCGTTCACTCACTGGGTGGTCTACAACATCCCGCCCACCGTCACCGGCCTGGCGGAGGGGATCATCGCCCAGCCGCAGCTCGAGGATGGAACCACGCAGGGGATCAACTCCAACGAGATGCTGGGCTACATCGGTCCCTTCCCGCCTGCCGGGGAGAAACACCGCTACGCCTTCGTTCTCTACGCACTGGACGCGCCACTACCGCTGAGGCCGGGGGCGAAGCGAGGGCAAGTCGCACCAGCGATGGAGGGACACATCCTGGCGACGAGCGAACTGATCGGGACGTACGTAGGGGTTTTACCGTAGGGGCAGGGCTATCCCGCCCCCATCAAAGCGCCAATTCCACGTTCAGCGCCGTCAAGACCTCGCCGATGGGGTTGAAGATCGTGGCGGCGTCGGAGCCGGCAAAGAGCAGGCCCACGACGCGCCTGTCCATATCGAGGACCGCCGAGCCGGAGTCGCCGCCCTGGCTCATCGGGCTGGCGACGATCTGACCGGCGAAGAGGGCCGATGGCCCCTCGTAGTCGATGCGCACCGTGGCGTCGATCTGGGTGACGAACCCCTGAGTATGACCGGTGGTGCGCCCTGTCTTTTGCACCTCCATCCCAAGCGTGACCTCTCCCACGCCGGTCGGCGCGCCGATGTAGAGAATCTCGTTCTTCACCAGATCTGGCGAAAGAGGGCGAGCCAACGCGCCATCCACCCGATTGACGCCCGGCGTCTTTTTCACTGCCTGAAGCTGATGGCTCGACCCCAGCGCGCTGGCGACATAGTTCAGGGTCTTGGCGAGCAACGTTGCATAAGGACACTCCGGCTCCGACGTGCCAAAGTCGATAGGGACGTAATCGGCCAGGGTGGCGACGCGGTCGTCGGCTATGCCGCCGTCGGCCGGGGCGGGCTGGAGGACGGCATCCCCCGCCTGCCCCTGGTTCACTTCGGCCAGGACGTGGTTGTTCGACAAGATGAAAACCTCGTCGCCCCGGCGCACCAGGCAGCCGAAGGCGCCAGCGGTGATGCGATAGTGCCCGAGGGAGACGCCGGGCGGGACGACAGGCCGCCAACGATCGCGCGGCCCCAGATCGAGAGCTCGAAGCTTTCCTGTCTCCACCACGTCCGTCTTGACACCCTCGAACGCCTTGGGAACCAAGTCTTCCGCCGCCAGCGCCGCTACCTCCGCCTTGCGCGTGACCGAGACGATCAGGCTTAGCTCGCCCGTGTTCACGCCCTGGCTGACCTTGTAGCCAAGGCCAACCCCCACAACGTTGCGCTTTCCCAACAGGTCAAATACGTGGGTATCCTTGACCCGCCTCGCCTGAGCCATAAGTTGTGCGATCATTTCACCCTCCCAGAAGCTACAGCGCGCGCAGCTTTCCGACCACCTGGACATCCACTGGGACCCCATCCAGCTCGCTCGGTATCGCGTCGTCAGGATCGACGAGGGACAGGGGCAGCTTGTGGGTCACCGAGACGACAATAGCCGGTTCGCCGGTCGGCTCCCCATCCCGCTGCTGGAACCCAAGACCCACGCCGACGACGTTGGCCTTGCGCATCAGGTCCGCCTCGTGCAAGTCCTTGACAGCTCGCAAATTCTCCAGCACCTCGTCCTCGACTACCATCTCCATATCCCCTTCCTTACCTATGGCGTCGCCTTAGGCTGTATAGACGGCAGCATCGCCAATCGCACGCGGGCCAGCGCCTCCAACTGCGCATCGCCAGCCTCGTTGGACAGCTCTACCGCCTTCTCCAGGTCAGCGACGGCCGCGCCAATGTCGCCCCGCTGTAACGCGATGAACGAGCGCTGATAATAACCCAAGCCTGACTCGGGATAGTCAAGTATGGCTTGCTCCACGTCGGCGCTGGCCGCATCCAGATTTCCCACATACTGATATGACTGGCTGCGCTCCAGCAAAAAGTCTAGTTCGCATCCATAGAGCTCGCGGGCGGTTTCGAAGGCCTGCTCCGCACCCGCCCTGCCCAACTCGGAGCGAAGCACGCCCACCCAGACCCAGTCTTCGGCATTGTCGGGGACAAGCTCGGCGGCCGCCTCGAACTCGATCAATGCCACCCCAAGCTCGGCTTTTGCCGCCTCGAATTTCTGCTCTGCCTCCTCCGCCTTCCCTTCCAGGGCCAGTGTTTCACCTTCTTGGATCAGCGACGCCGCTTCTTGAACCGCTGACTCCCCATCGGCCCGGTGCCCCGCCGCCAGCCGTCTCTCGCGAGGAACCAGGATATAGAACAGCGCGATGGCTACAGCAACGACGATCGCCGCCGCCGCGCCCCAGAGCAACACTCTACGCAGCCGTTTCTGCCGCTCCTCGACCAACGCCTCATCGAGAAACCACCACCAGCGCTCCCGATCCGGCTGCACCTCGGCCCGCGCCTCCTGGAACGCCGCGCCCGCCCTGGCCAGGAAGCGTCGTTTGTTGCGGAAGAGCTTCCGCTGTAAGGTTTCGAGCCGGCTGCGCTCAGGGCGCACGTCCAAACCGGCGGCTTCTAGATCCTCCAGCGCCTCGCCGATTTCATCGATCAAGTAGAGGAGCTTTGCTGCACCGGAATCAGCCGACTGCAGGCCACCCACCAGGGTCTCCGCCTCGTACAGCACCTCGCGAACATGATCTGCCGGCATCTTTGCCTGGGCAGGAAAAAAGTGCTTACCCATCAAAGTGCTTACCCATCGTCGTCTACTCTACCTCCTCACACAATCGATCCAGGCCCACCTTGACTCGGCGCTGAACCAATTCAAGCTCATCGTCAGAGACCGGAAAACGCGAGAGTAACTCAGCCACCGCAGCCGCCTTATCCACCCGCGTGCGTCCGGCGGTCCGCAACGAGCGCGCCCGCCGACGCGCCAGCGCGATGTACTCACTGAGCGGCGAGGTGGCGGACTGATCGCAGAGCGGGCCACGACCCGGGATCATGGTGGTCTTTGAATACCTCGCCCGGCGGAGTGCTTTCAGCGTCCTTAACCAAGCTTTCGTATCCGGCACTGCCTCCATAAAAGGGTGTGTACCTACGACCAACGCATCGCCCGCGAAGAGCACGTCCTGCTTCCGGAAATAAACCCAGGCACTACCAGGTGCTCCACCGGCAACGCTCCTAGTCACCACATCCTCTCCTCCCTTGTGCAGCGTCAGAGAGTCGGTGAACAATATCTCGGGCAGCGTGAGAGGCACATCGGCCAACTCGCCAGCGGCCTTCGGGTAGCGGCGATCCCAGCCTTCGATCACCCCCCGCCGGAATCCCTCGGTATAGAGCGACGTCCGGTCGTAGGCCGCTCGCGCTGCCACGACAGGAGCTCCTAGCAGCCCAACGCTCAACACCCGATCAGGATGAGCATCGGTGAGTATCACGTAAAGAATAGGTCCCTCGACCGTTCCCTCGATCTGCTCACGCCAGGCGCGGGCATCTCGAGGTAACGTAGGTGCGTCGATGGCGATTGCCCCTGCCGGCAGGGTGACGAACCCGACATTGACGCCGGGGTAATCGGTAGAAACGTAGATGTTCGGTGCGATCTTTTTCATAGCGCGGCGATCGTCCTTCCCCTCAGCCGGTAAGCCTCATTCCTCATTTTCAGGACCCAAATGAGCACAAGTAACGGCAACCATCAAGCCATCAAACTACGTTCAGGAATCCAGCACCAACTCGGTCAGCACAGCCTCGACACGGGCCGGATCGGCCACCGGGGCGCTGCCCTGAGCCATGTAGGGCTGACCTCCTCCCTTGCCCCCCAACCGGGCGCAGGCCTCCCGAAGCAGCACTGCCGCATCCACGTCCACCCCCTCGGCGCAAGCGAAGCACAGGTGCGTCCGCTCGCCGACCCCAGCCAGCAAGGCTACCACACCAAGGCGCTGCGTCAGCGCCTGGGCCAGGGCACGCAACTCCTCCGGCGGCCTACCCGCCCCCCAGACCCGTCGCACCACGCGATACGCCCCTTGCGGGACGGCGGACTCGGCTAACTCAACAGTCTCCGCCTCCAGCAACTGCTCGCGGGCCTGGTGGAGGTCCCGTCGCAATTGCTTGGCCTCACCTTTCAACCGCTCCACAGCCTCGTCCAGCTCCCAGTAGCCGACGGTCAGCCTGGCAGCAAGCTGGTTGATCGCCGCACTCCTGGCCCTGTAATCGCGCAGTGCGCGGCTGCCGCACAGGAACTCAACGCGCGTCTCGTCGCCCCGATAGTCGAGGCGCGATATCTTGATCAGGCCAATCTCGCCGGTGTGGGCCACGTGCGTCCCGCCACAAGGGGTTGCATCAAACCCTGCAATCTCCACGATCCGCACCGGTCCCCCCACGACAGGCACACGCCGCAGCGATAGTGCCGCCAACTCACCCGCTTCGACGAAGCGCGCATCGACCGGACGGTCCTCCCACACCACCCGATTGGCCAGGTCCTCGACCTTCTCCAGCGCCGCCCACCCGAGACGCGCCACGTCGATATCCACTGTACTGACGTCTGCCCCCAGGTGGAATCCCACGGTGTCGGCGTCGAGCAGCCGCTCAAAGGCGGCAGAGAGAATGTGCTGGCCGGTGTGCTGCTGCATGTGGTCGAAGCGGCGCTGCCAGTCTATCTCCCCCTCGACCTCGCGGGCTCCATCCCCTGCCAAAGCGCACTCCAGGACGTGAACGACCGCGTTATCCTCCTCGCGCACGACGACGTCGATCACTGCCACGCCATCCAGCACGCCACGGTCGGCCGGCTGACCGCCTGACGCAGGATAGAAGGCCGTGCGGTCAAGCACGACAGCGGGGAGATCACCCGCACTCAATCGCTCGACCACGCGGGCAGAGAAACGGGTGCAGTAAGTATCCGTGTAGTACAACCGTGCCGTCATCCGGTCCCCAGAGGCAGCGCGAACTTAAATTGGCTACCTCTGTCCTCCTCGCTTTCCACCCAGATGCGGCCCCCATGCGCTTCCACGGCCAGCTTGCAGAACGCCAACCCCAGGCCAGTCCCCTTGATGCCATCGATGTTCTCCAGGCGCAAGAAGCGATCAAAGATACGATGTCGATATTCCAACGGAATGCCAATGCCGGTGTCTGAGACCGTGAACAATATCTCGTCCTCAGCCTGTCTCGCTGCGAGCGTGATGCTTCCCTCCCTTCGGGTGAACTTGACTGCGTTGTCCAATAGATTGGTCAGCACACGCAGGATGAGATCGCGGTCCGCAAGCGCTTCTGGCAGGTCAGGGTCAACCTGCACTGACAGCGACAACTTCTTATTCAGCGCAAAGGGCTGGATCTGCTCCACCGCCTCTTGAATCAGCGGGGGAACACTCACGGAAACCTTGTTCAACTCCGTCTCACCCGCCTCCAGCCGGCCTAGATCGAGCAGTGAATCGATCAGCAAGTAGAGCTTCTGGCCGCTGCGCAAGGCAATCCGCAACAACTTGATTACCGGCAGCGTTTGATCTCGCTCGACGAAGGCGGTGTGAATTAGCTGCAGGCTGCCCATGATGCTGCCCAGCGGATTGCGCAGATCGTGGACGACCATGTGCGTCAGATCCCCGCGCATCTGTTCCAGTGCCACCCGCTCCGAAACGTCGTGTCCAAGCCACTGGATCGCCCCCCGCCCGCCGAAATCGATCTTGGCCATGTGCGTCTCCAGAGTGCGGACATCCCCACCGAACGAGAGCTCTATATCCGCCACCGGTTGCCGTCCCTCCAGGGTCTGTTGTATCGCCGCCTGGAACTCGGCCTGCGGAACGTCCAACAGGTCGGAGAGAACGATGCCCAATATCTCCTCGCGAGAGCGGCCAAACAACTCGACTGCCCGACGGTTGACGTCCAGGATCTTTCCCTCTAGGTCCAGCACGAGGGCAGGATCGCCCCCCTCGTTAAAGAGGCTCTCGTATCGGCGCTCGGCCTGCAGCGCACGCTCGTAGAGTTCGGCATTGCGAATCGCGACGGCGGCCAAGTCAGCCACCGCGAGCAACAAGCGCTGAGCGTCCTCGTCAAAAGTGCCGGCAGCCGGGTTGAGCGCCTCGATCACCCCAATGGCGCGGTCCTCGACTTTGATTGGGGCAGCTAACATCGCGTGGGTGCGAAAGCCAGTTTTCTTATCCACGCCATCGTAGAACCGATCGTCGGTGTCAGCGGCGGGCACCAACACCGGCTCGCCTGACTGAACGACCCAGCCTGCAACGCCTTGTCCTGGCGCCAGGCGCAATCCGACCACCTCCTGAGCCGCCACGCCGACAGCGACCTGAAAGGCCAGATGGCCCGTCTCCTCGTCCAGCAAGGCAACGGAGATCGCCTCTACCTGGAAATAATCCCGCACCTGAGCCATCAAAGCATGCAGCACACTGTCCAGATCGAGTGTAGCCGTGAGAACTTGGCTGGTCTCGTGGAGGAAAGCGAGCTCGCGCAGCCGCTTCCGCATGGCCTCGACTTGGCGCCCATCACGTCCCTTGGAGCCCCGGACTACCTGCCGTTCTTGTCGCTCATTACCACTCATTGGCGCGAAAATCCTTCTCCGCCCGCGAAAACCCATCACACGGACACAACAAGCTACGAAACGTCCGCCCTGGGCAACGAAACGGTGAACACACTCCCCTTGCCAGGTTCACTCTCAACCTGCACTTCTCCATCGTGCAATTCGACGATCTCCCACACCAAAGCCAACCCGATGCCCATGCCGCCGAAACGCCGCCGGGTGCTGCCGTCCACTTGGTAGAAACGTTCAAAGATGCGTCCCAGCGAATCGATGGAAATCCCGATCCCCTCATCGGTAACCGAGACATAGACCATCTCCTCGTCGGCCCAGGCGCGTAAGGTCACGGTGCCGCCGCCAGGGCTAAACTTGATCGCGTTATCCACCAGGTGACCCAAGGCCAATTCCAACCGCTCCCGGTCCCCCAGCGTGAGGGGCAATTCCGAGGGGAACTCTTCCCGGAACACGATGCGGGCTTCCTCCGCAGAATGCCGGAACTCGACCAGCACCTGTTGCACGATCTCGATAATTGAGACCGGTGCTATGGCCAACGCCTCGCGGGGCACGGATTGCAACATCATCAGATTGTGGATCAGGCGCGCCAGCGTAGCCGTGCGCTCACGAATGATCTTTAGCGCCGCCTGCTGGCTGCTGGCCACGTGACCCAGATCACCTGATACCAGCAACTCGACGTAGCCCTTGATCAAACTGAGCGGTGTGCGCAACTCGTGGCCCACATTCTGCACCAACTGAGCACGCAGGCAGTCGATTTCCTGCAATTCATTGTAGGCTCGCGATAGCTCGGCCGCCTGGGTCTCGAGTTGCTGGTAAAGCTGGGCGTTTGACAGCGCGGCGGCTGCCTGGTTCACCAGTGCCTGAACCCAGTCCAGTTGTTCGTCCACCGGCTCAGGCAGCGGCTCGTGGAAGCCCATGGAAATGACACCTATCAGCCTCTCTTGGCTGCACACCGGCAGCATCAACCCCGCCTTGCTATCGTGCAAGGCCATTATCTCTCGCTCCGGTTCGCTCATCAGAGCCTGCCACTCGCCCTCTTCGACGTCAGGCTCATAGATCAACCGCTGGGTCCCCACCAACCGACTCAGCCCGTTCCACTCCTCGATCTGCACCCGATGGCCAACAGACAAGTGCCGGTCGCTGGGTACCCAGGCTGCCACCACACTGGCGCTTTTCTCCTCCGGCCCTATCAAGGTGATACAGCATGGGGCATGAAAGCGCTCGACCAGGGTGTTCAGTAGATGGGTCACGATCTCCTGCGGCTCCAGCGAGCCGATCATCCCGGCCGAAGCCCCTGCCAGCAGCCGCAAGTCGCGCGTGTGTCGAGCCATCTCCTGGTAGAGGCGAGCGTTCTCTAATGCCACGCCTAGTTGCCCGGCGATGGTGGTAAAGATACGCATCTCGTCCTCGTCAAAAGCCCGCTCCTGAGGGCTTTCCGCCAGCAACACCGCAGCGATGCGGCCTCCGATACGCACTGGGGCGGCCAGTGCAGAACAGACATCGGGAGATTGGCAGATATAGGCAGACGTCCGCACCTTATCCGACACCAGCACCGGATAGCCAGTGCGATAGGCTTGGCCAGCCAGGCTTCCTTTCATAGGAATGCGCGGCGCATCCTCGGCAAAACCAACCAGGGACGGATGGATGACCAGCGTATCGTCCAGCTCGTCGGGCAACAGGAAGCCGAGGCGGTCGACGCCCAATGCCCGATGCAGCGCCTTGACGGTGCGCTCGAGCACCAGGTCAAAATCGAGCGTCGAAGCAGCCATCATCATCACTTCCTGTACCAGGTTCGCTTCGCCCAGCCGGCGCCTGGCCTCCTCGAAAAGCTTGGCGTTCGTGACAGCGATAGCCGCCTGGGAGGCAATGCTGGAGAAGAGTCGCCGGTCATCTTCATCGAAAGCGTGAGGTTCAGGGGCCTGGGCAGAGATAAGACCGATGACCTGATCCCTGACGACGAGAGGAAGCACCATGATCGAATGCATCGAGCCGCCAGCGACAATGCCTTCCTCAGCAAGATCATCCTCTGCACCCTCGATCCAAAGCATCTGCTTGTTGCGAACGACCCATCCAGCCAGCCCAGCACCCTCTCCCATTTTCAAAACGAATGGCTCTTTCCGCTCTCCTTGTTCCACGAGAAGATTCACGCCAATCTCATCCTTCTTCGCGTCGTACAGGGCGATGTAAAACGTCGAGACGCCCATTATCTCGTTGACCTGTTTGTAGATGATCGAAAGCACCTCGTCCAGATCCAGAGTCGAGATCACCGCCATGTCGATGGCGTGCAACGCGGTGAGCTCCTCCAGATGGCGCTTGGTCTCCTCGTACAACCTGGCGTTGTCGATGGCAATAGCAGCCTGGACGGCAAAAGCGGAGGCCAGACGTGCGTGTTCAGAGGTATAGAAACCGGGAACTCGCTTGTCTAGAGCGAGCATCCCGATCAATCTGTCACCAAGCTCGAGCGGTACACCCAACCAGGAATGGATACCAGCGGCGGCGTGCGGTTCTTTACGAAACTCCTCGTATATCGCTGGCGCATCCTCCACGATGAAAGGTGCGCGTCGGCGCACGACTTCGCTGTTCGGATTGTTGCCGCTGGACAAATCGAAAGTGATGCCTAGAAGCTCATCCAGGTTAGGAAATCCGCGTCCCCCAATGATTTCCAACTGCCCGCCCCGCAAGAGCTGCACCGATGCGCTATCATAGTCCACGACCCGCTGAAGCTCGCTCAAGATATACTCAAAGACCTTGGGCAGATCAAGGGCAACCGCGAGAGCCTGCGCAGCGCGGTAGAGGGTCTCCGCTTCCTGCCGCCGCTGCTGCTCCGCCGCGTACAACCGAGCATTCTCGATGGCGTTGGCCAACTGGTCAGCCATCGTTTGCAGAGCCGCTACGTCCTCTGTGGTAAAGACGTTCGGCTGAGTGGAATGCACGTCAAGGACCCCGATGATCTGACCATGGCTGACCAAGGGTAACGCCATCTCGGAACGAGTTTCTGGCAAACCAGGGTTCACGAAGCTGGCCGCCTCCCTGCCCACGTCGAGGACGACGATGTGTTCGCCTGTGTCAGCGACGTGGCCGACGACACCCTCCTCGCCTATGGGCAGCTTCCACCCCTCCTCAAGCATACGCCGACCGCCTTCGGAGGAAGCAACGCGCAGGGTCACGTATTTCCCCTCCTCGTCCATCAAGAAAACACCGACATGGTAGAAGCCGAATCTCTTGGAAATGAGACGCACCGTCTCATCGAGGAGCTTTTGTACGTCCAGCGTCGCAGTGGCATCGCGAGCAATTTCGGAGGCAGTTTGCAGTTGAATGGAGCGTCGCTGTAGGTCTCGCGTTCGTCCAGCGACGTACTCATCGAGCGCACGGTTGGCGCTGCGCAAGTCGTTCAGCGTGCGCTCCAGGGTGCGGGCCGCAAGCCAGGAGGCTAATGCAACCAGAAGGAAGGTCAGAATCGCCCACACGTCGAGCGCAGCGTCTGGAGTGCGCATCGTCACGCCAGCGACCAGCAAGCCTATCAAAGCAGCCACAATGAAACTGGCATAAGGTCGCAGCAGGAAACTTGCAGCGAGGATTGGAATCGCGAACGTGAGTAGGCCGCGCCCCGTCATCACCTCCTCTGATCCATGAATAACGACGGAGGCCACCACAAGAAGGAGGAAGAGCAACCCGGCCAGTCGTCCCCATCCGTAGCGGTTGAAGAAAAAAATGAGCGCAGCACCAAACAACGTGGCAAGCACGCTCAAGTAGAAATAGGCCAGTCTATCCTTGGACGGTGGAAACGCTAGACCGACGACTGTCGCCACAAGCCCTGCAAGCGTGAGTGCCACAAAACTCAGCAGCAGGATATTGAGCAACCTTCGTCGCCGAGCCTCGTCAGGATCCGTTGCCGGGACACTCAGCAGACGATCCAAAATGGGCTTTATCGTTTCCACCGGCTCTCTCCACCTGTCGAACCCAACCCAACCTGCGGCCGTGCGGCGCACCCTCCAAGTGGTATCTGTCGCATAGGCCGCCCCATCACAACACCTACTGACAAAGCGCCCTGCTCCAGAAGCATTGTACTTCAAAAAGCGACTGGAAGCAAGACCAGGCGCCAAGATAAAGAGGAAATGCCATCTCTGCCTCAGCAACGGCCCCATTCAGAGACGGCAGTCTACCAACCGCCAACGCCGGGGAGTGTCCCCTCGGGTGTTGATGGCCCATTTCACGCCCGTGAGGTTGTCAGTAGTCCCCCTCTTGAGTGTTGGTGGCAAACATTGCCCAAATTGAACCGCCAAGGCACCGAGAACGCAAAGAAAAATCTGCAAAAGCTTGGGGCCCTTCGCGTCTTTGCGGTGAAAAACTCCCAGCAACACTCAACGGGGAGACTATCGGGTTGTCAAACTCGCGAGAATGTCAGAGAGATGCCAACTCCCGATAGACTTCCACCGTCTGCGCAGCGACACGCGCTTGGGTGAAGCGAGCCAACACCCGCTCCCGCCCGCGCCGTGCCAGATCCGCTCGCAATGCCGGATCGCGCATCAGGCGCACCAGTCGCTTGCGCAGCGCCACAGCATCCCCCTCAGGAAAGATCAGCCCGGCATCTCCCACGACACGGGGAATCTCACCACAGTCGGACCCCACGACCGGCGCCCCACAGGCCATCGCTTCGATCAGCACCCGCCCAAACTGCTCGATCCAATTAGGCAGGGAGCGTGTAGGCACCACCAACACATCCAACTCCCGGTAAAAGTCCGGCAAGCGCAAAGAAGGCAACCATTGGCTTCTGAAAGAGATCCTATCGGTCAATCTCAATCGACCGGCTAACTCTTCCAGTCGCCTTTGCTCTGGCCCGGAGCCCTGGACGACCAATCGCCAAGGGCCGTCTATTCCGGCCACCGCCTCCAACAGCAGATCGACCCCCTTCTCCCGCACCAGCCGCCCGGCGAATCCGACCACAAAGCCTCGGCTACGGTCCCGCTCGCCATCAGAGGGCGCAAAAATGTCGGCATCCACGCCAAACTGGGGAATGACGGCCAGGGGGCCCGCGTACCCCTTTGCTCGCCAGACCGCCGCTGCCCCTTCGCTCCCGACAATCGCGTAATCGGCGTGACACAGACTACAGCGCTCAAAGTAGCGGAAAGGCAGCGGATACTGCCGGTCCAGATTCTGCCAGGAGAACCACAACGCGCGCGCACCGGCACGCCTGGCCAGCCACATTGCATGAAAGGTGGCGAAGTTGTACGGCTCCTCGTCGATATGCACGACATCTGGAGAAAAAGCGCGCAGTCGTTGCCCCAGGCGGGGATAAAAGTGCAGGTGGAAACTGCCATTGAACGCAATGGGTTCGAGCACCAGCTCGTACCCGTCGGTATACGCCCGCTCCGGCCGGATCACGCGACCGCCCTCACGCCAAGTCGATGGCACGGCAACCATCAGCTCGACATCTGGAAAGCGGGCGATCTCCTCCAACTTGCGCTGGTAGGCTCCGATCAGGCAGGGCCTCGATATCATCAGGACTCGCATTATCGCTCCCTTATGTCCACCTCAGTGTCTGTTCAAAATTTGGGAACGTGTTCTGTATTCCCCACTGGGGCTGCAAAAAGACATACTTTTGGTGCAACTCGCCCCACTTCGATGCTATGTATGGCGCTATTTAGGGCTGACGCCCCACCAACAAC
>DAOUDX010000153.1:0-24799 GCA_034430835.1 Anaerolineae bacterium
CGCCATAGCCCGCTTCGAGGACATGAGAGAATTGGACCGCCTAAACAAAGACCTCCAGGCACGCAACGAGGAATTGGACGCCTTCGCCCAGACCGTGGCGCATGGCCTCCAGAACCCATTGACCATCATCACCGGCCTCGCCGAAGTACTCAAGAAGCACGGCGCAGGCATGTCAGTAGATGAAATCAGGGAATGCGCCATAGACATCGAGAAAGCAGGGCGAACGATGAGCCGCACGACGCGGCAGTTGCTGCTGCTGGCCAGGGCGCGCAAGACAGAGGTGCGGGTGGAACCCCTGGACATGGGGCGCATTGTGTCCGAAGCACGACGGCGGGTATCCAACATGATCGAGGAGTACCAGGCCGAAGTCATCGCGCCCACCTCCTGGCCGGTGGCGATGGGCTACGGCCCATGGATCGAAGAGGTCTGGGTCAACTATCTCAGTAATGCCATCAAGTACGGCAACCGGCCGCCGCGCGTGGAAGTGGGAGGGGCGGTACAACCCGGCGGAGACGTGTGCTTCTGGGTCCGCGACAACGCGCCTGCTCTCCCGCTCAAGGATCAAGCACGGCTGTTCACGCCGTTCACCCGGCTCAGCCACAACTCCGAGGGGTACGGGCTGGGGCTGTCCATCGTACGCTGCATCGTGGAGAAGCTTGGGGGACAGGTGGGAGTACAGACCGAGCCAGCGAACCCGGGGAATACATTCACGTTCACGCTGCCAGGCGCGATCTCGTAGGGGGATTCCCGCGCGCGATGCCCCAGTTACCCCCGCATGGCCCAGCCGAGGCTCTCCAAGCCGACCTCCAGGGCCGAGCGCCACAAGGAAGGAGAACTCAAGAGCATCCGCAGGTAGGTCAACATCGGCCCAGGCCGCAACGCCCACGCCCGGAAGGCTCGCCGGGCCCACCGCTCCAATTCCTCCGCTCGTAGGTGGGGATAGTCCAGCACCGTGGAACAGTCCATATCCACTTGCTCCCAACGGGTGCCAGGGCGAAACCATCCCTGCTCCACCACCTCAAAGAAAAGCGGAGAACCCGGATAGGGCGCGGCGATGTGAAATAGCACCAGGTCCAGCGGCAGGCGCTTCGAGAAGCGAATGGTCTCTCTGATCGTCTCCTCGGTCTCACCCGGCAGGCCAATGATAAAGTAGCCCCAGTTGCGGATGCCTGCCTCTTTCGCCCAACGCAACGCCTGCTCCACCTGCTCCAGCTTGATCCCCTTCCGCACCTGTCGCAGGATCTCCTCGCTGCCCGATTCGATACCCCAGGAAATCCAGCGGCAGCCCGCCCGTCCCATCAGATGCAACATCTCTGGGTCCACAAAATCCACCCGGCTGTTGCACGTCCACGGCATGCGCAGATCCCGTTCCAGGATCAACTCACACAGTCCCATAACCTGCTCCCGGCTCACTGTGAATATATCGGCGTACATGTGGATGGAACGAACGCCTTGACCGGCCAAGAGCTCCATCTCTGCCACGATGTTCTCCGGCGAGCGGAAGCGGACAGAGTTGCCGTAGGAGACGTGTTTGATACAGAAACGACAACCGCCGGGACAGCCCCGGCTGGTGACGACGAAGGCATAGGGGCTGGGCACCAGGGGAGCGCGGTACGAAGCCAACGGTAGCAGATCGTGGCGCGGCAAGGGCAGGTCGTCCAGGCGGCGGATGAAGGGACGGGCCGGGTTGACGACGATCTCACTTCCCTTGCGCCACACCAGCCCCTTGATGTGTTCCAGGGCCTGGGTTCCAGGTTGCAGGTCAGACCCGGCGGGTTGCCACTCAGGATCGGCGTCGGTGAACAGCTTGTGCAGTTGCCCGGCGATCGGGTGGTCGGCGCTGGACGATTGATCGTTGGCGACGTCCAGTGTATCGATCAGCTCCCGCAGCGTCAGCTCCGGCTCGCCGCGCAGGGCAAAGTCCAGGCTGGGGAAGGCGCGCATCGTCTCGCGCGGGATGGGGGTGACGTGGGTGCCGAAGGCGATGGTCGTCGCCCCCACGCTGCGGGCCAGGAAAGTACCGTACATATCGTTGCGCAGGGTCGGGGCGGTGACGTGGGTGACGTAGTAGCGAGGGCGCTTCTCCTCCAGGATGCGCTCGAACGCAGTCCAGTCCATCCGCAGAGGGATCGCGTCGATCACTTCCACACGCAGGTCGGGGAACAATGCTGCCATCTGAGCTAGCCCGACCTGGTGCCAGATCATCCCTTCCCTGGACCGCCGTCCCACCCTGTGCTGGCTGCGGATCCAGATACCCCCGTCAGGAGCAGGGGGATTGACGAAGAGAACGTCTACGGCATCATCAGGTCGGGCCACTAACCCAGACCGCACTACCTCGTCGGCGTCAGGGAAGCAGGGCAGCGGGACCTGCTCCTGCATCCCCGCTCCACGGTTTACCTCTCGCACAGTTGCCCTTCCAGGTCGCGGGTCACGTGTGCCTCTCGCTGGCTCAACTCGCCCAGCACCTGGACGATCACCCAGAAGACGGCCATCTGCAACCCCATCAACATCAGCATCGCCGCCCCCATGAGGTACAGCCAGAGACGCTCGATAGGCCAACCGTTCAACGAGAAACCCAGGCTGGCAAAACCGATGGCCAGACCTGCGCCTATCGCCGCCAGTCCCACCCAGCCAAGGTGTCGCTCCAATGGGCGCTTGAAGAGCGGCTTGCCGAAGAGGCCCTGGCGAACGGGGTGTCCGTGGAAAAGCGAAACCAAGTAATTGAAGGTCGCCCCGAGCGAAAATAGCGTCACGCCCGCAACAGCGCACAGGCTGGCGACAAAGACACTGACGACTCCCCAGGGGCCCAGGCTGGTGATGTTGGCAAGGCGCATCCCCACGATAATCGCCCCGATGATGGCGGTGACAGCGGCCAATCCCAGGCCAATGCCGCCCAGGACACGGACCGGATTGTAGCTCAGCGCCGTCCACACGATGGTGCGCAGGAAGCGCATCCCATCCCCAACGACGCTCAATTTCGACCGTCCTACCCGTTCCTTGTAGGGAATGGGGATCTCCCGCCAGCAGATGTCCTCGTGGAGAGCGCGCGTGCTCATCACCGGCGTAAAGTTCAGTCCATCGGGCAGGGGGTATAATCGGGGCAACGCCTCCCGCCGGATGACGCGCATGCCGCTGGAGCTATCGCTGATGCGGTGATTGCCCAGCAAGCTCACCAGGTTGGCAAAGATCAAGTTGCCGATGCGACGAACCAGCGGCATCTCGCTTTCAGCCCCCGCCATGCGGGAACCGACCACCAGGTCCGCCCGCTCGTCCAGGGCGACCCGGCACAGGTCGGGGAAATGCTCCGGCGGATAGGTCCCGTCGGCATCCAAGAAACCCAGCAGATTCCCTTGGGCCGAGCTGAAACCGGTCTTGAGCGCCGCCCCATATCCCAGATTGGTTGAATGGCGGATGAGATTGACCCGGTCGTAGTGCCCGGCGACCTCTGCCGTTTTGTCGCGGGACCCGTCGTCCACCACGATCAGCTCCAGATCGTCCACCCCCGTTTCCTGCAGCCGAGGACAGATGCTCAAGACCCGCTCGATGATCTCAGCGATGCCGTGTTCCTCGTTGTAAGCCGGAATTACCACCGATAGAACGTTCAAGTTTCACTCCTTGACCAGAAGCGGTGGCCTGGCATGTCGTCGCCTTCCACCGCCATTCGATCGCACGCTACCTTTCCTTGTCCACTTCGAGCCGCCGCACCATCCGCGCGGGTACACCCACCGTCAGCGTGCGAGCTGGCACGTCTCGCGTCACGACCGCGCCCGCCCCCACGATGGCCCCTTTTCCCACCGTCACCCCGTCTAGGAGAATCGCGCCCGCCCCGATCCACGCGCCATCCTCCACCACGATCCCGCGTGCGGCGATCCCCTGTTGGATGACCGGGCGACTGGGGTCCCCGAAAAGGTGATCCACCGCCAGCACCTGTACTCTGGGAGCCAGCAGGACCGCATCGCCAATGTGAACCCCGCCCTGTCCGCGCACCAGGCACGACTCGCCGATGAAGCAATTGGGCCCTATCCAGATGCCGGCACCGGGTAGGTCGCGGAAGTTGTACACGTGCAACTCGGTGCCATGCATCACAAAGGTCTCGTCGCCGATGAAAATCCCCTGAGGGCAAGCGTGAAGGTATGCGCCGTGATCCAGGTAGACGTGGCGGCCCAGGTGAATATTGGCCGGCATGCACAGGCGCACGTGATCCTCTACGACAGGTAGACCATCGCTCTTCAGAATCAAGCGATAGGCCAGCGCCCGTAGGCCAATGCCGACCACGCTGGGGATGCCGCGGAGGAGAAAGAACAGGGCCTGTTCCAGTATGTAGCGTCCAATACTGGTCGACTGGCCCTCCAGGTAGTAACGCAAGCGCCCTCGCCGGGCCGCGACCGCCGCCGCGTCGGGAACCTGCGAGATGAAGGCGCGCTGCTCTCCCTCCGCGCTCACGGCCCGTCCCCTGATGTCAACGAGCTTGCAAAGCCCCAGGCTTTGCCGTTCTCACGATGTAGGACCGCGTTTACCGCCGCCCCCAGATTCGGCGCGATCGAAAACCCCCACCGTCCGTGCAACCAGATCTGGAGTAACTGCCGTCTGCCCCGGCCGGTGAGCACCAGATAGCACCGGCACCCAACCGCCTGACCAGCCTGCACATCACTCTCCGCATCCCCGACGAGGTACGAGCTGGAGAGATCAAGGTCCAACTCCTCCGCTGCTCTCAAGAGCAGGCCTGGCTGGGGTTTGCGGCATGAGCACTGCTCATCGGGCCGATGGGGACAGTACACTACCCGATCCACACGCCCACCCGCCGCCCCAATGGCCCGCACCATGCGAGCGTTGATATCCTCCACGACCTCGGCAGGGACCAATCGGCGATTGATAGCCGCTTGGTTGGTGATGATCACGATGCGCAGGTCTGACTGCGACAGCCGGGCCAGCGCATCCAAGGCGCCAGGCAGGAAGACAAACTCATCCCAACTCTTGACGTGGTCGCGCCGGTTACGGCAGATCACCCCGTCACGGTCAACAAAGACAGCTCGATGCATAGACAATCTCAAAGTTGCTAGGCCAAAGCGCGAGGTGCGCACCAGTCAAAAACCGCCAGCACCTCAACCACCGCTTGCGGAACCAGGAGCGGATAGCCTAGGCGCATCGACCATTGTCGCCGGTTTCCTTATGGAAGGTGGATACCCATTCGGGTACTCGCCCCGTTTCGGAGATATGGGTATCCAACATCATCAGGATCGGGGGCTCAGTCTGCTGCATCCGCTGTCGCAACACCGAGCAAACTAGATGACACAGCGTCAAATGCACGTCTTCTATCTGCGCTAAGCAGTCACTTGGCACAACCACCGGCACGTCCACCATCTCGCTCAACTTCCCGCCAGAGAAGCCAGAAAGCCCAACGGTGATCCCGCCCACCTGATTAGCCAACTCCACCGCCCGCAGTACATTCTCGGAATCGCCGCTGCCGCTGATAGCGACGACCACATCTCCGCGCCGGATCAGATTTCTCAACTGCTCGACAAATACGTCCTCGTAGGCGCTGTCGTTGCTCCAGGCTGTCATCACCGGCACGTTGTCTGTCAATGCCGTCGCACGGAACCGAGGACGGTCGGACGTGATCGTTCCTTTCGCCAAGTCACACGCAAAGTGGGACGCGGTTGCTGCACTGCCTCCATTGCCCACGATAAAAACCGTATTGCCCACATAGTTGGCACTTAGGAGCACATCCACCATCTCACAGATGCGTTCCATGGGCAGCATACCCAGGACACGTTGCACTTCACCCAAATACTCTCGTATGCCCTCCAAAACCTTACCTCCCTCAAAATGTAGTTTCCAGTAGAGCCGGGAACAGGCTCGCGATAAACATCTCGACGGCACATCTTCCCGCCCGTTTCTGACGGCGCGCCTCTTCTATCAGTCTCCACAACGGTGTCATTTGCTTCCTCGCAGCTAATGCTGGGGTCACGGCGCAGCACGTCATCAGACCGTAAGGCAACTAGTACGGCGGCATCATCTTTTCAGCAAGACGCCGCACACATGCCCCTGCCTTTGGATGACGGATCTCTATCATGAGACTATAGTTCCACAGACAAGCGGCAAACCTCGGAAAATAGAACCTCTTACCGATTCGTTCTACTGGCCGAAAAAGATCGGGATTGTATTGTCGTACTGCCATCTGAACCTCCTTTGCCAGGGCGCAGCCTTGCGGTGCAACCTCCACGGAGCACGCTCACGCGCTCGCTACAATCACTTTCTCCTGCTGGCTTTTGCCACACCGGTCGCTGGCTACCCCGTCGGCCGTTGCCGGGAGGGACTCATTGTTGCGCATAGCGCGTATCATGTGGTAAGCAGCCTTGGCTCGAAACAACCGATCGTCCGAAGCCTCAACCAAGCGACGGATCAGATCCCTGATTGCGGGGTCGTCCGAGAACGAATAGACCGTCATCTCACCGTAGCGATACTCGACGAGTATTCCCCCAGCGGCCATTTCGGCCAGTTCAGTTTGAATACCGCCTGCGTTCCGGCCAATGTGACGGGCGATACCCTCAGGGGTATCAGTGGTATAAGGATTCCGATGAAAGAAATGAACCAGGTCCCACTTGATGAACGAATTGACCTGCGTACGTAGGCAAATCAGTAGGTCAGGGTCCATATCGGAAACCAAACGATCGGCGACGCTTACATCCACTTTCCATCTCCTCCCATGCTGCTCCAGACACACCATGTGTTCAGCGCGGGTCCCAATCACTAGAAAAGCGCTGGGCTCCCTTCCTCCGCTGTCCAGCTCCCTGACTTCTCGAAGGTGGTACGGTTTGGTGCCATCATCAAGACAGGTGACGGAGGTCGAGGCGATGCTTCCATCACCTGGACACCCCCTTTCTCCAGCTTGAAGAGCCGACGCTGCAGCCCCAAGGCCGTCAGCGCCTCCGTGACAGCCACCTGTCGGTCCTGCGGGCAGTACAGCATCATGAACCCCCCGCCGCCAGCGCCGGTCACCTTTCCGCCCAGCGCCCCGTTCTCCCGCGCTACTTGATAGCACTGATCCAGAAACGGGTTGGTGATGCCGCTCGTCACCTCGCGCTTGTTCATCCAGGATTGGTGAAGCAGCTCGCCAAAGGCTGCCATGTCCCCTTTCTCCAGCGCCTTGCGTATCTCCAGCCCCAGCGCCTTGATCGCGTCCAGTCTATCCATCGTCTGCTGGTCACCTTCTCGGCTGGCCTTCTCCTGTCGGCGCAGGATAGTGGAAGACTGTCGTGAGGTGCCGGTGAAGAAAAGCATCAGCCCTCTATCCAGAGCCGCGTGTGTCTCAGGGGAGATTCTTAGTGGCTCGACCGTCACGCCCCCGCGAGAGAACTTGATGCAATTTAGGCCACCAAAGGCCGCCGCGTACTGATCCTGCTTGCCGATAGGCATCTTCATCTTGCCGATCTCGATATGGCAGGCCAGTTCCGCCACCTCGGCAGGTCCGAGATCCAAACCGCACCAAAAGGCAAGCGCCTTGATCATCGACACAGCCGCGCTGCTGGAGGAGCCCAGCCCTGTGCCAGGGGGAACCTGAGAGGCCATGAAAATCGTCAACCCGCCACGGATTTTAAAATAGTAGGTGACGGCCTTGGGTAAGGACAGATCCCCGTCCCAGATCAGATCCTCGCAAGTGGGTCGTTGACAAATGGCCCGGTAGTCAGCGGAGATGATCTGCACGCCATCTAACCACCCAGGGGTGAGAATCGTATACGTGTAGTAGCTGATGGTTGTGCTGACTACCAACCCACCGTGCTCCTCATAGTAGGCGGGCAAATCAGTCCCACCCCCGCCGAAGCTAATGCGCACAGGCGCTCTTGCGATTAGAACTGTATTCATACGCATCTCACTGCCGGTTCAGTAGGCTCCCCACCCTCTAACCACCGCCATAATGGTGCCGAACACTATCTTCAAATCCAGCCAGATCGTGTAGTTACGAATGTACCGCATATCCATCTCGACTCTCTCGTCGTAAGAGAGATCGGCACGCCCACTGATCTGCCACAGTCCGGTCAGCCCTGGTTTAACCGTTAGGAGGTTGTGCTGCCACCGGCCAAAGTGGCTCAACTCTGCCGGCGTGATCATCCGCGGCCCCACCAAGCTCATCTGCCCCTTCAGCACGTTGAACAACTGCGGCAGTTCGTCCAGGCTGTAACGCCGTAGGAATCGCCCCACCCATGTGATGCGAGGGTCATCCTGGATCTTGCCCGTTCGCTCCCATTCCTCCAATAGCGCCGGGTGCGTCTTGAGATAGGCATCGGCGTCGGCGATCATCGTGCGGAACTTGTAGGCGTTGAACCTCCGACCGTGCAATCCCACCACACGCCGGCGATGGATGAAGGAACCCGGCGAGTCCAATCGGACCAGAAACGCGACGATCAGGAAAACAGGCACCAGCAACACAATACCCAACAGTGCCCCAACATAGTCCACCATCGCCTTCATCAGAGCATCCAGGTCCGTGATGCGTGTCTGATTCAGGCTCACCAAAGGAATAAATCCTGCCTCCTTGATCTGTATACCGGTGGTGAAGAGCTCGTACAGACCAGAGGAGAGACGTATGTGTAGCTTGTCGTCTGTTCCCCAATCGCGGTAAATGTCCAGCAAATCCTCGCGCTCTAGTGCGGTGGGGATGACGATGAGCTCCTCGACAGCCAGTTTCTCAACCAACCTACTCAGATCGTCAAGACCGCCCAGCACAGGCAGATCTGCTGCCACCGCCTGACCTTGCGCCGGGTCCACGAACCCCACAACCTCCATCCCTGCCTTGGGCGAATCACACAACTGGGCCGCCACCGCCTGACCTTCCTCGTTGGCCCCCACGACGAGCGCCCGCCGCACGAACACCCCCTGCTCTCGCAGAGTATACACCAGCCGGCGATAGCCAAACCGAACCCAGGCCACGGTGGCGATAGAGAAGAACCACACCAACGCCAGCCACCCGCGAGAGATACTGTCCTCGACGCCGTGACCTACAAAGCCATAAAAGACCAGCCCGACGACGCCGACGGTGCAGGCGTTGAACACACTGGCGTATTCACGCAGCCCGCCGAAGAGACGATCAAAGTTGTAAAGGCGAAAGAGGGCAAATACAAACAGCCACGCTGGCGTAGCGATCACCACCAAACGTACGTAGAAGTCGCTCGAAAACGGCGCGTGATATCTCAGCAGTTGGAAACGCACCAGGTATGCCGCGATCATGCTGGCTCCGATGCACAGCGCATCCAAGACAAACAGCGGCAACACGGCCCAATGGGCAGGAAAACTTTCCCTGGTCCTAACTCGCTTGCGCGAAACAGGGAAGGGCGACGTCTCGACTCCTGCTGAAGAGACCGGCGGTTTACTGATCTCGATGGTCATCGTCTTTGCTATCCCTGGTCGTTCCTACGACTAGCCCTCGTTCCGTACTACCCTCGCTCACGCTTCTCGGTAGGACAGCGCACACACTAGGTTGGAGACTCTGCCGAGTCTCTAACCGGACTTATTTTAGGCTGTGATCGTAAGCGTTAGGTGATGAATATCCTGAAAATTGGTTAGAGGTACGCGCAGGAGACTTGTGCCCATCTTGGTTTTTTTTTAGTTTCTCGTCACCACAAACCAACCGAAGGTCCGTAGAATAGGGAAAGTTGGGGGACAATAGAGATGTCCATAGAAACCTTGATTCGAGACTACATTTTAGAGAATTTCCTTTACACCGACGACGAGAACAAGTTAGGCAATGATGACTCCTTCCTTGAAAACGGGGTCGTCGATTCCACTGGCGTCGTGGAGCTGGTTATGTTTGTCGAGGAAACCTTCGGCTTCGAAGTGGCGGACGAGGATATTGTGCCGGAGCACTTTGACTCTGTGGAACGCCTTGTGCGCTACGTGCAACTGAACGTCGCTCAAACGACGCCCGATGCCGGTGAGCTCGTCACCGTAGGTTAGCGAGAGACCCATCGCCAGCAAGCGTAACGCGTTAAGTTCTCACACGCGGTGCGAGACCTCGTTAAGTCAGGCCGGCCGGTTTCTCAGTCGCTTGCCGGACTCCCTCCACAGCCATCGGACAGCAACGCAATTAGCTTTCCTTCTAAAGGCCCAGGCTTTACCTGAGATGGAACAGGGGTGACTTTCTATGCTAGTGAGCGATTTCCTGCAGGACAGCGCGGCGAGGTTTCCTAACAAGGTAGCCTTGATCTGCGACGGGCAGCGGCCGGCCTACGCCCAGATCGAGAGACAGGCCAATCAGGTGGCACACGGCCTGCTGGAGTTTGGCGTTCAGCGTGGAGATCGCGTAGCCGTGTGGCTGCACAGCTCTGTCGAGACAGTCATCGCCATATTTGCCATCCTCAAGGCAGGCGGGACGTTCACTGTCGTCAACCCCACCACCAAGCCGGAAAAACTCGCCTACGTGCTGAACAACTGCGCTGCCAGCGGATTGTTCGCCCTCGGGCGGCAGAGCGATCAGGTAGCCGATCTCTTCGCCGGTGTGCCCTCGCTGCGCTTCGCCATCCTGTGTGGGAAAGGAGCGAGTGAGGCGCCTGCCGCCCGCCGAGACATCGTCGCTTTCCTTCAGATGCTGGAAACGTATCCCGCCACTCGCCCTCCGTGTCCCGCCATCGACGTGGACCTGGCGTGCCTCATCTACACCTCCGGCAGCACCGGCCAGCCCAAGGGAGTCATGTCCACCCACGCCAACATGGTGTTTGCTGCCTCCTCCATCATCGAGTACCTAGAAAACGTGCCGGACGACATCGTGATCAACGTCCTCCCCTTATCGTTCGACTATGGTCTTTACCAACTCCTGATGACCTTCAAGTTCGGCGGCACGCTGGTGCTGGAGCGATCCTTCGCTTATCCGGCGGCGATACTGAAACGCATTGAGGAGGAGAAGGTCACTGGTTTCCCCGGCGTGCCGACGTTATTTGCCATGCTGCTCAACCTGGACCTGAGCCGATTCGCTCTCTCCTCTTTGCGCTACCTGACCAACACCGCCGCTGCTCTGCCGGTGGAGCACGTCCAACGCTTGCGGGACGCGTTCCCCTGGGCATGCCTGTACTCAATGTACGGTCTCACCGAGTGCAAGCGAACGCTCTACTTGCCGCCGGAGGAACTGGACCGCCGGCCCGGCTCGGTCGGCATCCCCATCCCCGGCACCGAGGCCTGGGTTGAGGACGAGGACGGCAATCGGCTAGGGCCGGGGGAAGTGGGCGAGTTGGTCGTGCGCGGCTCGCACGTCATGCAAGGATACTGGAACGATCCGGAAGAGACCGCTAAGCGTTACCGGCCGGGGCGCTACCCGGCGGAGCGATTGCTTTACACCGGCGACCTGTTCAAGACAGACGAAGAAGGATTCCTCTATTTCGTCGCGCGCAAGGACGACATCATCAAGAGCCGCGGCGAAAAGGTCGCGCCCAAGGAGATCGAGGGGATCCTGTACCGGCTGCCGGAGGTGGCAGAAGCGGCCGTCGTCGGCGTGCCCGACCCCGTCCTGGGGCAAGCGATCAAGGCCTTTATCGTCTGCGGCGACGGCCATCAGCTCGCCGAAAGAGACGTGCTCCGGCACTGCGCCCAGCATCTGGAAGACTTTATGATGCCCAAGCACGTCGAGTTTCGCGACTCGCTGCCCAAGACATCCTCGGGAAAGATCGACAGGTTAGCGCTGAGGTAGACTGGGAATGTGCGGTATCATCGGCGTGCTGGATTGGAGCGGAGAGCATCCGCCCGACATCGACCTCCTGAAGCAGATGTTGGGCATCATCCGCCATCGGGGCCCTGACGAGTTTGGCCTCTACGTCGATCGACACGTGGGCATCGGCTGTGCACGCCTCAGCATTGTGGACTTGACCACCGGTCAGCAGCCCATTACTAACGAGGATCGGTCTCTGTGGATCGTCTTCAACGGCGAGATATTCAACCACCCAGAGCTGCGGGCCGAGTTGGAGCGGGCAGGCCACCGTTTCTCCACACGCTCCGACACCGAGGTCATTCTGCACCTCTACGAGGATATGGGGCCAGAGTGCCTCCAGCGGCTCAACGGGCAGTTTGCCATCGCGATATGGGACACGTGCAAGAAGGAGCTGTTTCTCGCACGGGACCGGCTGGGGATCCGCCCGCTCTATTACGCGCTGCTCCCTCACGCCCAGGGAGTGGTCTTTGGCTCGGAGATCAAGGTACTGCTCCTAGACTCCCGCGTGCAGGCCCGATTCGACCCGCACGCCCTGGCGCAGGCTTTCACCTTCTGGGCTCCCCTCCCCCCGCGCACGATCTTCCAGAATATTCGACAGCTTCCCCAGGGTCACTACGTGCGGATCGGTGCGGGCGACCGGCCCATCTTCCACCCGCCCGTCCGCTACTGGAGCCCGGTCTTCCCGGAGGCAGGGGACGAGCTGCGAATCACCGAGGACGAAGCCGCAGAGCAGCTACGCGACCTGCTCTCCGACGCGACACGGCTACGGCTGCGGGCGGACGTCACCGTGGGCAGCTACCTCAGCGGCGGTCTGGATTCCACACTCATCGCAGCCTTGATCCGGCAGCACACACCCGAATCGCTGTGCACGTTCTCCATCGCCTTCGAAGAACGCGCCTTTGATGAGCGGAGCTATCAGGAGATTGCCACTGACTTTCTGGCCACAGACCATCGCCGAACCGAGTGTCACAACGCCGACATCGGGCAGATCTTTCCCGAGGTGGTGTGGCATACCGAGGCCCCCCTCCTGCGCACTTCCCCGGCTCCGATGTACCTGCTCTCCCGCCTGGTCCGTGAAAACAACATCAAGGTCGTCCTGACTGGCGAGGGATCGGACGAGTTCCTGGGAGGCTACGGCATCTATCAGGAAGACAAGATCCGCCGCTTCTGGGCCCGCCAGCCAGACTCGACCTGGCGACCCCTCCTCCTCCGGCGGCTCTATCCCTACGTGGCTGATCTCTCGCAGGGCGGCGACGCCTACATGGCGGCCTTTTTCCGACGAGGGTTGGAGGAAGTGGATCGACTGGGCTACTCTCACTGGATCCGTTGGAGCAACACCGGCCGCCTGCAGCGGTTGTTCTGCGCCGACCTGCAGGAGGCCCTGGCTGGATACGACGCAGCAGAAGAGTTTCTGGCCTCGTTGAATGGCGCGCTAGCCAACTGGAGCCCGCTGTCCCAGGCCCAGTACATTGAGGTCGCCACCTTCATGTCACCCTATCTCCTTTCCTCGCAAGGAGACCGGATGATGGCAGCCAACTCGGTGGAGGGGCGCTTTCCCTTCCTGGATCACCGGGTCGTGGAATTCTGCAACCGCCTCCCGCCCCACTTCAGGATCCGGGGACTGAAAGAGAAGTACATCCTCAAGAAAAGCGCCCAGGGCCTCCTGCCTGCCGAGATCTGGCAGAGGCGCAAGCAGCCCTACCGCGCGCCCATCCATCCGGCCTTCTTCGGCCAGCCACTGAACTACGTGGAGTCCCTGCTCTCACCGGACGCGATCCAAGTGAGCGGCGTCTTCGCGCCCGAGGCTGTAGTCCGGCTGGCGCGCAAGTGCCAGAGCGGGGTGCGCGTCAGCGAGGGAGATGACATGGCTCTGGTGGGCGTTCTATCCGTCCAGCTCTTGCATCGATTATTCATAGATGAGTTTCCGTCTCGGCCCGCACAGGAACCCTACTCTGTCCGCGTCTGCCGAGGGAAGGAGTGACAAAGTGAACCGTTGCACCCGCTGCATCCTGCCGGAGACCTTTCCCGGGATCCACTTTGACGAGGAGGGAGTCTGCCAATATTGCCGGCGCACGCCGGACCCAGAACAGCGCGAGGCGCAAAGGGCCCGCCTGCGCGCCAAGTTCGAAAAGCTGGCCGGCGACGTGCGGTCCCAACCCGGCTACCACTGCTTAGTAGCCTGGAGCGGTGGTAAGGACAGCACCTACACCCTCTGGTTACTCAAGGAGCAGTACGGCCTGCGCGTTCTGGCCTTCACGTTCGACAACGGCTTCGTTTCCCCCCAGGCGCTCAAGAACATGCGTACGGTCGCCGAGAACTTGAACGTAGATCACGCTATCGTGAAACCAAGTTTTGACGTACTGAGAGAGGTTTTCGTGGCTTCCATGAGACCAGGGATGTATCCGGCGAAGGCACTGGAGCGGGCCAGTGGTATCTGCAACACCTGCATG
This sequence comes from Anaerolineae bacterium, assembly GCA_034430835.1. GTDB lineage: Bacteria > Chloroflexota > Anaerolineae > B4-G1 > B4-G1 > JAFGED01. The sequence goes on from DAOUDX010000153.1 coordinate 14,143, forward strand.
GCCATCGCCAAGGGAATCGGGCTGCGCATAGCGCTCGAAAAGGGAATCCCGATACTGGCCTATGGCTGGTCGCCTGGACAGATCCCCCTGGCCTCTGCTTTCATCCGCTTCAACTCCCGCATGCTGCGGGCCATGGTAGATACGGCGATAGCGCCCCTGGAGGCCGTAGTGAACACCCGGATCATAGAGTACTTCCCAGAGCAGCATCAACTGGCGGACGTGAAAGTGCTGCCCTACAACATTTCCCCGCTGGCCTTTCTGGACTATGATGAGGAGACGACCCTGCACCGCATCAGCGCCCTGGCGTGGGAGCGTCCCCAGGACACCGATCCGAACTCCACCAATTGCCTGCTCAACAGCTTTGCCAACCTGATCCACGTGGAGCAAATGGGCTACCATCCCTACGTGATGGAGTTGGCGAGCCTGGTGCGGGAAGGATACATGGATCGTCAGGAAGCTCTCAAACGACTGGGAATCGCTCCCGTGCCGGAGGTCGTGGCAGCGGTGGAGGCCAAGCTGGGTGTTCCCATATCCGACAAGTAGGAATAGATGGACGTCCTATATGTCACCCCCTACGTTCCCTCTCTCATCCGCACGCGCCCCTACAACCTGATCCGGGCGCTGGTACGGTTGGGGCACTGCGTCACCCTGCTGACGGCGGCAGGCACTTTGCCCGAGGAACGAGCACGGGCTGAAGACCTGAGAGGGTACGGAGTGCGGACGGAAGTGTTTCCCATTTCACTGACACGCTCCCTGGTCAACTGCCTACGAGCGTTGCCGACGCGCGAGCCGTTGCAGGCTGTCTACGCCTACCACCCACGAATGGAACAGCGGCTGGGCGACTTGTTGCGGGAACAAACATTCGACGTCGCGCACATCGAGCATCTGCGCGCATCCCGGCTGGTGCGGGCGGTGCTTGCCTCCTCCTCCAACGGTAAACGCGTGCCGGCAGTCTACGATTCGGTGGACTCCATATCGCTGCTGTTCGAGCAGGCGGCGCAAACTGGCGCGCAATGGCGTTCCCGCATGATGACGGCCATCGACCTGGAACGCACGCGCCGCTACGAGGCCCAACTCCTGACCAAGTACGATCAGGTCGTGATCACATCGCGAAGAGACAGGGAGGCGCTAGAGCAACTGGCCCACCAGTACCTGCCCCAAGATGCCCGGCCAGCGCCAGTCACAGTCGTCACCAACGGCGTAGACCTGGAGTATTTCCGCACACGGGAGAACGTTGGGCAGCGTGATGACCGGACCGTGATCTTTACCGGCAAGATGAGCTACCATGCTAACATCACCGCCGTGCTCTACTTCGCGCAACAGGTGCTGCCCTGCATCTGGACGAAAGATCCTGAGGTGCGGTTCCAGGTCGTGGGAAAGGACCCACCCGAGGCCGTGCGACGACTGGCTGCAGACGAACGTATCCAGGTCACCGGCACAGTAGATGACTTGAGGCCCTATCTGGCCCAAGCAGCGGTAGCCGTGTGCCCGGTGCACTACGCCGTGGGCGTGCAGAACAAAGTGCTGGAAGCGATGGCAATGGGCAAGCCCGTCGTCTGTACCTCGGCCACGTTTGCTGGCCTGGACGCACGGGAGGGAGAAGAGGTATTGGTCGCCGACAACGCAGAGGCGTTCGCCACTCAGGTCCTACACCTCTGTGCGGATCCAGCGCTGGCGCAGCGCCTGGCAGTGGCCGGACGGCGATACGCAGAGACCCATCACTCCTGGGAAGCCAGCGCCAAGCGATTGGTTGAGGTCTACGAGCAAGCGCGCTCAAGACGGATGAGTGAAGCAGGCATGAGCCAGCTTGACCGCATGGTTTATCAAGACGGCGAGGCGAAATGAACGGCGCTTCTGCAAATATTCCGAGAGGGCGGCAGCCGAGACGAATTCTGAGCGTCGGCTCTCGCAGAGCGCTTGCTCTGGCATGCTCGATCGGGCTCGGATTATTGATGGTGGATCTCGCTCTGGCGACAAACAACTACCGGGCGTTTCACGCCACCGGAGAGCAGAGCAGTTCAGGCAGCAGCCTCAGTGGCACTTATACGGATACACACTGCTGATGGCATTTGCCGGGTGATCCGGGAAGAATACGTGACCGGCACGGCGAGGACGCTTGCCGATCGCCCGGCCTGCTACACCGAGCGCGCCACCTATGCAGGCACAGTCAACTTCACACCCTACACGATGCCCCCCGAAGGCGGACTCATTTGTCTCAACTGTCGAGAGACATTACCCCGACTTGCATTTCCCTGAAAAAAGAGTACAATCCGCGCCGACTGGCGAGGGTTTAGATGGAGTACTCGGAGGCGATCGCCTACCTTCACAGCCTCACAGATTACGAAAAGACGCGCATCGAGCGTTACACACCTGAGATATTTAGCCTGTCGCGGGTGGAGGAGTTGATGGCGTCTCTGGGCGATCCGCATGCTCGCTTCCCCTCAGTGCACGTCGCCGGCAGTAAGGGGAAAGGTTCGACGGCGGCGATGTGTGAGGCCTGTCTGCGGGCTGCCGGGTATCACACCGGCTTCTACATTTCGCCCCACCTGCACACGTTCCGTGAGCGCATCCAGGTGAACCGCCAGACGATCTCGCGGGAGGAGGTGGTCGCGCTGGTGGAGGAGGTGCAGCCGCTCGTCGAGCGCGTGCCTGGCGTGACGACCTTCGAGGTCATCACCGCTGTGGGGTTCCTGCACTTTGCGCGCGCCGAGGTGGATGTGGCCGTCGTCGAGGTGGGGCTGGGCGGCCGCCTTGACGCAACCAACGTCGTGACGCCAGAGGTATCCATTATCACCTCGCTCAGTCTCGAACACACCTATCTTCTGGGCGACACGTTGGACAAGATCGCCTTCGAGAAGGCGGGCATCGTCAAGGCGGGCGTGCCAGCGGTGACCGCACCGCAGCAGGATGAGGCGCGCACTGTGCTGGAAAGAGTCTGCCTGGAGCGGGGATCGTCGCTCGTGGAGATCGGTCGCGATTGGATGATCGAGCCAGGCCCGGCCGATCTGGACGGCCAGGCCTTTTGTGTCTGGCGGCCTGCCGGCGATGGGTCGGAGTTGGACGGCGAATACTGGATACCGCTGTTGGGCCGTCACCAGTTGGAGAACGCGGCCTGTGCCATCGCCGCGCTGGGCGTTATGCGTGAACGGGGTTTTCAGATTCCCCCGGAGGCCGTGCGCGAGGGCCTACGCACCGTCGCTTGGCTGGGGCGGATGGAGATACTCAGCCGCGAGCCGCTGGTGATTATGGACTGCGCCCACAACCCCTACGCAGCGCAGGTGCTACGCCAGGCGCTGGAAACGTGGTTCCCTGATCGGCGATGGGTGCTGGCCTACGGGGCTTCGGCGGATAAGGACATCACCGGTGTGTTGAAGACGCTTCTGCCGATCAGCAATTACGTCATCGTCACTCGTTCCGACCATCCACGGGCGGCGGCACCGGCCGTGTTGGCCGACATCGTCGCGTCGCTGGGAAGCGGGGCGGAGGTCAGTGTAAGTGTGGGCAAGGCGTTGCGGCGCGCGCTGGCGGTGATGAGGTCGGGCGACGGTCTACTGATGACTGGCTCCGTCTTTCTGGTCGCCGATGCCCGTGAGGAGTGGGCGCGGTACGTCGGCGCGTCGATACCCGATGGGGACGGCGATGCTTGAGCGCGGTTTGGAAGCCGCGCCTGGTAACAACGACGAGGCGAAAGTCTGATGCTTGAGAAGAAAGCGATGTTGGATAGAGAGTTTCAAGATTGGTGGTCTCAGATGGGCTGGCCGCACAGGATGTCGTTTTCCCTGGACGACCTGGATTTCGAGGATGTAGAGATTCTAGACGAGTCCTCCGGCGAGCCTATCGAAGCGCCGCTTTTGCCGATGCGCGACATGGTGATGTTCCCCCGCATGGTCGCGCCACTTCTCGTCGGGCGCGACCGGTCGATCGAGGCTATCGAGGTGGCGCAGGAGCGGGGCGAGCCGCTCATCGCTGTCGCCCAGCGCGATGCCGAGGTTTCGGAGCCGGGGCCTGAGGATCTGTTTACGGTCGGCACCGAGACGATCATGGGGCGTATGCTGCGCATCCCCGATGGCACCATCAGCGTGTTGAGCCAGGGGGTCCGGCGGGTGCAGATCGTCGAGTACGTCCACCTCGAGCCCTACGTCCGTGTGCGTGCCTTGCCCATCTACGAGACGACGGAAAAGACGCCGCCCACCGAAGCACTGATGCGGGCAGTGCTGGCGCTTTTCGAAAAAGTCGTGCAACTGAGCCGCACCCTGCCGGATGATGCCTACGTCTATGCCATGAACATCGACGATCCTGGATGGTTGGCCGACCTGATGGCTCAGGCGCTGAATCTGGAGGTGGCCGAGCGTCAGGAGGTGTTGGAGACTCTCGACGTGGCGGTGCGCTTGCAGCGCGCCAGTGTCCTATTGGCCAAGGAACTGGACGTGCTTGAGTTGGAGGATCGCATCCACTCGCAGGTGCAGCAGGAGTTGGACAAAACGCAGCGGGAATACTTTCTGCGCGAGCAGATGAAGGTCATCCAGAACGAGCTGGGGGAGGGCGACATCTACACGCAGGAGGTCAACGACCTGCGCGAGCGGATCGCCCAGTCCGATCTGCCCGAAGAGGCGCGCGCCCGGGCCGATAAAGAGTTGGATCGGCTATCCGCTATGCCGCCCATGTCGCCCGAGACCGGCATCATTCGCACCTACCTCGATTGGCTGGTTGAGCTGCCCTGGTCAAAGGAGACGGAGGACAATCTGGACGTCAAGCACGTGGAGGAGGTGCTGGAGTCGCGCCACTATGGGCTGCCCAAGGCCAAGGAGCGCATTCTGGAGTACATCGCCGTGCGGCGTCTGGCCGCCGACAAGATGCGCAGCCCGATCCTGTGCTTCGTCGGCCCGCCCGGCACCGGGAAGACGAGCCTGGGAAAATCCATTGCCGAAGCTCTGGGGCGCAATTTCGTCCGTGTGAGCCTGGGGGGCGTGCGGGACGAGGCGGAAATTCGTGGTCATCGCCGCACGTACATCGGCTCGCTGCCGGGCCGCATCCTCCAGACGATGCGGCGCGCCGAGACGATCAACCCATTGTTCATGCTGGACGAGGTGGACAAACTGGGGCTGGACTTTCGGGGCGACCCGGCGGCGGCCTTGCTGGAAGTCCTGGATCTCGAACAAAACAACGCTTTCTCGGACCACTATCTTGAGGTGCCGTACGATCTCTCAAAAGTACTGTTCATCACCACGGCCAACATTCTCGATCCCGTCCCGCCAGCGCTGCGCGACCGGATGGAGATGATCGAGTTTCCCGGCTACATCGACGAGGAGAAGTTGGAGATCGCGCGCCGCTTCCTGATCCCGCGCCAACTGGAGGAGAACGGCCTGGGGGAGACCCCCATCGCCTTCAGCGAAGGAGCGCTGCGGGCCCTCATCCGCGAGTACACTTACGAAGCAGGAGTGCGCAATCTCGAGCGCACGATCGCCAGCATCTGTCGCAAGGTCGCCCGCCGCGTAGCCGAAGGTAGCTCCGTTCCACGGAATATCACGGCGGCAATGCTCAACCGTTTCCTCGGCCCGCCCGAGTTCATCCGCAGCCTGGCGGAGGAGCAGGACGGAGTTGGCATCGCTATGGGTGTGGCGTGGACGGAGGGGGGGGGTGACCTGACGCCGGTCGAGGTAGTGTTGATGCCCGGCAAGGGGAACTTGACAATGACCGGGCAATTGGGCGACGTGATGCAGGAGTCGGCCCAGGCAGCGCTCAGCTACACCCGCTCCCGCAGCGAGGTTCTCAAGATCAAGCCTGACGTCTTTGAGAGCACCGACGTGCACGTCCATTTGCCGGAAGGGGCAATCCCCAAAGATGGGCCGTCGGCCGGCATCACCATTGCCACGGCTCTCATCTCCGCCTTCACCGGGCGGGCCGTGCGGCACGACGTGGGAATGACGGGAGAGATCACGTTGCGCGGGCGCGTGCTGCCCGTCGGCGGCCTCAAGGAAAAGATGCTGGCTGCCCACCGTGCCGGCCTCAAGACCGTCGTCATCCCCAAGCGGAACAAGAAAGACTTGGCCGAGATCCCCAAGCGCGTGAAGCGGAGCATCAACGTCGTCCTGGTCGATCAGATGGACGCTGTCTTGACGACGGCATTGCTGCCGCCCTCGCCCTCGCCGCGCCGCCGCCCGTCCAAGAAGGCATGAGCGAGCAACCCCTCGACGCGCAACCTGCCTCTCAGACCAAGCCCGCCTCGTGGCTGGATCTGCCCCTGTACCTCGTGGGTGGCTTTGGGCTGCTCATGCTGGCCAGCGCTGGCGCGGGCTTTGTCTTTCAAGAGGTGTCCATTCTGGCCTCTGTCGTGCTCTACTTGCTGAACTTTCTCACCCTGGCAGGGGCGGTGTGCGTGTGGGGCGTGCGGCGGGGCAAGGTTACGTGGGCGGAGATGGGCTTCCTGCCTCCAAGGGTGCAGTGGTGGTGGCTCTTGGCGGCAATTGCTGCCTCTGCTGTCCTCATTCCTCTGCGCATGGTGCTGGGCTACATGGTGCTGTGGCTGGTCGAAGGCGGCTTGGCGGGTATCCAGGCCCGCGCGGATCTCATCTCGGTAGGGATGAGCTTTTCGTGGATCAATTTCGCATTGACCTTCCTGGGCGCAGGGCTGCTGGCCCCTGTCTCTGAGGAGCTCTACTTCCGGGGATTGCTCCATGGTTGGTTCAAGTCGCGGCGGTTTAGGCTCTGGGTGCGAGTCTTGCTCAGCTCGGCCCTCTTTGCCCTGGCGCACTTTGACTCCCTCGCCGTCGTCGTGTCCAGCTTTGTGCTGGGCCTGGCCAACGCGCTCTTCTACGAGTGGAGCAAGTCGATCTGGGTGCCTATCACGATGCACGTGATCACCAACAGCTTGGCGGTGGTGTTGCTGTACGTCGCGCTGGCGGTGATGGAGTACTTTCCGATGTTTGGGGTGTAACGTCCTCTCCCGGATGCTTCTGGCCAGTCTTTCTGGTAGTGTCTCCGTAAAGTGTTGGTAGTTCTGTTGAGCAAGAAATTCACCGCAAAGGCGCAAAGAACGAAGTTTTTATGTCCTCTTTGCGCCCGGGCGTGCCCGCCTTTGCGGTTTAAGTTGCTATCTCTACGCTTACCAACACTCAAGAGGGACACTACCATCTTTGCGGCACAAAAGTCTCCCGTTTCAATGATCTATTCTGCATCGTCGCACGCTGACACCAGGCAAGTCTCTGCTATAATGTGCACAGGTTACAAATTAAACAACTTGTACAAATTTAGGAGGCACCCCTGTCGAGTGTTGTTGGACATAACAAGCGAGCGAGGGCTTTCTGAGCGGAATGAAGCGCAGCAAAATGCAGTCGAAGAAGCCTCCGCGAGCGTCCTGAGCGGAGCGAAGCGGAGTCGAAGGACGCTCGCTGCTGTCACCAACACTCAAGAGGGAGACTACCCAAATCTATACCTGGGGAATAGACATGCAGAGAACCATCTCGTCCTCCGATCTGCGCGCACAGATCAAGCGGGTGCTCAACGAAGTGGGCTATGGTAAAACGCAGTACATCGTGGAAAAGTTCGGCGAGCCGACGGCCGCTATCATCAGTATAGAGGATTTTCGCCTCCTGCAGGCGATCAGGGAGCAGCGGGCCGCCGCTTCTCTGCAAGAGATCGTCGCCGGTATCCGCTCGCGGGCGGAGGAGGTGGATGCCGGCGAGCTGGACGACCTGATCGAGGAGGCCCGCGCCGAGTTCTACAGCTTGCAGAGCGGCTAGGCCCATGCCGATCAGGGCGGTGCTGGATACGAACGTGCTGGTCAGCGGCCTGGTGAGTCAGAAAGGCCCGCCGCGCCAAATCCTCGACGCTTGGCTGGAGAGCCGGTACACGCTGGTGCTCTCGCTTTACCTGGTGGATGAGCTAGCTCACGTCCTCACCTACCCCCGCATCGCCGAGCGGGTTCATTTGACGCAGGAGGAACTGGAGGCGGTACTGGCTGCCCTGCTATCCCAGGCCGAGTTGACTCCTGGCAAGCTGCAACTGCTGGGCGTGACCCGCGATCCCAAAGACGATCCCATCTTGGCCTGTGCGGTGGAGGGGCAGGCGGATTACATTGTCAGCGGCGATCAAAACCTGCTGGTGTTGGATGAGTATGAGGGTATCCAGGTGGTCACGCCGCGTCGATTCGTGGAGATTCTCACATAATAGTTGTGGAGGGTGAACGATGCCGAATCTGTCTCGCCGTTCTGCCGTAAAGATGCTCTTCGCCTCCGTGTGGGCGGTGCTGCTCTCCGCCTACAAGGGACTTCTTCCCACGCCCACCAGCACCCCGACTAATACCCCGACGCCTACGCCCACTCCGACGCACACCCCAACACCCACCGCCACACCGACCCCGACGAGTACGCCGACCGACACGCCCACACCCACCGACACGCCCATTCCCTGTTTCACGCTGGTGGGACCGGAGGACGGGGTGGAGTTGCCCGCGGTGGGCCGCGTGACCTTCGAGTGGACGCCGCAGTTTGGCGGTGCGAGCTACCGGCTGGAGATCACGCGGCCGGGCGGCAAGGTGCTGCCGTACGAGACGGCGGAGACGAGCTACACGATGTACAACGCCTCACTGCCCTGGGGTGGGGAGTATTCCTGGCGGGTGGTGGCTTTAGACGCCGAGGGCAAGGAGATTTGTGTGGCCGGGCCGTGGATCTTTACCAAGCCCCAGTTGCAGCCCACAGCCACGCCGGTGCAGGTCGGGAACGCGATGGTCATCTACCACGGCGGCGTCCAGCAGGATGGTGTGGGTATCTACGAGAAGGGGACGCTGCCCTGGATGGACCTATTGGTGCTGTTGGGCGATACCTGGCACGGCCCGGAACGCGCGCCGGCCGATGGGATCGATGCCCTCCCACTGCCAGAAGGCTACCGCTGGGAGTGCGATGGCGGGTTCGGATGCCACCCCAACGGCGAGGCGTGGTTCGTGGGGCCTGCGGATGAAGGGACCGCCCGCCTCTATGGCCCTGGCGGCGAGGTGCTGGTGGAACTGCCGTTGAAAGTGGCGTTTGGAGAGGGAGGAGGCGGGGGCGACGATGATACCACGTCAGACTGGTCAGAATGGTCGGAGGTTTAGCTACCGGCGACGGAGTGCTTGCGAGTCGGCACTGAAGTAGCCGCTGCAGAAGGCGCAGGTGTCGAACCCTTCTCCCATCTGTCCCTCAGCGATGCGCTTGGCCCGATGAGCTTGAAGATCGGCGGCGATCTGGAGCCAGTCAGTGATCAAGGCAGACAATGGCTGGTCGAGCAGCGTGCCCATAGTCCCTCTATCACCGGGAACATCGCAGCAGAAGACCAGTTCCCCTCTGGCGTTGAAGGCGAGTTCATGCATGTCCAGTATATCGCAGAAGTGCACACCGCCGGACGTGCACAGGTTGCTGACGGTTCGAATCTCAATCCCGACCTCGGGTTTGGACCCTTCTATTTGTTGGTGTATCGTCAGTGACTCGGACTCACTCAACACCAGCTCCTCGTTCCACGGCGTGGGGATCGTACCGCCAAAGCCGATCCGATAGGCCCCGAGTTCCTTCGCCAGGCCGATCAGGTCTTCAACTTGCGTTTTGTTCCTCTGGTTCAGACTGGCAGCGACGCTCACGGGGAAACCCTGCGAGGTGTAGCGCCGCGCGGTGCTGGTGACGGCCTCGAAAGCACCTTCTCTGCCGCGAAGCTCGTCGTGGGTAGCAGCATCGGCGCCGTCGATGGAAAGGGATGCGTACCTGAAGTTGTCCCGGTACCGCTTCATCAGCGATTCATACGGCTCTGTGCGAAGGCTGTTGCTCACAAAGTGCCAGGTATAGCCCGCGTCCACGACCATCTCCACCATTTGCTCGAAATCTGGATGGAGACACGGCTCGCCGCCGGTCAGCGCCACGTGGTGCGCGCCAAAGGGCCGCGCCTCGTTGAGCAAGCGCTCCAGAAGGTCCAGGGAGAAGTCGTAGTGTTCCTCAGGATATCCCCGCAGGCAGTGGGCGCACCGTAGGTTGCAGCGTGTGGTGGCGACGATGCCAATGGTTTTAAGCACAGGGGGAGTATAACATTGCGGTTGGGGATGGGCAAGTGAATGGGGGTGCCTCCTCTCGCGTTGTCAGGGCAGTGTATGCCCCGGTGAACCTGACGACAGTCTCCCCGTTGAGTGTTGCTGGGAGTTTTTCACCGCAAAGACGCGAAGGGCGCCAAGCTTTTGCGCATTTTTCTTTGCGTCTGGGCGTGCCCGCCTTTGCGCCTTGGCGGTTCAATTTGGGCAACGTTTGCCACCAACACTCAAGAGGGGAACGGGTGCCTTTCAGTTTGGGGGCGAGTTAGTCCAGGCTCATTTAGGCGGTAGTCACGCTGAGGTGCCCCCCGAGCCCGTCGAGGGGCCTCGTCGAAGCGTGACGGCTTGGCAGAGGGCGTTTTGGCCTGTAGGCTGCATCCTTCGACAAGGACTTCGGCTGAACTCAGTCGAAGCCCTCAGGATGCTTGTCTGGCTACCAACGCTCAACTCGCCCCAGAAGTGAAATACACTCGAGGGGAACGTGTCTGTTCAAAATTTGGGAACGTGTTCTGTATTCCCCACTGGGGCTGCAAAAAGACATACTTTTGGTGCAACTCGCCCCACTTCGATGCTATGTATGGCGCTATTTAGGGCTGACGCCCCACCAACAAC
>DAOUDX010000154.1:0-4309 GCA_034430835.1 Anaerolineae bacterium
GTTGTTGGTGGGGCGTCAGCCCTAAATAGCGCCATACATAGCATCGAAGTGGGGCGAGTTGCACCAAAAGTATGTCTTTTTGCAGCCCCAGTGGGGAATACAGAACACGTTCCCAAATTTTGAACAGACACCGCGCTAGACCAGCGCCTCAGTATAGCATAATGGCGAGGTCGCACCACTGACGTTCATCCTACCCCCACCGTGATGAGTTTCCTGCAAATCCAGGGCGCCCGTAACCCACCGCTCCCTCGTGGGTTTTTCTATGTGCGCGCGCGGGGAGCCGCGCGTGCTGCGTGCGCGTGAGGGCTAGTACCCCAACAAGACGTCAGGAGGCATCTATGGCTTACAACTCTGTGGTGTTGGTCAAGCAAGTGCCCGACACCGCCAACATCACCGGCCAGGCGATGAAGGAGGACGGCACGGTCAACCGCGCTGCGCTGCCCGCCATCTTCAACCCCGAGGATCTGCACGCATTGGAGATGGCCTTGCGGGTGAAGGAACAGCACGGCGGCCAAGTGACGGTGATCACGATGGGGCCGCCGCGAGCAGCGGAGGTACTGCGCGAGGCGCTCTATCGCGGCGCCGACCGGGTGATCCTGCTCACCGACCGCAAGACCGCCGGCTCGGACACACTGGCGACCTCGTACGCCCTCAAGTGCGCCGTCGAAAAAACGGGCGACTACGATCTGGTCTTTTGCGGGCGGCAGGCCATCGACGGAGATACGGCCCAGGTCGGCCCTCAGGTGGCCGAGAAGCTAGGGCTGCCGCAGATCACCTACGCCGAGGCCATCGAGTCGCTGGAGGGAGATGCCATCGTCGTCCGCAGAGCTTTCCCCTTGGGTACGGAGAGGGTAAAGAGCACGCTGCCCTGCCTCCTCACCGTCGTCGATTCGGCCAACGAACCCCGCCCACCTTCGGTCCGCCGGATGATCGCCTACAAGCTGGCCGCCATCCCGCAGGAGTACCCCGATCTCCTGGAAAAGTGGCCCGAGTTCAAGACAGAGGAAAAACTGGAGGCCTACCTGGCCGAGCGTGATCTCAAGATCACCACCTGGGGCGGCGAGGACATCGGCGTCGATTACGACAAAGTCGGCCTCGGCGGCTCTCCCACCAAGGTACTCAAGATCGATTCGGTCATGCTCGGTGCCGAAGAGAGCAAGGAGTTTGAGGCAAGTGAGGCAGGTGCTTCTGCTTTGGTGCAGGAGTTGGTTCAGGATTACATACTGTAGGGAGTATGGAGTAAGGCGTATGGAGTAGGGGAACCCCCTTACTTCCTACTTCCCAATTCTTACTCCCTATTCAAGAGGGAAAACCAGATGACAAAGCAACGAGAGATTTGGGTCTTCATTGAGCAAGACAGGGGCAACGTCGCGCCGGTCAGCCTGGAACTGCTGGGTAAGGCGCGGGAACTGGCTGATCGATTGGACGGCAAGGTGTGCGGGCTGCTGTTAGGCCACGAGATCGCCAGCGAGGCCGAGAGGGTCATCCACCACGGCGCCGACGAGGTGCTGCTGGCCGACCATGCCGAGTTGGCCGCCTACCGCACGCTGCCCTACGCCCGCGTCGCCATCGACCTGGTGCAGGAGCGGAAGCCTTACATCTTTCTGATGGGGGCCACGCCGGTCGGGCGCGACCTGGCCCCGCGCATCGCCAGCGCCTGCTGGGCCGGCCTCACCGCCGACTGCACCTCGCTCCAGATCGGTGATTTCGAGCACAAGGGGAACGTCTACGAGGATCTGCTGTACCAGATTCGCCCGGCCTTTGGTGGCAACATCATCGCCACCATCGTCAACCCGGAGACACGCCCGCAGATGGCGACCGTACGCGAGGGCGTGATGAAGATGGAGCAGCCGGACGAGGCGCGGCGGGGCAAGGTTACGAAAGTATCGCCGCAGTTCGACGCAAGCGACCGCGTCGTGCAGGTGCTGGGTCGGGAGATGCGGCTGCCCTGCTGCGATCTGAAAGGCGCGTCCGTCATCGTCGCTGGCGGGATGGGCGTGGGCAGCAAGGAGGGGTTCGACCTGATCGCCGAGCTGGCCCACATGCTGGGCGGCGAGGTAGGCGCCTCCCGCGCCGCCGTCGATGCAGGCTTCATCGAGAAGGAGCACCAGGTGGGACAGACAGGCGTCACCGTGCGGCCCCGGCTCTATATCGCATGCGGCATCTCAGGTGCGGTGCAGCACTGCGCCGGGATGGATCAGTCGGGCACCATCGTCGCCATCAATAGCGACCCGCACGCATCCATCTTCCAGCTCGCGCACTACCGGATCTTGGGCAACCTGCACGAGGTCATCCCCCAACTGATCAGCGCTTACCGCGGCACGGCCAAGTAGGAGAGTCACATGGCAGAGAACTTTTTCACCGACAATCTCGATTTGCAATACCAACTGGAAAAACTCGACCTCAGCGAGGTCGTCGAAATCCTGGAGAACGGCTACGGCTACCGCGACCAATACCCTGCCGCGCCGCGCAACTATGCCGACGCAAAGGATAACTACCGGCTGATCTTGAGTGTGCTGGGCGACATCTGCGCCAATCACGTTGCCCCGCGCGCGGCCGAGGCGGACGAGGAGGGCGCGCAGTTCAGTGACGGCAAGGTCTGCTACACCGCCGCGACCCAGAAGGCGCTCGCCCTGCTCCGCCAGGCCGACCTGATGGGGGCGATGCTGCCCTGGAAATACGGCGGGCTGAACCTGCCGGAGTCGATCTTCCAGATGATGGCCGAGATCGTCTCCCGCGCCGACGCAGGGTTGATGACCATCTTTGGCCTGCAGGAGATCTCGGCCACCATCGCCGAGTACGGCGACGAGGAGATGAAGCAGCGCACGCTGCCGCGCTTCGCTCGCGGCGAGGTCACCGGCGCGATGGTGCTCACCGAGCCGGATGCTGGCTCCGACCTGGGAAGCGTGCAGACGCGCGCCACCCTTCGGGCTGAGCCTCAGGGCGAAGCCTACGACGAGGAAAGCGGCGAGTGGCGGCTCAATGGCGTCAAGCGCTTCATCACCAACGGCTGCGCCGATATCCTGCTGGTGCTGGCCCGCTCCGAGGAAGACTCAATGGACGCCCGTGGCCTGTCGCTGTTCGAGGTCGAGGCCGACGAGACGGTGCACATTCGCCGCATCGAGCACAAGCTGGGCATCAACGCCTCACCCACCTGCGAAATCCAATTCAACAACACGCCCGCCCGGCTGGTCGGCAAGCAACGCTTTGGGCTGATCCGCTACGCGATGGCGATGATGAACGGGGCCAGGCTGGCGATAGCAGCCCAGGCGCTGGGCATCGCTGAGGCGGCCTACCGCGAGGCGTACAAGTACGCCCAGAAGCGCGTCCAATTCGGCCAGTCCATCGACCAGATCCCGGCAGTCTACCGCATGCTGCTCACGATGCGGGCCGAGATCGAGGCCGCCCGCGCGATGGTTTACGCGACGAGCTACTGGGTCGATCTGGCCAAGGCGTTGGAGCGCGCGAAGGGGCGCGGGGAGCTCGACGGCGAGGGCCGCCAGCGGCTCAAGGAGGCAGGGCGTCTTTCGGACGTGCTGACACCGATGGTGAAGTACTACGCCTCCGAGATGGGCAACCGGGTCGCCTACCAGGCCATGCAGATCCACGGCGGCACCGGCTACATGCGCGAGTTCAACGTCGAGCGCCACTTTCGCGACGTGCGCATCACCAACATCTACGAGGGCACCAGCCAGCTCCAAATAGTGGCCGCCATCGGCGGGCTGATGGGCCACACGCTGGACGGTTTGCTGGGCGATTTTGCGGCGCAGGACTATGGCGAGGAGTTGGCCGACCTGAAGAGACAGTTGGCCGAGACCAACACGCTGTTCAACCGCTGCATCGACCACTTGAAAGAGGAGGATCGCGAGGCCATCGACTACTACGCCTCCGACATCGTCGATGCGGCTGTCTACCTCTTCAATTCCTGGCTGGTCCTGCAGGACGGGCGCGAGTCGGAGAGGAAGCGGGACCTAGCCCGCGTCTACGTCGCCGAGGCGATGCCCATCATCCGCAGAAAGATCGATGTGCTGCGGGCCATCGACCCGACGCCAATGCAGGCAAGGGAGACGGTACTGGCGGAGGGGTTTTAGAGGCCCTCACCCTGCCCAACCCCGGGGAAGAACAGAGACTTTGCCAGCGCTGCTTTTCGTAGGCAGCGCTGTTTTCGTTTGCTGCACGTGTCTGTTCAAAATTTGGGAACGTGTTCTGTATTCCCCACTGGGGCTGCAAAAAGACATACTTTTGGTGCAACTCGCCCCACTTCGATGCTATGTATGGCGCTATTTAGGGCTGACGCCCCACCAACAAC
>DAOUDX010000155.1:0-2747 GCA_034430835.1 Anaerolineae bacterium
GCCTTTCGGCAGGACGCTTCCTTCAGATTCCACCTCGCGATGGACACCCTTGCTTTGACTAGCGGTTCCGGTCATCTCGGCCCGCAAGGGACTTACACCCTCCAGTTACACGACATGCCTGGCACACACAAAAGGCCCCGGTCACATGGCGACCGGGGCCTGAGCATTACGTGGTCGGCTCTCAAGGAATGCAGAGCACTTGTCCGGCACGGATGTAATTCAGGTTCGCAATGTGGTTGGCCGCAGCAATGGTCCACATACTGACACCGTACCTTAACGATATGCGGTACAGATTATCTCCATAGATCACCGTGTGGTTCCAGCGGCAACTTGACGGCACCGGCGTGGCAGCGCCGAACTGACGCGGGCACACCGGACCAGGCGGCAACAAACGCGGCGCGTTGGGGATCGCCAGCACTTGGCCTGGACGAACAGAGTTGGGGTTCACAATGCCGTTCTTCGTGGCAATCGCATACGGATCCACCCCATAGGCCCGCCCGATGCAGAAAAGCGTCTGACCCACCTGCACCGTGTGGTAGCCGAGAATTGTGCTTGGGATAGCCGTGGGAGCAGGTGTGGAAGTCGGCGCGCCAGTAGGAACCGCAGTGGAAGTGGGCACAGTTGTCGGCACTTCTGTACTCTCTGTGGTCGGCAGCGGCGTTTCCAAGACACTCGAAGCCGGGGTCTCCTGATACAGGAACGACGCATCGTCGCTCCCGTGCGCAAACCCGGAGCCGACGGGGCTGGCGAGCAGCACAGCCAGCAATACCCCTATACCAATCCAATAACGCGACGGAATCAGAAACGGCCTCTTCATAGTCTTTCCCTCCTAGGATTCCCGCCCGGCACACGAGGCAACGAGCGACAGCCCGCCCAAGCCCGGTTCATCGGGCACCGCCCCACAGCCTGGACGTCTAGCAACTCACACCGCGCTGGCAGGGAATTATACCCGGCCAGGTCGCGGAAACTCCCGCTAAGGAATACAGAGCACCCAGCCAGTACGGATGTAATGCACGTTGGTGATGTTATTAACTTGAGCGATGACCCAATAGCTGACCCCGTAGCGCAGCCCGATACGGTACAGGTTCTCTCCCCAGACAACCGTGTGATACCAACGGCAACTCGGTGGCACCGGCGTGGCGACGCCGAACTGGGGTGAACAGACCTGCCCAGGCGGCAACGCAGCAGGCGCGTAGGGGATCGCCAAGACCTGACCAGGGTAGATGAGATTGGGGTTGATAATGACGTTCTGTGTGGCAATCGCATAGGGGTCTACGCCGTAGGCACGCCCGATACAGAACAGTGTCTCCCCTGGCTGAACAGTGTGGTAACCAAGTATCGTCCCTGGCAAGGGGGTTGCCGTAGGCGTAGGAGTGTTGGTCGGCACCGTCTGCCGGTTGTAATCCTGCCCCGGCGCAGCCCACGAGGTGGGTCCGGCAAGCAATCCCGCTACCATCACCCCCACCAACGTAAACAACAGTCTGCTTTGTCTCATGATGACCTCCTATAGCGTAAACTCCCGCCAGCAGCCCCCTCTCCTTTGGTTAACATATACATTTTAGCCCGGCAGAAAGCGGTTGTCAAGCCAGGTACGTTTCAGTTTCATGGCGAATTGGTGACAAATCCCCCCCAAAAGCCCCAAATGCAGCGAATCTTGGGCAAAGATCCGGTAAATGGTGCGGCAGTAGTTGACAAGCCCTTGCCTGCGTGTTATACTGCGCGCCGTGGGCCGTTAGCTCAGCACGGTAGAGCAGGGGCCTTTTAAGCCCAGGGCCGCAGGTTCGAATCCTGCACGGCCCACCTCAAGAGCTCGGCCCGAATGGGCCGAGCTTCTGTATGGGAGATGGTACGATGGTTCTGCCGTGGTGGGCGTTCCTGCTCGCGCTAGTAGCCATGCTCGTCGGCCTGCTGGGCGTGTTCCTCCCGCTGATCCCCGGCGTCGGCTTCATCTGGCTCGTGGCGCTGATCTATGCCATCGCCGAGGGATTTGCGACCATCGACCCGATCACGTTCATTGTCCTCACCTTCCTGGGCGCACTCGGCGTCACCTCCGACCTGTGGATGAGCAAACTGGGCGCCACCCTCGGCGGCGCTTCCTTCCGCGCGCTGCTGGCTGGGCTGGGGCTGGGCATTGCCGGGGCTATCCTGGGGCTGATGTTAGGGATTGCCGGCACCCTCCTCGGCTTACCCGCGCTGGGAATAGGCCTGGTGGGGCCCCTCGCCATCATCGGCGCCATACTCGGCGTCTTCCTGGTGGAACGGCACGTAAGAAACGACTGGCGCGAGGCGCTCAAGGCTACTGGCGGATGGCTCGCTGGCTGCGCCCTGTCCGGCGCAGTTCAGTTCGTCATCAGCGTTCTGATGATCCTCATCTTTGTATGGCAAGCACTGAAAGGCTAGGAAAATGACACGACGCAGCAGACGCAATTGGCTACCCACCCGGGCCCCCCGCAAAGGCACCCTGATCGTCGCCAGGATTATCTATTTTGCCGGCCTCTCCGGCTGGCTGGGGGTGGTTCCCCTCCTGGACCACTACGCCACCGCCGCACTCGCCTTCGCAGGCGGCCTCCTCATCCTCGGCGCGCTTTTGCGAGACCTGTAGCCGGATTGAACCCCGTGTCTGTTCAAAATTTGGGAACGTGTTCTGTATTCCCCACTGGGGCTGCAAAAAGACATACTTTTGGTGCAACTCGCCCCACTTCGATGCTATGTATGGCGCTATTTAGGGCTGACGCCCCACCAACAAC
>DAOUDX010000156.1:0-15553 GCA_034430835.1 Anaerolineae bacterium
GTTGTTGGTGGGGCGTCAGCCCTAAATAGCGCCATACATAGCATCGAAGTGGGGCGAGTTGCACCAAAAGTATGTCTTTTTGCAGCCCCAGTGGGGAATACAGAACACGTTCCCAAATTTTGAACAGACACGAGGTTGACTTTTGTCCATCGGCGGGCTAAAATGGTGCTGTGTCTCGGCTTGCCAACCTACTCTTCACCGATCCGGTAAGTCACCCGATGAATGAACTCATCCTCGGTCAGTTCGCCAGCGCCAAAGGCGATCAAATCCGGCGCGCTGACGCTCGCGTTGATAAGCACATCCCCCTGATCGTTCCGCGCCCGGATCGCGACCTCCACCTGACTGAAAGTGTCGCACCCATCTCCTACCAGCGCCAGGGCAACGTCGAAGACCAACCATGTGGCTTGAGCAGCCTCATCGATCGGTTGATCGAGGGCAAGGGGGTAGACAACGTCAAAACGCAGGATGCCATCAGGGGAAAGCGCCACGGTCCCCCCTAGGCCAGCCTCGGCCATCAATTGTGCGGCCCTCCACTGGCACCCGGCAGGCAAAGACGCAGCCGCCGTTAAAGCCTCATCCGCAAGCAGAGAGGACTCGTGCGGCGTCGACGTTTCAAGGCTAGATGCAGGAATCGAGGGCGGGATGGCACGCAAAGAGAGCGTCACCAACAGAACTAGGGCCACGATGACGACGATAGTGACGACGGCGAGCGCAGTGACAATACGTTTCTGTCTAGGCGTCATCGGCAGAAGTGTAACACAAGTCTCACCCCAGCACAACACGACAGGATAGCAATCAGAGATGAGGCAACTGACACCCAAGCAACGTCTGGGGCTTGCGAACACGGTCCTGGCCAGTTTCTTCCTGGGGTGGGCACCCATCCTCGGCAAGCTGGCCTACGCAAGCGGTGCTACGCCTTACACGCTGGTCGCCTTCCGCACCATAGCAGCAGCACTCTTGCTCTGGCTTGTCTTCCTGATCTTCCAGCGCCGGGACATCGCCATCAGTTGGCGCAATCTGCTGGGATGCATCGGCGTCGGCGTGGTGAATGGCTTCGGCTCGCTGCTCTACTACACGAGCCTCGCGCGACTCGACGCCTCTCTCGCCTCGTTGCTTAACACACTCTATCCACTGTGGGTGGTACTGTTCCTGTTCGCCTCCGGCCAGCCGCTGACGCGGCTCACAATCGCACGGCTGGGACTCTCCATGGTGGGAATTTACCTGCTGACACGCGCCGGACCGGGGGAATTGGATTGGATGGGGGTGGTGCTGATGATTGCGTCGGCGATGTTCTATGGGTGGCACCTGGTGCTGGGGCAATGGGTGTTGGCCGACGTTTCCTCACGGACGGCGGCCCTCTACATTCTGACGACGATGGCCTGCGTGGTCGGCGTGGCGCGGATCCTGGAGAACCACCCAGTCGAGCCTCTCGTTACCACCGGCTGGGTTGCCATCCTGTCGCTGGGGCTGACGACGGCTCTGTCGCGGCTGGCCATGTTCAGCGCGCTGGAGCGACTGGGGGGGATCGAAACATCGTTGGCCGGTCTGCTGGAGCTACTGGTCAGCCTCGTGTTGGCCTTCGTGATGCTGGGGGAGCGCCTGACTATCGTACAATGGGCAGGGGGTGGGTTGCTGGTCGCCAGTCTATGGCTGATGGCTCGCGACCCAGGAATGCGCCTGGCAGAGGGGAATGTGCCCCTGGAGTGGCGAGGGAAGTAGATGCATCACCTCACCGTAGCTAGGCGATGGAAGCTATCGTAGTAAGGAGTTAGGCCTGCGTAGTGGCAGGAGGATGTGGAAGGTGCTGCCCGGCAAACGTTCCTCGTCGTACCCTTCGCTCTCGGCCCAGATCCTGCCGCCGTGGGCCTCAATGATACCTCGCGTCACCGTGAGCCCTAGTCCCAGCCCACCGCCCTTGAGGGCTGTCTTGCTGGTGTGATGGAACTGCGTGTCCTCCAGCACGTAGAATCGCTCAAAGATGCGCTCCAACTCTCCTGGCGGGATACCCACCCCGGTATCCTGCACGCTGATGTGCAACATGTTTTCTTCTTCGATATAGCGCCCTGCGATACGCACGCGACCGCCGTCAGGAGTATACTTTATCGCGTTGCTGATCACACTCCACAGCGCGTGATACAATCGCCGTGAATCACCCTCGATCATCGGCAGATCCGACGTCCCCACAATCTCGAACTCGACGTCACGGGAAGGACCCACGTTCCGCAAGCTTTCCACCGCGCGGCGTATCAGAGGCTCAATCAGCACCGTCTCCCAGGCCAGATCCAACCGGTTGGCATCGATGAGGGAAACGTTACGGATCTCGTCAAAGAGTTGATTGAGCCGCTGTACAGCATCGCAGATTCGCGTCAGCATATTACGAGGACTGCCTTCAGCATCGGGATCGCCGACGATATCCGGGCTGTAGAGGAGCATCTGGCTGTAGCCATAGATGGTAGTTAGCGGCGTGCGCAGTTCGTGGCCTGCCAGGGCGATAAAATCCGACTTCATCTTGTCGATGCGCTGCAACTCGGCGTTGGCGGTTTCCAGCTCGCGGACCTTCTCCTCTAGCCGGGACACCAGCTTCCGGCTGTGATCGAGCAGATGTTTGGCCTTTTCCTCTGGGGACTCGATCTCCTCGCGCCACCCTTTCAGAAAGCTGCGCACCAAGTCAGGGAAGAGATCCACATCAATGGGCTTAGAGATGTAGCCGTCACACCCGGCGGCCAAGGCTCGCTCCCGCTCGCCGTCTACCGTGGACGCAGTTACGGCCACGATAGGAGTTGAAACCAATTCCCGTATCGTGCGGAGCTTGGTGGTTGCCTCATACCCATCCAAACCCTCGATGTTGATATCCATCAGGATCAGGTCGGGTCTCTCGTGTACGGCAAACTCGATGGCAGAGAGACCATCCGAGGTAGTCACAACCTGGAAGCCTTCGTTTTCCAGCAGGCGATGCACCAGCAGCATACAGGCAGCGTCATCCTCTACGTACAAGATCTTGGGCCGCCTCGCAGCAACTTCGTTGTACATCGGGTCTGTACTCATGACTCTACTGCCATGCTGCACCTATGCTGTTCGCTTCAGAATCTCCTCCAGCAGGTCCTCATCAGTGAAAGCTCCCTTTTCCATCAGTGCCTCGATCTGTCCACTGAGGCGCCTTCGCTCGGCAGGTGTCAAATCCTTGGCCGTGATGACGATCACCGGCACCTGGCTCAAGTCCTCGTCAGCCTTGAGCGCCTCCAGCACCCCGAAGCCATCCAGTTCCGGCATCATCAGGTCCAGCAGGATGAGATCGGGGTGCTCGCGACGCACCATCTCGAGGCCAGAGATACCGTCGTGCGCCTCGAGGATCTGGTAGTCGCCTCGCGTCTGCAGGATGCGACGTAGCAGCAGAGCGGACTGGGGATTATCCTCAAGGATGGCAATCGTGTGTACCCGCTCGTCTATCCGCTCCAGCGACCCCAGCAAGCCCTCCTCGGTCGGTGGGGCCCAGCGAAGTTCCTCCGCTGGCACCTCGATGGTCCGCGCCCACTCGTCACCCAGCAGGTGCTTTTCGACCGGGAACGTGTGGCCGGAGCAGTTGACCACGACCACGTCGTCCCGCTTGATGACGCCCTTGTTGAGCAACTTGAAGAGGCCGGCGAAGGCTATCGCCGCCGCTGGCTCCATTGAGAGTCCATCCAGCTTTGCCATCACGTGCATGGCGTGGAAGGTCTCCTCGTCGGCAACGGCCTCGAAAGCGCCGCCGTGCTCCTTGATGACGCGGGCCAGGAAGGGATAAGCGGGACCGGGATTGCCGGTGGCAACGGTGATAACCAGCGTCTGTGGATTAAGAACCGGTTCCACCTCGTCCAGCAATCCCTTCTCAAACGAGTTAACCATCGGCGCACAGCCCGCAGCCTGGACGCAGGCCAGCTTGGGCATGCGGTCCGCCAGTCCCATCTGCACGAGCTCCTGATACCCCTTCCACACCCCCACTGGTCCCATCCCCCCACTGACAGCCTGGATGTACCAGTCGGGCGTGCGCCAAGGAGTTCCGCCAGGGCCGATCAGCTTGGAGAGCTGCTCGGCGATCTCAAAGGCAACGGTTTTCATACTCTCACGGGCGGCGATGCTCCGAATGCCCCGGTCGCGAAAGATGTTCTTGCGAGCTGCGAATTGCGCTGCGACCTGCTTGGTCTGATCGTAGGAAGCGGTCACTTTGATGACTTCGCTTCCATACAGAGCCACCTCGCGCATTTTGTCAGAGGGCACCAGACTGGTGAGGAAGGCCCACAGCTTGATGCCCGCCAGGGCAGAATAGGCCGAGTAGGATATGGCGACGTTGCCGGTCGAGGCAACCACAGCCTCGGTGACCCCCAACTCCTTCATCATAGAGATAGATAGGGAAGCCTGCCGATCCTTGAAAGAGCCGGTGGGACCCTGCCGCTCGTCCTTGATGTAGACGTGAGGGCAGCCAAGCATCAGCCCAAGATTGATGGCACGCAGGAGGGGGGTGCCACCTTCGCCCATCGTGACCCGATTGGCGTCGTCCCGCAGGTGCAGAAGCTCCCGGTATCGCCACATGTCGAAAGGCCGGTCACGGAGGGCGTCCGGCCAGAGCCGACTCACACTCTCGTAATCGTAGATGACATCCAACCAGCCCTCGCCGCACTTGGGGCATTCCTCCAGAGGACGATCGAACGGCTCTTGGTAGTCACAACTGGTACACTTTAGACGGGGGGAGGCAAGGTGAGAGCCCATAGGAACTCCTTTCTCACCCGCCCACAGGCACAGGGCGGATCAGTCTCTGCAAAGCGGCGGCCACGTCCTCGAGCAACTCCTCCTGGTTCATCGGTCCTTTCTGGATCAGTGCTTCGACGTGATGATTGAGCCGCTCATAATCCTCATCGCTCAGCTCCTTGGACGTCACGACGACGATGGGGATGGACCGGGTCGCCTCACTCGTCTTGACCGCCTCCAGGACCTCAAATCCATCCATCTCCGGCATCATGAGATCGAGCATGATGAGATGGGGATGTATGTGCTGCAGCAGATCGATGGCCTCTTGGCCACCGGTGGCCTCCAAGACCTCATACCCATCCACATTCTCGATCATCCGACGCAAGAGTTGGCGGTGCTCCTGCTGATCGTCTATCACCAGCACGAGGTGATGCTCAGTCTCGTGATCCAAACGGTCCAGCGCAGCCAACAGATCCTGCTCAATGACGGGTTTGATCAGATAGTCGGCTGCCCCGAGGCTCATCCCCCGTTCCTTCTCGGCGATGATGGTGCACATGATGACCGGAATGTGCCTGGTTTCGGGATCGGCCTTGAGTTCCTGGATCACCTGCCAGCCGTTCTTGCCGGGCATCATCACGTCCAGCGTGATCGCATGAGGGCCCAGACGCTTCACCTCTTCGAGAACACGGGTGGAGTCGGTCAATCCGACGACCTGGTAGCCCTGTTTGCTCAAGTAGCGACGGAACAGGGTAATGACTCCCTCGTCGTCTTCCACGCAGAGAACCAGCTTACTGATCGCTCCTGCAGGTTCCTCCACAAGATCGGGCACTTCCTCGGTCTTCGGCGGCTCCGCCCCCTCCTCCTCGGGTAGAGGCGGCCCATCAATGGGCAACGAGAAGTAGAAAGTGGAACCCTTACTGAAGCCACTCTCCACCCAGATTCGACCGCTATGCATCTGCACGAAGGATTGGCAGATGGAGAGGCCAAGTCCTGTGCCGCCGGCCCTGCGGGTGGACGAAGCGTCTACCTGCGTGAAGGCTTCAAAGATCATCGCCAGCTTTTCTTCCGGGATGCCGATGCCACTATCGACGACAGCGAAAGTAACGTCTTTCGCATCGGCTCGCACCTCGACACGAATGAAGCCCTCCTCGGTGAACTTGGCAGCATTGCCGACCAGATTGAGGAGTATCTGGCGGACGCGCCGCCCATCGGCACGTATGATCGGCAGATCGTCCGGCAGGTCTTGCTGCAGCTCAATGCCCTTATCCTTCACCAACGCCTTGGCGACGTCAATGACGCCGCTGACGATGGACGGTATTTCCACGTCCTCAATGGCGATTTCCATCTTGCCAGCCTCGATCCGCATCACGTCCAAAATGTTGTTAATCAGGCCCAAGAGATGATTGCCACTGTCATAGACGGTCTGCAAATCGGTGCGTTGCAGATCAGTGAGTGGGCCATCGATCTCTTTGAGGATCACGCGGGTGAAGCCGATGATGGAGTTGAGCGGCGTGCGGAGCTCGTGGGACATCGTAGCCAGGAATTGCGTCTTCATCTTGTCCACTTCTGCCAGCCGCTCGGCCGTTTCCACGGCGTCCTGGAACAAGTGAGCATTTTCCAAGGCCACGCCCAGGTTGGTGGCGACAACCTCAAGGAATGAAAGCTCCCCTTCATCCAGTGCCGGGTGGCCGCGATGCCGGCCCAGCGCCAGAAGGCCCAAAGGCTCCTCGCGGGACATCAGGGGGATATAGGCCGCATCCACCAGGTCGAGCCGCTGGGCCAATTGAGCTGCAGGGCCGCTGACGTTCGCCGGCACGTTGAAAAGGACTTGAAGCTGGTGCGTGCGGATAGCCTGATGCATGGCCGGATCCATCTCAGGGGTGATCGCCGCCAGTTGGGCGAGCGTCACGTCAGCGCCGGTCCGATCGTGGATCGTCGTAGGCGTCAGAGAACCCGTCTGGCTATCCCACTCGAAGATGATACAAGGCATCTCCAGTTGGCCAGAGATGGCCTCGCCAGCACGTGAGAGGAGCTCCTGGATATCCAAAGAGGATGCAGCAGCCTGAGTCACCTCGTTGATGAGGGCGCGGCGCTTGGCATCGTCACGCACCCGTCGGAACAGGTCGGCGTTGGAAATTGCGGTAGCCAACTGGTCGGCCAGCGTCTGCAAGACCGCCACGTCTTCTTCGAAGAAGGCAGCCTCCTGAGTGGATTGCACGTCCAGTACACCGATGACCCGCTCACGCACCTTCAGCGGCAAGGCCATCTCCGAACGGGTTGCCGGGAGATAGGGGTTCTTGTACCATACGACGTCCTTATCGACATCTGAGGCAACCCGAGGCTCACCCGTGGCTGCGACGTGACCGACGATACCGACCTCGCCAATCTTCAGTTGGTGGTCTTGTGCCAGCATCTGCCGCCCACCTTCAGACGAAGCGGCCCTCAAGACAGCATACTCGTTCTGATCGTCGAGCAAGAAAGCGCCGGCGTGATAGAAGCCAAAACGTTCCGAAACAAGGTGAACCGTCTCATTCAGCAACTGCTCTACATCCAGAATGGCGGTGGCATCCCGAGCCACCGCCGAAGCAGCGGCCAACTGACGCGCCCTTCGTTGCGTCTCCTCAACCAGGCGGGCGTTCTCCAGCGCCAGGGCCAACTGATCGGCCACACTGGTGGCTATCTCCACCTCCTCCTGTGTCCACTGGCGCTTCTCGTCCAACTCCTGCAGATCCAGGACGCCTATGACCTCATCCTGCAGCTTGATGGGGATGACCATGGCAGACAAGGGCTGGTGAGCTTCCTTCCCATCCCCCTTTCTATCACCTCGCCCATCCCCTTGCGGTTCCACGGTGTTCAGGTCGGGCAGGATAAGCGCTGCTCCCTGGGACAAGACCGCGTCCATCTCAGGTGTCCACGCTCGCCCGATCGATGGAACGCCCAGGCCACAGTACTCGGCTCCGAGGCTGGTTTGCCGGTGGGAGAGACGCTCCCACTCCTGAGCTATGTAGTAGCGCTGGAGGGCCTGCACATCCTCCAGAGCCCGCTGGGTCTCCTGGAAGAGTTGCGCATTCTGAACGCCGACGGCAACCTGGTCGGCCAGAGTCTGGAGAACGATGGCATCCTCGTCACTGAACGCCGCCTCGCGCACACTTTGCACATCCAATATCCCAATGATGCGATCTCCAACCTTCAGAGGGAGGGCGATCTCGGAATGCGTGTCCGGCAAGTCCGGATTAGTAAAGTACACAGCGTCCTCTCCCACATCTAGGGCGATGCGAGGCTCGCCAGAATCGGCAACCCAACCAACGATGCCCTGCTGCCCCACCCGTAGCTTGTGGCCCCGCGCCAGCATGCGCCGCCCGCCCTCGCTGCTGGCTGCTACGAGAATCGCCCAGGTTCTCGCCTCATCCACCAGAAAGACACCCGTGTGGTAAAGATCAAGCCCTTTGCTGATCAATCCGACAGCCCTGTCCAGCAGCGCCTGCGGATCGAGCAAGGAGCTGGTGGCCCGTGTCAATTGGGCAGTGGCCTCCAGATAGCGCGCGCGGCGCTCGGTCTGCGCGTGGATCACCGTCAGCTCCTCGTTGCGCTTCTGTGCGTCGTCAAGGAGACGGGCACCCTCCAGGGCGTTGGCGACGTTACCGGTCAACCCCTCCAGCGCGTGGATTTCTTCCTCTGTGAACGGTTCCATCACTTCCGTGCTGTGGATATCCAGCGCACCCAGGATTCTATCTCCCACCTGGAGGGGGAGCACCAGCTCCGCTCGGGTGGGGAGACGCTCGTGGGTGAATCGAATCGTGCGCCCACGGGAATCCACGCTCTCCCTCCACGAAACGACCTCCCACCGGCACTTGTTGCTGATGGCGGCAGCGACGGCCGACGTTCCCCCCAGCAGAGAAACGTGGAAACCTCTCTCCAATAACGAATCTGCTTCCGCGCCGGCCGCGTCGGCCAGTACGGCGATATCACTATCGGGGCGCACGGTAAAGATTCCCACATGGTAATAGCCGAACGCCTCGTGGATCTGGCGGACAGCTTGTCGGATGACCGAGGAAGGGTCGAGGGAGGATGAAATGGTATGGCCGATCTCGATCCCTGCCTGACCCTGTCGAATCCGCTGCCTCAGATCTGTCCGAGTCTGCTGGAACGAACGGGCCAAGAGCCATGCGATCAGCATCACAGCGTGGAGGGCTGGTACGCCAAAGATCAAGACTACCCAGTCAGGACCTGCATCGGGAATGGCTGCCAGGATCAGCATCTGCACCAAGATAGCCAGCGAGGCGATCTCGCCCCAAATCAGAGTGGCCGTTGGAGGGAGCATCAACGCCGCCATCGCAATGGGAACTGCGTAAACCACCAAATGGAGCCTGGTCCCCGAGAAGCCCAACGGCTCGACCGTGGCCGCGTAGATAGTGACTGCAGCCATCAGCAGGTTGGCCGTGAGGCTGACCCTTCCCTGCTGATTCAGCCTCCCCAAAAGCAAGAAAACCACGATCAGGGAAGGGCCGGCAACCAGCCAAGCATCCAATCCCGTCCCGAGCCGGACGCCCGACGTAATAAGCACAGCCAATGCCAGGACCGTGATGACGATGGCCGCTACAAGACTTCCGCGCACCACCATCGCGAGCAATGGCCTAACTCGGGGCAGCTCATCTTCCGGGACCGTGATTATTGCAAGCAGTTTCTTAAACATACCCATCTCCTAACGGGTCTCTGGTAACTCTCCCAGAATTCCCGTCCCTTTCGGTTTTACCCTCTCTGCACTCTCCTGCGCCTCACGCGGCCTGACCGCCAGTCGAACTACAGCCCGGTCGGTCCTCAGAACCTGTCCCAATTCATCCACAGCCGTCTGCAAAATGGTCGCCATGTCGGGAGAGCGACGGAGCTTGGTGGTGATTTCATAGATCTGACGCTCCCGCTGCGCGCGCCGCTGGGTCTGCTCGAGCAGGCGGACGCTCTGGATGGCAATTGCGGTCTGACTGGCGATGGCCGTCAGCAGATCCAGATCGTGCTCACCGAAAGCGCCGGCGGTGTCATAACTCTGGACGGCCATCATGCCCAGCACTTGGTCGCCGATGAGCAAGGGCACTCCGAGCCAGGAGAGAGCATCGGCGCCAACGCTTGTGATCCCCAGCTCCTCCAGCCGCTCGTCCAAGTTCTCCTTGATCAGCACGCTCTTGCGGTTCCGCACGATGTATCCTGCCAAGCCCTCGTCGGCAGAAACGGTGGCGATCTGCAAATCCTCCTCGGCCTCCGAGGTATCGTAGACAAAATCGATCGCGTCTCTCTCAGCATCGTACAGGCCGACGTAGAAGCTAGATGAGCGCAGGAGGTGGGAGACTGCCTCGTGGGCTCTCCGCAGCGCCTCGTTCACACTCGGGGTACCGGTAAGATGCCGAGCCAGCTCGTTCAATACGACCAACTCTTCGGCGCGAATGCGGGCTTCCGCGAAGAGGCGCGCGCTATCCAGAGCCACGGCGACCTGGTCGCTCACTGCCTCGACGAGGGCCATCTCCTGGGGAGACCACTCGCGGCCATCTCCAATTTCCTGCACGCCGATGGCACCGATGGTTCGACCGCGCACCTTGAGCGGCATGGCCAGCACCGCCTCATCTGCCTCAGAACCGGCGTGGGTGACGACCTTGCCGCTCTCCAAAGCCTTGTCGAGCGCCTGGCTCGGCGACTCTTCGACAGGCCTGACATCGACCCGGTCATAGACGTAGACCTGCGAGCGCTCTGGCGACGCCAGATCGGCCCAGGCGGAAGCGCTGTACTCGCCGTGCATGAGGCTCAACTCACGCAGTTGTGCTCCCGAGCGCTCGATCAGACGGGCGTTCTCGATGGCTATGGCCAACTGATCGGCCAGGATACGCAAGACGGCTATATCCTCCTCCACAAAAGCAGATGGCTCCGTGGATTGGATGTCCAGCACACCAATGACTCCACCACGAACGGACAATGGAAGAGCCATCTCAGAACGAGTGGCTGGCAGATCAGGGTTATCGAAGAGAACGGCATCCTCACCGGCGTCGAAGGCGATGCGGGGCTCGTTCGTCGCAGCAGCATGACCGACGACGCCTGTCTGGCCAACCAGAAGACTGTGTCCCCGCTCCAACATGCGCTGCCCTCCCTCGGAAGAGGCGGCGCGCAAAACGACGTACTGCCCTGCATCGTCCAGCAGAAATATACCCGTGTGGTAAAAGCCGAATCCATCCGACACCAGATTGACCGCCCGTTCAAGAAGCTGGCGTACGTCAAGGATGGCAATGGCCTCGCGCGAGACCTCGGCCACCATCTGCAGTTGCCTGGCTCGACGTTTCAGCACCTCTCCCACATGCCTGCGCTCAGTGATATCTCTGGAGATGCCGAAGGTGCCCACAATGTTCCCCGCCGCGTCGCGCAGGGGCATCTTGCTCGTCGAGACCCACGTATCGGGGCGATCGGGCCAGGTCTCCTTCTCCTCCACATTCAGCAGCGGCTTGCCAGTCTGGATGATTCTCTGTTCATCCTCATACGCTGACCGGGCGTGCTCTTCCGAGAAAAAATCAAAGTCCGTCTTGCCTACCACCCCCGCAGGATCGCTCAGACCAAACGTCTTGGCGTGAGCTTTGGTGGTTCTGATGAAACGGCCTTCGCGATCCTTGAAATAAACATAGTCCGAGACATTATCCATCAAGGCGCCAAGCAGGATTTGATCCTGGGTCGGAGTTTCCAGCATCTCCTTGTGCTTTTCCGCCTGCTTCTGCAACCTGGTGACCTGTCGTCGCAGATCCTGCAATTCCTCGACCAATTGCGCTTTGGTCTTTCTCATGTCGCCTGTCTTGGCCATAGCCTGTCACCCCCGTAGTGCGTCTACGGTACTTACTCGCTCATCTCCCTGGAGGTCCGTTCATCCACCGGTTCGTCTCTTCCGTCCACGTTTCCCTGCCAGCCATCGCCCGGTAGGTTGTCGAGGGCATTGATGTCCAAGGGGCCTGTTCCTCCAGTCCCTTGGGAAACTGTACCCAGCTTGATGAAGGCCCGATCGGTGCCGAGGGCTGCGCCCAACTCCCGCACGGCGGTCTGCAGGATGTTCTCGATACTCATAGAGGCGCGAACCCGGGTGGCGATCTCGGCGGTGACCCGTTCCCGATCCGCCCGTCGCTCCGTCTCATCCAGCAGGCGAATGTTCTCGATGGCCAGCGCCATCTGGTCGGCCACAGCCTCGACGAGAGCGACCTCATCCTCCGTCCACTGCCGGTCATCTCCTGCCTCTTGCAGCCCCAGCACGCCGATGACCTCACCACGCAGCGTGATAGGGGCCACCAAGGCAGCCTGCCCGCCGCCGTTGCCCACCGCCGACTGCACGACGATCGCCCGCTCTGCTATCGCCTTCTCAACCTCGGGCATCATGGCATCATCCAGAGGTCTCGTGTCGGCTCGCGTGCGCTGGTGGAATGGTGCAACCTGCCTCGGCACAAGATCGGCCCACTGCTCGCGCACGTAGAGCCTCTGGGCTGCCTCCATCTCCGCCAATCTCTGCCGCAGTTCCACGAGCAGCCGGGCGTTGTCGATGGCGACCGCCATCTGGTCGGCCAGCGTATGCAGTGTATCGATCGCCTCCCGAGAAAACACCTCCGGTTCGGCACCGTGCACGTCTAGAGCACCGATCACCTGGCCGCGGGAGTGCAACGGCAGTGCGATCTCCGCTTGGGTCCCCGGCAACGACGAGATAATCTCACCGGATATGGCCAACCTGCCCACATCGTCCAGGCCACTGAGCCAAACCGGTTCCACCCACTCCTGCAGGGCGACGTAGGGCCGGTCATCGACCACACACAGCCCCACCGCCGAGCCATCGCCTGCCCCAACGCCATAGCGCTGCGCCAGCATTTGGCGCCCGACCTCGCCCGTGCCCGCTTTGAGACCCGCCCACTCCCCCGCTTCATCAAGCAGGAACAATCCCACATAGTACAGGCCGAACCGCTCGCGGATCAGATCTACAGCCTGCTGCCCCCACTCGTCGAGATCGAGTTCCGACGCGGCACTGTGCGCAATGTCGCTGGCTGTTTGAAGCTGAACCGTGCGCCCTCGCAACAGGGTATTCGCCGCAGCCAACTCCTCCGCGCGCTGCTCGAGGAGCGTCCGAGAACGCACGGCCTCGGCGTTTCTTTCCTCCGCTCCCTTGAGAGCACTCGTTAGAAAGGAGCTAAACATCCATTGGATCAACGTGACAGTGGCAACCAACATGCCGAACGTCGTAATCACGTTGAGCAACACGTCTCCCTCTCTGATATTGAGGTCTTTTTGCGGTTGAATCCAGCCCAGGTGGTGGGCAACAGCCGCAACGACGTAGACAATCAAACTCACCGTCGCAGCATAGGCACCGGCCTTTTTCTGCACGAGAATGGAAAACAGCATGGGCGCCGCCAAGAGATAGAGCCACCCGGCACCCAGAGGCCCGTCTATGATCAAGGAAAGTATACCGACGGCGTAAGCCAGTACAACCAGGATGCTAGTTCGCACCGCCGGACTGAGACGGCGGGCCAGGGCCAAACCCACGAGCACCACCCAGGCGACAAAGTAAGGTATATAACTCACCCACAGACTTGGTTGTCCTATACTGAAGAGCACCAAGGAGACTATGATCGGAGTCGCAATGCCCGCTGCAATGCCCAACAGGGTATTCAAGATCCTGGTGCGTTGTTCCCTGATCGCTGCAACCCAGGCAGGTTCCTCGACCTCTGATTCTGGAGCCTCCGGCTTGACCCCAAGCTCCTCTGCCGCCGGCTCAACAGCAGGCTCCCGTGCTGCCGCCTCGGGCCACGCCGGTTCAGGCGCCACCGGCTCAGGGACCGCAGGCTCTTCCAAGACCGGCTCGACGGACACAGGCTCCTCGGTCACCGCCTCGGGCCACGCCGGTTCCTCCACCACTGGCTCAAAGACCGCAGACTTCTCCGTCACTGGCTCGAAGATCGCAGTCTCTTCCGAGACCGGCTCGACGGGCACAGGCTCCTCTGCCACCGGCTCGGGCCACACCGGTTCCGGTGTCACTGGCTCAAAGATCGCAGGCTCCTCCGCCACCGGCTCAACAGCAGGTTCCTGTACTACCGCCTCTGGCCACGCCGGTTCCTCCGTCAGTGGCTCAAAGACCGCAGGCTCTTCCAAGACCGGTTCGACGGACACAGGCTCCTCGGTCACCGGCTCGGTCCACATCGGTTCCAGCGCAGCCGGCTCGAGGACCGCAGGCTCCTCTGCGACCGGTTCGGACCAGGCAGGTTCCTCCGCCACCGGCTCGGGCGCCTCTGGCTCCACAACTGCAGGCTCCTTCGCCAACAGTTCAGCCCATACGGAATCAGTCCACCCTGGCTCCACAGGTGCAGATTCTTCAGCCAACGGTTCGGGCGTCTCCGGTTCCACAGCCGCAGGCTCCTCGACCATCGGCTCGAACCACGCCGGTTCAGGCGCCTCCGGCTTCACAGCCGCAGGCTCCTCGGCCACCGGCTCGAACCGTGCTGGTTCGGGCGTCTCCGGTTCCACAGCCGCAGGCTCCTCGGCCACCGGCTCCTCGGCCGCCAGTTCGGGCGTCTCCGGCTCCTCAGCCGCAGGCTCCTCGGCCACCGGCTCGAACCACGCCGGTTCAGGCGCCTCCGGCTCCGCACCCACAGGTTCCGCAGCCACCGGTTCGAAACGGGCCGGTTCGGGCATCTCCGGCTCCACAGCCGCAGGCTCCTCCGCTACCGGTTCAGCAGCAAGAAGCCCCTCCAGCACCTCCGCCTCGGCAGCCACCGGCTCAAAGACTGGCGGCTCCTCTGCCACGGGTTCGACGGCGAGAAGCTCCTCCATTGTCGATTCGGCCGCAGCAGGCTCAACTCCAGCCGCGCCTTCGAGGAGCCCGGAGAGCGGCTTCGGGAACTCGCCCTCCTCTTCCCCCTCCGGACCGGGGACGATGTCGGAGAACAATCCGTCAAGCTGACTCTTGAGGTTTCTACTGCCCGCCATGATTCAACAACTCCTTGACCAGAGACCGATACTGCTCGGCCCCTCGTGTGCTCGGCGCGTACAGGTTAATCGGCTGTCCAAACGCCGGGCTTTCTCTCAGTTTGGTGTCTATCTCGATAACCGTCTCGAATAGCACCTCGCTCAGCCCTCGCTGCACCTGGTCGAGGATAACCTGGCAGATCTTGTTGCGCCGATCGTACAGCGTCACCAGGACGCGGTAAGCCAGTTGCGGGTTGATCTTTTCCCGCACCCTCTGAACCATCTCCAAATAATGACGCAAGGTCCGAGAAGCGTAATACTCACACTGGACGGGGATAATCAATAACTCAGCCGCCGCCAGGGCATTGATGGTCAACGTGCCAACGGCAGACGGGCAGTCGATCAGGACGAAGTCATAGAGCCCGTCGGCCATACTACTCAGACTATCCCTCAGCCGAAACTGGTAATTGGGGCGTTTGTAAAGGATCTTGTCGAGGAGGAGCAGCCCTTCGTTGGCGGGAACGATGTCCATGCCACGCACCGGACTCTCACGACTGACGCTGACCAACGAATCAGTACCCAGCAGAGCATCTCCGACCGTGCGCCGCAACTCCTCCGGCTTCAAACCAACCGACTGGGTGAGATTGGCCTGCGGATCCATATCGATCAACAAGGCACTTCGTCCCATCTCTACCAGACATCCCCCCAACGACAGGCAAGTGGTCGTCTTGGCCACTCCACCCTTCTGATTACTGATCACAATCGTTTTGGTCATAATCGATGACTTCCTTTATTCAGACACCTGGTCGTCCTTACCATCGTCTTGCGTCGATGGCGCGACCCCCAACCGCACAAAGGCGCGCGACGTTCC
>DAOUDX010000157.1:0-5033 GCA_034430835.1 Anaerolineae bacterium
GTTGTTGGTGGGGCGTCAGCCCTAAATAGCGCCATACATAGCATCGAAGTGGGGCGAGTTGCACCAAAAGTATGTCTTTTTGCAGCCCCAGTGGGGAATACAGAACACGTTCCCAAATTTTGAACAGACACGAACCCTCGCAGGGTCTGTTGTCTACACCGCCGCCGGCTCTGCCACCGGCACCCTGAAAACGTCGTACTCCGCCTCCCGCTCCTGGCGGAACTGCTTGGTGTACAGCCGGTAATAGTGCCCCTTCTGTCGCAGCAGTTCCGCGTGCGAGCCCATCTCCTTGATGCGCCCATCCTCGATGACGAGGATGCGGTCGGCGCGCTTGATGGTCGAAAGCCGGTGGGCGATGACAAAGCTGGTGCGGCCCCGCATCAGCGTTTCCATCCCCTTCTGGATCAACGCCTCGGTGAGTGTATCTACCGAACTGGTTGCCTCGTCCATGACAAAGATCTCGGGCCGGGCCAGGACCGCGCGTGCCAGGCTGACGAGCTGCTTCTGCCCCACCGAGAGCAGCACGCCGCCCTCGCCCACCTCCCCGTCGTACCCTTTCTCCAGGGTAACGATAAAGTCGTGGGCCCCGGCCAGCTTGGCCGCCGCCTCGACCTCCACGTCTGTGGCGTCCAATCGCCCGTAACGGATGTTCTCACGGATGGGACCGGAGAACAGGTGCGGCGTCTGCAGCACCACGCCGATGCGCGACTGGATCGCGTGCAGGGACAGCTCGGTGTAGTCGCGCCCACCGATGCGGATCGCGCCCCGCTTGGGCTCGTAGAAGCGGCACACCAGGTTGACGATGGTCGACTTGCCCCCGCCCGTCGGACCAACCAGCCCGATGGTCTCGCCGCGCTTCACGTGCAACGAAAAGTCCTTCAGCACGGAGTTGTCCTCCTCGTACCAGAAATCGACGCCGTCGAACACGACGTCGCCACGGATGGTGCCCGGATCGACCGCGCCCGCCCGATCCACCACCTCCGGCTGGGCGTCGATGAGCGAAAAGCTGCGCTCGGCCGAGGCGATGGCGTGCTGCATCTCGGCGTAGACGCGGGCCAAGTCCTGCACCGGCCACAGCATGAAGGTGAGGTACGAGACAAAGGCCTGGATGCCGCCAATGGTCAGCACGCCGACGCTGGCCTGCAGGCCGCCGTACCAGACGATGGCCCCCAGGGCAAACGCGGCGATCAACTGCACCACCGGCAGGAACAGCGCCGAGAGCCACGCCGCCCGGAAGGAGGCGCGGTACATCTCGTCCGTCAGCTTGCCGAACTCGCGCAAGTTCTCCCGCTCCCGGCCCAACGCCTTGACCACGCGCACGCCGGTGATGTTCTCGTTGTAGGCACCCGTGATCTTGGAGTTGACCTTGCGCGTTTTGCGGAACTCGACGATGATGCGCTTCCTGAACTGGGCCGCCACCACCACCAGGATCGGCAGGGCGGCGAACACGATCAGCGCCAGCTGCCAGTTGATGCGCGTCATAAAGTAGACGCTGGTGATGAGGTTCATCGTCGCCCAGGTCATGTCCAACAGCCCCCAAGTCACCAGCCATGCGATGCGCTCGGTATCCGACGTGACCCGCGACATGATCCAGCCCACCGGCGTGCGGTCAAAGTAGGCAAACGACAGCGCCTGCAAGTGCTCGAACATCTTTTTGCGCAGGTCGTAGCGGACCATCTGGCCCAGGTTGCCCGCCAAGAAGATGAAGATAAAGACGAGCGTGGCCTGCACCAAGATCAGCCCGCCGTAGACCCTGACCAACTGCCACAGCCTGACCTTGTCGCCGGCCAAGATGCCCTCGTCCACGATCCGCTTGCTGAGGAACGTAAAGTACGCGTCCCCTATCGACACGACGCCGATGCACACCAAGAAGCCGATCAGCCACGGCCAGTGCGGCAGCGCCTGTTTCAGGATGCGCAACATCGTCCTGCCGTTGAACTGCGTCGTAAATTCCTCTTCTTCAAACTCATAGTGCGACATAGGTAGCCTCCTCAGAAACTTCGGAAGTCTCCCAGGCTTCCGAAGTCTGGCCTTCACCAATCTCCCGCTGCAACTCGTCCTCGATGCGCGCCTGCACGTCGTAGATGCAGCGGTATGTGCCCTCCCGGCCGATCAACTCGTCGTGCGTCCCGCGCTGCACGATCCTGCCACGGTCGAGCACCAAGATCAGGTCGGCGTTCATCACGCTCTGGATGCGGTGGGCGATGATGAACGTCGTGCGGCCCTGCATCAACCGCTCCAGCGCCCCACGGATCTCGCCCTCCGTCTCCGTGTCAACGGACGACGTGGCATCGTCC
Source organism: Anaerolineae bacterium (assembly GCA_034430835.1). Lineage (GTDB taxonomy): Bacteria > Chloroflexota > Anaerolineae > B4-G1 > B4-G1 > JAFGED01. The sequence continues at coordinate 2,298 of DAOUDX010000157.1, forward strand.
AGGATCAGGATGCGTGGATCCTTCAGCAGCGTGCGCGCGATAGCCACGCGCTGCTTCTGTCCACCGGAGAGGGTGACCCCCTTCTCGCCCACCAGCGTGTCGTACCCCTTGGGAAACGACTCGATCACGTCGTGGATCGCGGCTGCCTTTGCAGCAGCTACGACCTCCTCGTCGGAGACGTCGCGCCCCACCCCGTAGGTGATGTTCTCGCGCACGGTGCAGGAGAACAAGAACGGCTCCTGCTCCACGATGCCGATCTGACTGCGCAGGATACTGCGCGGGTACTCCTTGAGCTCCACGCTGTCGAGCTTCAGATTGCCCCCGGTGTACTCGTAGAAGCGCGGGAGCAGGTTGACCAAGGACGTTTTGCCCGATCCGGTCGAGCCCAGCAGCGCCACCGCCTGCCCCGGCTCGACGCGGAAGCTGACATCATGCAGCACCGCGCCGTCCTCACCGTTGTACCGGAAGCAGACGTCCTCAAAGACGACCTCGCCCCACACGTTGCCCGCCGGCCGGTACGCTCCCTCGTCCATGGGCTCACGATCCTCGCGGATCACCTCGAACACACGCCCGTAAGAGACCAAGCCAGTGGACACGTCCACGATGATGCGGCCCAGATTCCGCAGCGGCCAGATCACCCAGATCACGAGACCGGCATACGCCATGTAGGTCCCCACCGTGATCTGCCCATCAATGGCCATCAGCGATCCGACGACAAATCCGGCCAACATCTGCATGCCGCACAGGATGTCGGTGCCGGGCCAAAAGATGGCGTGCCACAGCAGCAGCCGCCGACCCAGACAATACTGCTCGCGGTTCTCCCGGTCGAACTTGTCGATCTCAAAGGCCTGCCGGGCGAACGCCTTGACCACACGCACGCCGGTCAAGTTCTCCTGCAGCACGGTCGAAAGCTTGGCCTCCTGATCCTGAAAGGCATCGTACGCTTTCGAGACGCCTCGGAAGAAAAAGACCGACACGATCAGGATGGGTATCGCCACCACGACCGAGACCAGCGCCAGCGTCGTGTGCAGGTTCAGCAGCGCCAAAAAGTTAATCGCGAACATCAGCACGATGTTCCCCATGCCGATGGCCTGGTCGGCGTAGAACCGCCGCACCGCGTCCACGTCGGAAGTGGCGCGCTGGATCAGCTCGCCGGTCTGCATGTGATCGTGATAGGTGAACGACAGCCGCTGGATGTGATCGAACAGATAGTTGCGCAGCCGCCGGGCAACGCTCTCCGCCGTGCGTGCAGCCCACCGGCCGCTGGCGAAGGTGAACAAGCCCTGAAGCAGAGCCAGGCCCACGAACCCCAACCCGATCAGCGGCAGGGCGTTGAACCTCTCGTTGGCCAGAACGTCATCCACAAACGTGCGCAGCAGCAGATAGTTGCCCGCCTTCAGCGCAGCACTCAGCGCCACACCGATCATGGCGCCCACGTAGGCAAGCCGGTAACTCGATAGCATGCGCCACAGACCGACCAAGCGCCTTTCCGAAACGATGCTCTTGAAGTCAAAGTGATCTCTCGACGTCTGCATTGCAGAGCCTCCAATTGGTTACCTCAAACGACAGGATTGCATGAAACCATGACCTGACGACGAGCCGGTGTGACAGCAAGGGGACAAGTCTGCAAGTTGCACGTATGCAATCCCTCACTCCACGTAGCTGCTGTGAACCACCGCCAGTGCCTGCAGCTTCTCACCAGCGTGAACCAGCATGTCACCGGCCCCTACCAGCAGGCGATCCACCAGCGCGTACCTCACGGGTCTGGCCTCCCGGAGCACCCGAACGCGACCCGCTTCCTCCAGCAATTCTCGCTGGCGCTCTCTAGCTACTCTCAACACGATTTCTATGCTGTACATCTTGATCTCCTCCTTCCACATCACAATCGAAGAACAGCGTGACCAACTCCCCAAAGCCATCGAGAACGACCACCTGCTCAGGGTTTGTGACCTCCTGCTGCTCGAACGACCAAGTGTTCGTGTGCGGAATGTGGATGGCGCCGATCCCAACCTCCAGCGCGGGATTGATGTCGGACCGTGGGCTGTTGCCCACCATCCACATCAGTTCCGGCTGCAGACCATAGTCGGCCATCAGCTCCCGCAGCACCTCCGCGTCCTTTTCCTGCACGACGTGCACCCCTTCAAAGTGATGCGCCAGGCCCGACCGCTCCAGCTTGTCCTCCTGCACCTCCTGATCCCCCTTGGTCAGCAGGATCAGGCGGAAACGCTCGCTGAGCCACGGCAGCGTCTCGGCCACACCTTTGAGGAGCACCATGGGCGGTTTCAGCACCACCTGTCCCATCTCCCACACGATGTTCGACACATCGGCATCCACAGATCGGCCGTATCGCTCGCACAGCCGCTCGTAGGCTAAACCCAAGTTGCGGGAGAACTCTTTCGGGCCATATCCCACCAGCGGCACGCGCTCCCGTTCAATCTCGTCCACGGTGCGCTCCGCCTCCTCCCGGTCGAAGCCCATCGTTGCCATCAGTTCGCCGAAATCGGCGATGCACTGCTCGTAATAGATCTCGGCCTCCCACAGCGTGTCGTCTGCGTCGATGACGAGTGTCGGTTTCATCAGAAAATCTCCTTCAACTGTGCACGAAATCGGGTAGGAGGGGGCCTCGCGGCCCCCGTCCTCCCACACCACCGTGCGTACGGGTCCGTACACGGCGGTTCCCACAACAGGTTCACCCAGTGTTGCCACCGGACAAGGCTCGCTTCCAGTTCAACGCCG
>DAOUDX010000158.1:0-8181 GCA_034430835.1 Anaerolineae bacterium
GTTGTTGGTGGGGCGTCAGCCCTAAATAGCGCCATACATAGCATCGAAGTGGGGCGAGTTGCACCAAAAGTATGTCTTTTTGCAGCCCCAGTGGGGAATACAGAACACGTTCCCAAATTTTGAACAGACACCGGCGTTCCGCCAGCGGACGTGTTTGCTCCCCAGTCGCTGGATCAGGCCAGCACCATCCGGTTTGACCGGATGACGGTCGAGGACGGGTTGTCGCAGAATGTTGTGCTGGCGATCGCGCAGGACTGGCGCGGCTTTATGTGGTTCGGCACCGAGGACGGCCTCAACAAGTACGACGGCTACCAGTTCACGGTCTACAAGCATGACCCCGCCGACGATGCGACGCTTTCTGACAATTTCATCTCGACGATCTACGAGGATCGGAACGGCGACCTGTGAATCGGGACGCGGAATGGCCTCAATCGGCTTGAGCGCACGGCTGGCAAGTTCATGCGCTACCAGCACGACCCCGACGATCCGCAGAGCTTGGGTGGGGCGTGGGTCGTCTCGATCTACGAGGATAGCGAGGGGACGTTGTGGATCGGCACTGACGATGGAGGGCTCGACCGGTCGATGTACGGATCGAGGGGAATTGTAGAGGTATGTCGCCGGAGGTGAAGGTGGCATTCTATCGCATCGCCCAGGAGGCGCTGAACAACGTGGCCAAGCATTCGGGGGCGACTCTGGCGACGGTGTGCCTTCGCTGTGAGCCGACACAGGTGGAGCTACACGTCGCCGACGATGGCCGCGGCTTCGATGTAGATTCCATTCCGCCGGATCATCTGGGCGTGGGCATCATGCATGAGCGGGCCGAGGCCATCGACGCCGCGCTCACGATCGAGAGCGGGATCGGACGCGGCACAGAGGTCGCCGTTGTGTGGAAGAGCCCCTCGCGCCAGAATTGACGGCCCCACTTGCGGATGAATGACATCGCGGAGCGCACGTGTCACGTCAAGGGCAGCCCCAGAGACATTGGCTTGGCACTGGGACAGGTGCTGGGCAGCCGGCTGGCGCGGAACATCGATCGATACATCCAGACCGGCCCGGCCAGACACGGCCACATAGACGCAGAAAAGCTCCGGGCAGGAGCATTGCCCTGGCTACGCAGCCTGCCCCGGCGCTTTCAGGAGGAATTCGAGGGGTTGGCCGCAGGGGCGGGCATGCCACTACAGCGGCTGGCCGAGTGGTGTTTCGTCGAGGAGTGCATGCAAACCGGCTGCAGCGCACTGGTGTGCTCCATCGGTGGCAAAGCCTGGGTGGCGCGTAACAACGATCTCTGGGCGACCGATATGTGGGGATACGTGACCGTCCGCGAGGTCGAGGGCCGCGTCCCGACGATGAGCTTTGGCCTGGAAGGGGAATTGTTCACCGGCACGGGATTCAACGCAGATCGACTATGGTTGCACTACAACTGGCTCCCGGCAGCGGATGCGCCTGCGCTGGGGAAGCCACACTGGTCATGCTTCGTGTGGCTGGCCGAGGCGCTGGAAACGTGTCGCACCATCGACGACGTGGAGACGTTGCTGCGCCAAGCGAATCGGGATGGGGGCATGATGCTGTTCGCCGTTGACGGGAAGGCCGACGAGTCCGCGGTGTTCGAGTGTGCCTGTGCTGAATATCGCAGGCGTGAGCTATTTGAGGATTGGATCGTCGGGACGAACCATTGTTGTGCCGTGCCCGGCGAGCGACCTGAGAGTTCGCAGCACCGGTTTGATCGCATGGAGGAGCTGCTTGGCGAATTGTGGGAACGTGACGATGCCATCGATGCACCTCAAGATTTGATGCGCATCCTGGCCGACCCAGGGGTGGAGGTGTGCGGTGAGGACTATGGCACCGTTTACGCGTGCGTCGCCTGTCCGAGCCTGGATGTGATCTGGTATACGTTTGGCGGCTATCCGGCCGCTAGTGCCGGTGCCTGGCGCCAGCTCAAATGGCCCTGGAAGGAGGTCCAAGATGCCTGAGGAATTGACAACCACTTCGATCAAAGCGCTGTTCAAGTTTCCCTTTGCTTCTACGTGCTCTTGGTGAATGCTGCTGTGTTTGGACGGACGTATCGAGAGAGTGTAGCAGCGTTGACTGTTGAACAGGAAGCGGCGAGTTAGTGGGGTCATTGGGCAATTCGTCGCCGGCGCGGTCAGCGAACGACGGGGGACCGACAACGAAGGACGAGTCATTTCGTCTTTGGTCCCTCGCTCTTCGTCTGTGTGATGTGAGGAGGAAATCTATATGACCGAATCAGCTCCCATTCGCGTCATGCTCGTTGACGACCACGCCGTCGTGCGCAGCGGGCTGGTAGCCTTCCTAGCGGCCTTTGACGACCTCGAGCTGGTTGCCGAGGCCGGCACCGGCGAGGAGGCGGTGCGGGTGTGCGCAGAGGCTAGGCCGGACGTGGTGTTGATGGACCTGGTGATGCCGGGCATGGATGGGGCAGCAGCCACCAAGGCCATTCGGGACAGGCACCCGCACGTCCAGGTGATTGCCCTGACCAGCTTCAAGGAGAGGGATCTGGTGGAGGGGGTGCTGCAGGCGGGGGCCATCGGCTACTTGCTGAAGAACGTCTCGGCGGACGAACTGGCCGATGCCATCCGCGCGGCCTACGCCGGGCGGCCCACGCTGGCCCCCGAGGCGGCCCGGGCGCTGATCCAGTCGGCGTGCGAGCCGCAGGCGCCGGGCTACGACCTGACGGAGCGGGAGCGGGAGGTGCTGGCGCTGATGGTCGAGGGGCTGAGCAACCCGGAGATCGCCGAGCGCATGGTGGTGAGCCGTTCGACGATCAAGTTCCACGTCAGCAACGTGCTTTCCAAGCTGGGCGCTGCCAGCCGCACCGAGGCAGTGAGCCTGGCGCTGAAGCACAAGTTGGTTGAGTGAGCGGGCCTGGGCGGGCGCAGAGTGGTGATCAAGGAGGACACAGTTGGCGAACAAGCTGTCGCGGTGGACCAAGTTCTTTTACGGTGTCGGAGACACCGGTTTCAGCCTGACCTCGACCATCGTCGGTACGTATCTCCTCATCTTTCTGACCGACGTGGTGGGGGTTCCCGTCGGCCTGGCCGGCATCCCGCTTATCGTTGGGCGAAGCTGGGACTGGATCAACGATCCGCTCGTCGGCCACATCTCCGACCGCACGCGGACGCGCTGGGGGCGACGGCGGCCGTTCCTGCTCTTTGGGGCGTTGCCTTTCGCCCTGGGCTTTGCCTTGCTGTGGTGGCGCCCGCCGTGGGAGGGCGCCGTCGCCCTGGTGGTCTACTATGCCGCCGCGTACGTCCTTTTTGAGATTGCGGCCACCTTTGTCTACATGCCCTACTTTGCCCTCACCCCCGAGCTGACCTCCGACTATGACGAGCGCACCTCGCTGACCACCTACCGCATGTTCTTCTCTATTCTGGGCAGCTTGATCGCCTTCACCGTGCCCCTGGCCATCATCGGTACGTTCGAGCCGCAGAGTGCGTCCAGGGTGATGACGATGGGATTGGTCTTTGCCGTGGCCTCGGCCCTGCCGCTGCTGTTCGTCTTTTTCGGCACGCGGGAACGCAAAGTGTACATGGAATTGGAGCAGCCCGGCTTGCTCGAGTCGCTGAAGGCCGCGTGGCAGAACCGTCCCTTCGTGGCCAGCATGGGCATCTTCTTGCTCACCTGGATCTGCATGGACTTGGTGCAGTTGGTGCTGCTCTATTACCTGAAGTATTGGCTGCGTCGCGAGTCCGAAAGCGACCTGATCATGGCCGTCATCTTCGTCACTGCCATCCTGGCGCTGCCGGTGTGGCAGTGGGTGGCCCGGCGCTGGGGCAAGCGCTGGGCTTACGTCGCGGGCGTGGCCTTCTGGGCCGTGATGCAGATCGTGCTGGTGGCCGTGACCGCTGCGACGCCCCTATCCATCATTCTGGTCCTGTGCTTTCTGGCCGGGATCGGCGTTGCGGCGGCCCACGTGCTCCCCTGGGCCATCATTCCTGACGCCATCGAATGGGACGAGTGGCAGACGGGGGAGCGGCACGAGGGCATGTTCTACAGCCTGGCCACGTTGGTGCACAAGGTTGCGTTGTCGCTCGCCGTCTTGATGGTGCCTCTCGTGCTCCAGTTCACCGGGTATCAGCCCAACGTTGCCGATCAGGCCCCCAGTGTTCTGTGGGGGCTGCGTATAGTCATGGGACCGGTCCCCGCCGTCTTGCTGTGTGGGGGCATCTTCTTCGCCATCCGGTACCCGCTAAGCCGGGAGCGGCACGCCGAGATCGTCCGGGAGCTGGAAGCCAGGCGCGAGCGACGAGACGGAGGTGACGTATGACGGGTATTGAAATCCGGCCTGTACGCACGGCCAGAGAGCGGCGTGTCTTGCTCACTTTCCCCTGGCGCATCTACAAAAACGACCCGCTGTGGGTGCCTCCCTTGCTCCCCGAGCGAGCCAAGGTCATCGACCCTGAGCGCGGGGTCTTTTTCAAGCGTGGCGGCGAGGCCGAGTTTTTCGTCGCCTGGCGGGATGGCAAGCCGGTGGGCACGATCTGCGCGGCGGAGGACGGGCCGACGAACGCGCTGAGCGGCCTGCGAGAGTGCGTGTTCGGCTTCTTCGAGTACATTGAGGATTACGAGGTGTTCGAGGCCTTGGTCCGCCGCGTCATCGCGTGGGCCGAGTCGCGCGGCCTGAATACTCTCTTTGGTCCGTTCAACCTGGATTACGAGGACGGCTATGGCGTGCTCATCGAGGGACGCGACCGTCCGCCGGCCCTGCTGTGCGGGCACACGCCGCCTTACTATCAGGGTTTCATGGAGCGGTTTGGCTTTCAGCTCACGCGTGGGGACAACATTGCCCTGGCCATCGACATCGACAAAGACACGCCGCAATTGCAGCGGCTGTCTCGCCTGGCCGATAGGATCCGCCGCCAGGGCCGTTTTGTCATTCGCGAGCCGGACCTGGCTCATTGGGACGACGAGATCGACAGGATTCACCGGTTGTTGAATGTCGCGCTGGCCCATCTGCCGGATTTCGTCGCCTGGCATCGGGAATCAGTGGAGGCCCTGGCGGCTCCCTTTCGGGATATCGCCGACATGGAGTTGATCCTGTTTGCCGATGTAGATGGGGAGACAGTGGGCTGGCTGCCCGGCATCGCCAACCTGAACGAGGTGTTCATGCATGTCAATGGGTTGCGCTATCCCTGGAACTATGTCCAGTTGTTGTGGCTCATGCGCCGGAAGACGGAGAGCCTGACGGTCAAGAGTGTCCTGGTGCACCCTGAGTACTGGCAGACGGGCGTCGCCGCGTTGCTCTTTGACGAGATGGCCAAGCGCGCCAGGGCCAAAGGGTACAAGTGGATCGATCTATCCATTACCTCGGAGGACAATCCGCAGACGCCCCTCATCGGGGAGCACATGGGGGCCAAGATCTATAAGCGCTGGCGTGTGTATCGGTTCCCCATGTGACGGAAGCGGGGGATGATGCCTGGCGGCGGGTGATCCTTGACTGCTAACCCCCTGCGGTCATCCTTGATCGTGTTTGCACGACTGAATGACTAGTTGAGGCCGCTTTCGCGTAAGACACATCCAAACCCGCTGCGGGAGGGTGAGCGGCTACTTCTTGATCACACGCTGGGGATCGGCACACCGCGCCCGGCCTGGAACTCGATCCGGATCGCGTCCTCGGGGCAAGCGGCGATGCAGCGCCCGCAGCCGAAACAGCGTTCGTCGATCAGATACAGCGCGCCGTCTTCCAGTTGCCGGGCCTCGAAGAAGCAGTTTTCCAGACACGACCCGCAGCCGGTACACAGCGCCGCGTCGGTGATGGCGACGTACCCGCAGCGCAATTGCTCTGCATAATCGCCTTTTTCCTTTGCCTCGCGCAGCGGAAAACAGCAGCAAGTACAGCAATTACAGAGTTCGAACGGGCGCGCGCCATCCTGGAAGTAAAAGACTTGGTGGATGTCCCCACGCGCGGTGGCCATCCTGATGATGCGCAATGCCTCATCTGCCGCGATCGCCCTGGCCTGCTGGCGATCTTTTTCGGAGGCGTGCTCGAACAGCATGCACACCTCCCACTTTTCACGCGGGCACACCTGCACCTGCGAGCGGCACGGGCACTCCCGCAGATAGACCTTGCCGGCCTGGGCTACAAGCCTCTCCGCCTCTTCAGGCGGGACGACGAGGCGATTCACGATCTCTGGCTCATTCACTCTCTACCTCCGGCCATCAGTATTTGAGCGGTCTCCGTCGGCGGGGCGAGCGGGTCTGGCCAGGAGTGGCTCGCCCGCTGGATTGTGCGACACCACCGAGTCGGTGACATTTCCTGTTGATAGCTCGCTTGCCAGCCGAACAAGCGGTCCGCCGCGCCGTTCGGCGGGGCGAGCCTCCCCCGCTTTTTGGGGGAGCGAGCACCGCCGAACGGAAAAGCTGAAGCGCAGCGCCGGGTTTGCACTAGCACCTTCGCTCACCAACCACTTCCGCAAACGAAATCGCCGCCGCTACTCAGCGCCGAAGGCGCTGTCGCCTCCAGTGGGGGTTAGGCCGCTTTCACCCACCTAGGATAGCAATCAGGATTCCAGCAGTGATGTTCACGATAAAACCAATGATGATTCCCGTAACCCAAAGATCTCGTTTTTTCTCAATGCGTGTGAGCACCTCTTGTTGATGCCCGGTGGCGAAGAACGACAGCGGATAATAGCGTTTGAGGTGTCTTGAGATCCATATCGCAGCGCCTAGAATGAGAATAGCCAGAAGGCAGGCCACTATTATGGCCCGCATAATCCGAAAGAAATCCGAGACGTTCATGAACCCACGAAGATTCCCCATCAGCAGTACATCCAACTTCTCGCCCAGATCGTCCGACTGGATGGCAGCCTCTACCCTTTGATAGTAGACTGTGCCAGCAGGGAGAACGTTGGGGTCGACATCCACGCCGACCTGCAACCCGTAAACGTAATATGCTATTGAGAACACAAGCATTAGCATGGCTTGCACAAGAAGGAGAATAGCTAGCCTCCTTGGACGGTCTCCCAGTACGAAATGGTTGACAAGCCAAGAGTATTTCTGATCTAGAGCGCGCAGTTGCCGACTGAGCGCATGGACTGTTGCCTCAACCACGTTTGGCGGGCCGCACACGTCGATGATAATCTCACCGAAAGTGCTCAGTTCAACTTCAAGTTTCCGGTCGTCATTGGCGCTGCGTTCTACTCGAAGGCCCTCGACTACCTCAGGCGAGGTATTGGGGTAATTGATCAAGTCATCCATGCTTTGAAACTGCCTGATGCTACCATCCTCTATGAAGGCATGATACTTGATTGGGCAGTTTGTGGCATTGGAGTCCTCATTTCCAAATAGATCGCAAGTCTTGATTGTTGAATCCAGACGCTGCAAGTCTTCTGGCTTGACAACGTATCCGTCTACGATCAATTCCTCGATCAATCTGGTATGACTTCCGACATATTCTCTATGCTTTGGCATATCTCCTCCAACCTGCAATCTGGTAAGAACATGTTGCCGGGCGGCCTAACGGAAAAGCTCAGGCGCGCCGCGACTTGCCCGGCGAGCCCATCAATTCAAAGTGCCTTACATAGCCAAATTGTGCCGCGATACAAGGCCGCGAAGCGGCGTCGCCTGCAGCGCGTGTTAGGCCGCGTTGCCCAATAGTGCATTTCTTTTCGTGGCCTCGTGTTCCTTCGCCACTTTCAGCCAGAATATCAGCGCATCTGCGCCGCCAATGTAAGCAGGCTTAAAAAACAACTCAACATCAACGAAGCGTTGATAAACCAAATTGAGTATCTGTTCTGCAAGCTGAACTATTCGGTCAATGTGCTTGCGCCCAATTCCCGGCAAAGGATTATCGTGAGGCTTGATCGTCGTGTTTAAGTCGTTGTGGCCTACACGCTTGTTTCGATACCGCCGAACCGGCTTACAAGCTTCCAGAAAATCCTTGAGCATCTCAGTTGTATCGTCGGGTTCACCCAGTCGTTGAACGAGAGTAGTAAGCGACAGATTGTCCTTTCCCTTAGATTGCGGCGGGTCGCTCTATCGGGAGATTGCCTTCGTCATATCGCCGCGAAGCGACTCTTCGACGATTTGAAACGAAGCGCGGGCAAGTTCTGAGAGTAGCTCTGTATTCTCCTGGCCGCCGAACAGTTCTAGGTAGAAACTCCATTTGCTCCGAAGTGCAACGACATCCTGACACAGCCACATGAAAACTTCACGAATGTTGTC
>DAOUDX010000159.1:0-44494 GCA_034430835.1 Anaerolineae bacterium
GAATCTGCCCGACCACAGCATTCCATTCTTGGGGGTAATCCTTGCTGCTCATACTGGTACACTTGAAGTAACCCATCATGCTCCTCCCCTCGTATCATCCGTGACTGTTCGAAATTTGGGAACGCATTCTAAATTCCCCACTGGAGCTATGAAAGCCGACCTTCTTGATACATCTTCTCCCACTTTGGCGCTCCTAGGGTGGTATTCTGTGGTGCAGCGCCCCACCGATGCCTGTTTTACCATTCGTCGAACAGTCACTATCATCCTGAACCCTTTCCAGAAACTGACGGGCGGAGAGAATAGGGACACGCCCCACCTGTCCCAGATCCAGCAGATCGCGATCTCCGCTGACGATCACGTCGGCGTTCCCGGCATACGCGCAGGCGATCACCCAGTCGTCAGCAGGGTCGCGGCAGATACGCGGCGGTGCTTCATCAGGAAGGCCCACGATCTCGCCGAGCGCGGCGACGAGAGCCACGAAACGCATCCGCGTCTCGGTGTCGTAGTAGCGATGCAGCCGGGGATATCGCAGCACCCGGTCGAGCTCCTCCAGCAATACAGGCGCGGTCAACAAAACAAAATCACCGCGCGCCAGATGGACGTCCATGATCTCAGCCATCGGAGACCGATGGGCGATCAAATAGCTGACCAGGAGGTTTGTATCCATGACGACGCGCATCAGCCCTCCCGCGCTGCGCGGATCGCCTCATCAATCACATCCGTTGCTTCTGCATCCGAGAGAGCAGCACGGGCGCTCACATCCTCCGCGATACGCCGCAGTTCAGCCAGCCAGGTCGCGCGTTTCCGGGCGCTCGCTCGCCATTCCATATACGCCTCAAAGTCTTCATAGGGAATGATGACCGCCTGGGGCGTCTCATAACTGCGGACGATCACCGGCTCCCCCTCCAACCGAACGCGGTCTAGGATGGCCCGCACCTGCCGCCGTAAGTCAGTACTCTGCACCGTCCACATCCGATACCTCCTGTATAGCACAACTTGAGCTACTTTCCTGTGCTATCTTAACACATCAAGCCAGGAGCGTCAACCTGCCCCACCCACCAACTCCCGGCTGATCCGATTGTGCCGCTCGATCACCGGTCCCAGATCGATCGTCAAGAGTTGCCCATCCTCGACGACGACCCTGCCATTGATCACGGAGAGGTCCACGCGCTGCGGCGCGCAAAAGACCAGCGCCGCCAGCGGGTCGTGCAGCGCCCCGGCATAGTCCAGCCGGTCGAGGCGCAGCCCGATAAAGTCAGCGGCCTTGCCTGGCGCGAGTTGGCCGATGTCATCCCGGCCCAACACCGCCGCCCCACCCCGTGTCGCCATCCACAACGCCTCGCGGGCGCTCAAGCCTGCCGGATCGCCTGACACACGTTGTATGAACAATGCCTGGCGCGCCTCGGCCAGCAGATGGGAGGAATCGTTGCTGGCGGAGCCATCGACGCCGATGCCGGTACGCACGCCGTGATTCAGATAAGCCCGCACCGGCGCGATCCCGGAGGCCAACCGCATGTTGGAGCTGGGGCAGTGGCAGACGCCTGTGCCCGTCTGAGCAAAAAGCTCAACTTCCTCGTCATTCAAATGCACGCAGTGGACGTGCCACACGTCGTCACCCAGCCAGCCCAGCTCCTCGGCGTAGGCCACCGGCCGCTTGCCGAACTTGCGCAGGCAGAACGATTCCTCGTCCAACGTCTCCGCCAGGTGAGTGTGGAGCTGCACGCCGCAGGAGCGCGCCAACGCCGCCGCCTCGCGCATCAGGTCGGGCGTGACGGAGAAGGGCGAGCACGGCGCGACGGCAATGCGCACCATCGCGTAGGGGTCGGGGTCGTGATAGGTCTCAATGGCGCGCTGCGTGTCCTTGAGGATGAACGCCTCGTCCTCGACCACGCGATCCGGCGGAAGCCCACCCTTGCTCTCCCCCAGACTCATCGAGCCACGGCATGGTTGGAAGCGCACGCCGATCTCTTGCGCGGCGCGGATCTCATCGTCGATGCGGCAGCCGTTGGGGTAGATGTAGAGATGGTCAGATGCCGTGGTGCAACCGGAGAGCATCAGCTCGGCCAACCCCACCAGCGCGCTAGTGTAAATCGCCTCGGGTGTCAGCCCGGCCCAGATAGGATAGAGCGCCTTGAGCCAGTCGAACAGTGTGGCGTCCTGCGCCGCCGGCAGCGCGCGCGTCAATGTCTGGTAGAGATGGTGGTGGCAGTTGATCAAGCCGGGCAGGACGATCATCCCCCGCGCGTCAATGGCGCGGTCGGCATCAGCCGGCAGTTCCGCAGTCGGGCCGACCTGCTCGATGACGTTATCGCGCACGAACAGGCCGCCATCAAAGACGCTTCGCTGGTCATCGTCCATCGTCACCAGCAGGTCGGCATGCTTCACCAAAAGTGTCGTCGGCATACGCACCCCCTCGGTCAAAGTGTATCATGAGAGCGAAAGATTGGGAAACTGGTAAATTGGTACACGTGTGATAGAATAACAATGCTCACGCAAGCAAGGAGGTCATCCACAGACATGCGCTCGCGCGCCTGGGGTCTTCTCATCGTAGTCATCATCCTGGCAGCGGTCGTACTGACCATCCTGCTGGTGTGGGGCCATACCGCAGAGCCTGCCTCCCCCGCCTCCACAGCGACGTCGCCCACACCTCCATCTGCAGCAGAAGCAACCCCTACGCTGACCCTACCACCGACGCCTACTCCAACACCGATACCGTTGGCCTACACCGTCCAAGAAGGGGACACCCTGAGCGCCATCGCCCAGAGATACGGCATCACAGTAGAGGAAATCGTGTCAGCCAACGGCCTCCCCAACCCCGACGTACTCAACATCGGACAGCAACTCGTCATCCCCGGTCACTTTGTCACGCCCACGCCCGCCGCTCCCACCGAAGTACCGACCGACACACCTGTTCCCGATACATCCTCCACGACAGAGCCTGCGTTGGGCCTTCTCCCCACCCTCACTCCCTCCGGTCCGCCCGTAGTCGAGATCGGCGTGGTGCTGGGATCCGGCAACCTGCCGGCCGAGGTCGCGATCGTGCGCAATCGGGGAGGGCTGGCCAACCTGGAGGCATGGACGCTGTCGGATGCGGAGGGGAACACCTTCGCGTTCCCGTCGCTCATCCTCTTCGATGAGGCGGAGGTGCGTGTGCATTCGGCGGCGGGCATGTCCACGCCCACGGACCTTTACTGGGGTCGCACGGCCCCGGCCTGGAACAGCGGGGAGCTGATCACGCTGCGCGATGCGGCAGGGAATGTGGTGAACACCTACATCGTGCCGTAAAGGAGAAGGGTTGAGAATCAAACTCCCAGGGCTGTTCGGGATCAGCCTGATGATATCCCTGTGTAGCTGCGCGCACGCACTTCCCACACCAACTACGATGCAGACCTCCTCACCTTGGACACCGCCTTCAAGGTGCAGCAACGATGAAACACAATGGTGGCACATATACACCTATGACATAGCTACGGGCACAAGCGACAAGTTGACGGAGGGAGAAGTTCACGATACCTGGCCCACGTTCTCTCCCGACGGAGAAAAAGTAGCATTTGTCCGCAATGGCACTACAATCCAGGTGCTAGACTTGAGTAGCGGAACAGTAAGCTCCATCGCGACGCTAGAGGGACAGTGCTCTGACTTGAGATGGTCACCTGATGGCAAGCGCTTTGCCTTCGTCGGTAGCTGGGCAGATACAGAGCAAATCCACACTATGAACGCCAACGGAGCCGACATGAGGCGATTGACTCAGCGAGATGTCGCAGAGATCTCACCCTACTGGCTGTCCGACAGTAATCATATCGCCTTCGTATCAGCCTCGCTCCGGGCGTCCGGTCTATCGACGATATACACTGCGACAGTCACCGGAGAGCCGACCACTCCCACAGAAATACTGGCCCGGGACTGCGAAGACCGCTCTGAGCATCCCGATCGCCCTTGCGCATCGTTTCATTCCGTGGCATGGTCGCCAAACAAGGAAAAACTAGCCATCGTGACTCCGGCACACAAGTGGGGTTTCGTGCCCCCACCGGAGTGGAGCCCGCCCATCATGCACGAATTCGAAGGCATGGGTATAGTGATTGTACCACTGAGCCAAAGAGAGGCTACTACGATGCCTGCCTGGACAGCACTGGGAGGATACGCGTCCGTGTCCTGGTCGCCCGATGGAGACCAACTCCTGTACTACGCGAGATACGCGTGCTGCGCAGAACAGATCGGGGTTGTTACAATGGCAACAGGAGAGACACATAGTTTACTTGAGGTTCCGATGGATACCGGTCACGTGATAGCTGCCCCAGCCTGGTCGCCTGACGGCAAGACGATCGTTTACTCGCAGGCCACCTGCGCTCCATAGTCGCTTTCAACAATCCTCAGCCCACTCGGTCCGACCCCTTGGCGCTCATCTGCTATCACTCTTCCGGCCAAACCTCCAGGCCGGCTCGCTGACCTGCTTCCCACAACTCCCGATCAAAGGTCGCCAGCACGACCGGG
Source organism: Anaerolineae bacterium (assembly GCA_034430835.1). Lineage (GTDB taxonomy): Bacteria > Chloroflexota > Anaerolineae > B4-G1 > B4-G1 > JAFGED01. Next base: position 4,492 of record DAOUDX010000159.1, read on the forward strand.
TGCTCGATCTGCTCGCGCCACGTCAACGCCGAGGCAAGGTGAATAGCGTCATATCCTCTCAGGCCATATTCCCATGCCAGCGCTTCAGCTTGAGAAACCAGGCTCTCATCCACAGCGATGCGGATCCAAGTGGGCCAAGCTGCCTCCAAACGCTTCCGAGCCTCCAACGCTTCCTCGTCAGAGAAAAAGCCGCGGCGAGCGCCTCTTGCCAACGCTGCCCCCAGCTCCGTTCGCGTCAACAACCCCGTTCCCATCGCCTGGGTGTGAAAGAGCATATCGCGAGTGGCTTCTGAACCCTCCTCTGTGAGGAACAACTTGACCAGTGCGCTGGTGTCAGCGTAGACGATCATTCTCTATCTTCCACCACCAAGTCACTGAGCAGCCCTGGGCCTTTGTTGACTGCTACTGCCTCTGGCACCCGAAACTGCCCACCGTCCCACGCCAAAGACCCTTCAGCAGCCAACTCCCACATTCGCCCCTCCAACTCAGGTGATAGAGCCGTCTTCCCTGAAGGCGCAACCGGCACCAGGCGGGCCACGGGCTCGCCTCGCGCCGTGACGATCACGCTCTCGCCCCGTCGGACCGCGTGCAAGTAATGACTAAGCCGATTCTTCAGCTCGCGGATGCCCACGCTCTCCATCCCTACATCTCCTTTAATCGCGTTGTGGTTACATTATACATTATGAGGCCACATTGGTCAACACTCATCAACCCGCTCGATCCTGGCCCCCAGCGTGCGCAGCTTGTCCTCCACCCGCTCGTAGCCCCGGTCGATCTGGCGAATGTTTCGGATGACGCTCTGCCCCCGGGCACAGAGGGTCGCGATGAGGAGCGCCATGCCCGCGCGGATATCAGGGCTCGACACCTCGTCGCCGTGCAATGGCGATGGTCCCTGCACCACACACCGGTGCGGATCGCACAAGATGATGCGCGCCCCCATCCAGATCAGGCTATCGACCCAGAAGAGACGGCTCTCGAACATCTTTTCGTGGACCAGGACTGTTCCATTGCACTGCGAAGCCAATGTCACAGAGATGCTTATGAGATCCGCGGGGAAACCCGGCCACGGTGCGTCAGAGATCTCGGGAATCGCCCCATCGGCATCAAGCACAACTTTGAGGGATTGATCGGCGGGCACGAAGACGTCCCTCCCCCGCACCTCAAACCGCACGCCCAACCGATCGAACACCAAAGCGACCATACGCAGATGCTCCGGCGCGGCGTCTTTGATGAGCAACTCGCCGCCGGTCGCGGCGGCAAGGGCGATGTAGCTTCCCACCTCCATATAATCCGCCCCGATGGTGTATTCTCCGCCACCGAGCCGCTCCACCCCCTGGATGGTAAGCGTGTTGGAACCGACACCCCCGATCTGCGCACCGAACTGGCACAGCATCTGGCACAGATCCTGCACGTGCGGCTCGCAGGCCGCGTTGCGGATCACCGTCGTGCCCTCGGCCAGTACAGCGGCCATAATGGCATTCTCGGTCGCCGTCACACTGGCTTGATCCAAGAGAATATCGGCCCCGCGCAGCCGCTCGCCGCGCAGGCAGAACGCGCCATCGAGGTCCACCTCGGCCCCCAGCGCGTTCAGCGCCAGAAAATGAGTATCCATCCGCCGCCGCCCGATCATATCGCCGCCCGGCCGGGGCAGGCGCACCGTGCCCGTCCGAGCCAGCATCGGTCCGGCCAGCGTCACAGAGCCGCGGATGTGTCCGAAGAGCTGTGAAGGCAACTCGGACGCACGTACCTCACGGGCCTGCAAGCGCCAGTTGTGCAAGTCGATCTGATCTACAGAGACACCCAAAGAGGACAGCAGCTTGCCCATCGTCTCCACATCGCCAATATCGGGCAAGTTGTGCAGCATGACCGGTTCGTCGGTCAAAAGGCAAGCCGCCATCAGCGGGAACGCTGCGTTCTTGTTCCCACTGGGCGTCACAGTTCCAGAGAGAGGAATGCCCCCCTCAATCACGAATTCCGCCATTCTCGTTACTCCATAGCTTTGCCAGGAGATGACCCCAACCTCAGTTCAACCTCGTCGCCAGGGCGTATCCCCAATCTGCGGGCGGCGCTCCCTTCTCGCACCGCGATCTCCAGGTACCCGCTGCTGCCCACCAGGGCCAGCACCTCACCCGGCTCCACCTCCGCATACGTACGCCGGACGCGGGAGATGTCCCGTCCGGCCACCGCGACCACCACCTCGTTCGCATCAAACTGCACCTGTTCCTGCACCTGCCCAAAGGCAGGATCCACCGAAAGCTCGTTCTGGCTCCACAGGAGCCTCCCGACGCTGGTGACCACGTTGCCGAAGCGGTCAGCGTGCAGCACCTCGCCGACGATGGTGTCAGGCGCAACCTCCAAGCGGGGAAGCGGAAAAGTGACCGGATCGGACACGGGCGGGCCAAGCTCAGCGATAGGAACCCCGACTGCCAAGTGCGCAGCGGCCGGGGCAAAAATGTCACGTCCATGGAACGTGTAACTGGCCTGAGGCAAGCGATAACGTGGATCAAGCAACTCCACCAGTGCCTCTATCGGCTCGCGGCCCAGCACGTAGGTAAAGACGCCGTTATCCGGCCCAACGAAGGCACCGGAGAGGGTGCGCAGGGCAATAGGTCGACGTGCACTTCCCACACCGGGATCGACCACGACCAGATGCACGGCATGCGGCGGGAAGAAAGCGTATGAGGTATACAGCACGTAGGCAGCCTGCCGGATGTCCTGCGGCGCGATCTCGTGGGAGATGTCCACCAGCCGGGCAGCAGGGGCGATGCCGAGCATGACGCCCTTCATCGTTCCCACGTAACCATCGGCCGTGCCAAAGTCAGTCGTGAGGGTGACGAGTGGTATTGACCCCATCGCGGGACATTCTACAGGCAAGAGACGAACTCGTCAAGCACCCTTCCGGCTGATTGGCCTGACACAGCGCAATGTGATATAATCCTCCCTGCTATGGGCACCGCCACACGCGATACCACTCACGTGGCCATCAACGCCCATCTTCTATCAGGGCGAGCGTGGTATCGCAGCGCCGGTGTACATCAGTACATCTACCATCTGCTACGAAACCTCGGACAGATCGACGACGGGCTACGCTACACCGTCCTACTAGGTGAGGGTATACTCCCCGCAGACATATCCCTCCCTGAACGTCGATCCCGCTGGCCCACGAGCCGGGCCGGAGTCAGAATCGTATGGGAACAAGTGGTACAACCATGGGTGCTGCGTCAGATCAGGGCAGACATCGTGCATGGGCCACTCCTCGTTGCACCCCTGCTTGCCCCATGCCCGGCGGTCGTCACGATCCACGACCTGAGCTTTATCCGCTTCCCCGACCTATTCCAGCCCGCCAAGCGGCTCTATTTGACAGTGATGACGCGGCTTTCGGCGCAACACGCGAGACGGCTGATCGCGGTTTCGGCTCATACCGCCGCCGAGAGCGTGCGATTGTTGAACATCCCGCGCGAGCGGATCGACGTCATTTACCACGGCGTCGATCCGGCCTTCCGGCCACTGCCGGACGGTGAGGTGGCAGCATTCCGTCAGCGCCTGGGGTTGCCAAAGCACTTCGTGCTGTGCGTAGGCACCTTGGAACCGCGAAAGAACCACACCAGACTGGCAGAGGCGTTTGCACGTATACGTGATGGACAAGTCAAGCTGGTCATAGTAGGCGGGAAAGGCTGGCTCTACGACGAACTGCTTGCCAGGGTGGAGACATTGGGGTTGAGCAGCGACGTGATCTTTCCCGGCTACATAACGAACGAGGAGCTACCCTTGTGGTATAATGCCGCTGCTGTCTTTGCCTATCCATCGCTATACGAAGGGTTTGGGATGCCGGTGACCGAGGCACAAGCATGTGGGACGCCGGTGCTGACTTCCAACGTGTCCTCGCTCCCAGAGGCAGCCGGCGACGCGGCGCTCATGGTAGATCCCTTCAACGTAGAGGCCATCGCAGCAGGACTGAACCAATTACTAACGGATGAACAACTACGGCAAGAGCTGCGAAAACGCGGCCTGGCCCACGCCGGCCGATTCACGTGGGCGCGCACAGCACAAGAAACAGCGCAAGCGTACCGGCGCACTACCCTGACCGAAGGAGAAAAGACTTGACAGCACATAAGCGCGCCCCTTGGTGGTTTATCCCCCTCGACATACTGCTGGTCAACGCCAGCATGCTGTTGGCCTACTGGGTGCGCTACGAGTTGGAGTGGTTCCGCGACATCAGCTATTACCATCCAATAACAGCTTACATCCCTTTCAGTCTCCTCTTCACTGTCCTTACGCTAGTCGCCTTCATGATAGACCGGGTGTATCGTCAGTGGCGCGGGCGCACGCTGCTCGAACAAATCTACAGGATCGTCAACGCCACGGCAAAGTCGATGGTCGCCCTCATGGCTATCTCCTTCGGGCTGCGTCCAATTCAGTACTCGCGCTTGCTGCTCATCGAGGCTGGTATCATCGCTGTCGCCCTGCTGATCATTTCCCGACTGGTGTACAGCATCGCCCTGAGCCAACTGCGTGCTCGCGGCGTCGGCATCGCCCGCACCGTGATCGTCGGCGCCGGTGAAGTGGGACGCACGGTGATGCGCACCATCGTCGCACGGCCCGAATTCGGCTATCAGATCGTCGGATTTGTGGACGACGATCTCGAAAAGGGGCAGACTGACATCGGTCGTCTCAAAGCTCTAGGCCCGATCGACAATCTGCCCCGGCTGATCGAGGAGCAGGCAATAGATGAGGTCATCATCACGCTGCCGTGGATGTCCCACCGCAAGACGCTGCGTATCGTCCAAGAGTGCGCCCAACGACAGGTGGGAGCGCGCATCGTGCCTGACCTGTTCCAGATGAGCTTGAGTCAGGTAGACGTAAACGACCTGGGGGGAATACCGCTGATCGGCGTACGGGAGGCACGTATCGGGCGCGGGGCGCTAATGATTAAGCGCGGGATGGACATCGTCGTGGCAGCAATAGGGCTGATCGCAGGAGCTCCCCTGACCGCGCTGCTCGCCATGGCGATCCGGCTCGACTCACCAGGACCGAGCATCTTTCGTCAGGTGCGCGTCGGCAAGGGCGGCAAGCTGTTCAACATGTACAAGTTCCGGTCGATGTACCAGGGAGCCGAGGAGGAACGAGAGAATCTGCTGGAATTGAACGAGAGCAATGGCATCACTTTCAAGATCCGCCAGGACCCACGCATGACACGCGTAGGGCGGTTCTTGCGACGCACCAGCCTGGATGAACTACCTCAACTGTGGAATGTGTTGCGAGGCGACATGAGCATAGTGGGCCCACGTCCAAACTTGCCATCCGAGGTTGCCCAATACAAGGAATGGCACAAGCAACGACTGGAAGTACGGCCAGGGCTTACCGGCCTGTGGCAGGTCAGTGGCCGCAGCCTGCTCAGCTTTGACGAGACAGCCTTGCTCGATATCTACTATATCGAGAACTGGTCACTATGGCTTGACTGCAAAATTCTGCTGCGGACTGTTCCCACGGTAGTCACTGGCGAGGGTGCGTTCTAGCTCACAAACAGGTTGTTTCTTCGGCTCTTGCCACACTCGCAACAACAGGGCTATCCAACGATAAAGAGTCGGACTCGCCTCAAACCAAGCCGCCACCTCTTCAGGCGTCAACTGCAGTTCGTCCTCGGCCCGTGTTGATGCACGACTAGCCACAAGCCTCAAGAAGCGTCCCTTCCAGGGCTCGTCCAAAGAGAATATATCTCTAGTGAGTGAATCCACAGGCACGGTCACAGCCATCCCCTTGCGACTCCACCGAGGGACCTCAAAGACCCGACAGGCCCGCCTGGGCCACTGCGGGGGAACCAACACGGCAGAGAGGAAGAGCCTCTCGCCGTGCAACTTATCCTGGCTTCGAACGATTAGCCTACGGCAAGCCCTGGCTGGCAGAGCGCTCCGGCGAACGCTTCAAGCGTGTCGGCCTTCACTGCCAGCACGGCCCGTCGCTCCGCTTCCGTCAGACGGAAGGCGTCTGCGATCTCCCGCCGACCGCCATTGAGCACCCGCTCGCGGAAGGCGGGGTCTGTAAGGGCCGCCCAGACTAATTCGTCAATTCGATGTGTAGGCATTTCTACGCCGCTCCAATCACAGCTAACTGAAAACGCCGCCGCCCTTCAACGGGCCGACGATTTCCATCACGCCAGGGCGGAGGTCTACAGCCGATACGGCCCAGCAAGCACCCACAGCGCTAAACGTCAGAGCCACGATCACCAGCACGGCTGCCAACGCCAATATCAACTTTGTGTTCCTGGTCATTTCCACGCTCCTTTTTCCGCCCTTGAATTTGGTTTAGATCACGCACACAAGATACCATCGGCCTCTAAACAAAGCTCTTAACGACAAATTGAGGCTGCCTGGGGCAACCTCTACGAACCAATCGCGGTTCTGCAACGGACAGACGAACCAACTTAACCCGGCCCCATCTCCGCAATGCGCGCATAGAGCTGCCGCGTCTCCAGCGAGGGTTCCAGGCCCAACTCACTCCTCAGTATCTCCTGACAGCGCTGATACTGGACCAGCGCCTGGGAACGTCGCCCTGCCTCGGTGTAGCAGCGCATGATGGATCGGTGCACGTCTTCGCGCAATTCATCCGCCTCCAGCGCCCGCCTGTACCAATCGACAGCAGCTTCGAACTCCTGACGCAGCTCGTGACATCTCCCTATCCCGATCAGGGCCTCGACGTACATCTCCCGCAGCGCCTCGCGCCGGGGTACGCACCAGGTCCGTTCCACCTCGGGCAAAAAGTCTCCCCGGTAGAGCGCCAACGCGCGCCGCCACAGATCCTCCGTTTGCCAATCGAGGGCCGGCAAGAGGCGCGCCCGTGTGACCAGCGATTCGAACTCCTCGACGTCGAACCAGTAGGATACATCCCCCAGACGATACTGCCCGTCCTCCACAATCAGGACCTCGCTCCCCACTGCACGGCGCGCGCGATGCAGCGTCGTGTGAAAGCTGTTCATCATCTTCTTCGTGGCCAAGTCGGGCCAAAACACCGCACCAATTGCATCCCGCTCCAGCGGCCCGTGCAGGAGAATGTAGAAGAACAACTCCTTGGCCATGGCTGCCTGCCAGTCGGATGAGGAGAGCGCGTACCCATCGCGAACGACCTGCCCCTCGCCCAGGGCATAGATACTCAAATGGGGCGCTATCCCCTTCTGACCCTCTGCGTCAGGCCGCAACTGCAGACGCCCGTAGGATCGCAGTACCTCCGCTCTCTCGCAGATGTCCCGACAGAGCGCCACGTCCTCATCAACTCCCAGATCCAGGACGGCCGGGGCGTGCCGCCCTTCTACAACCGCAAACTGGCACGTACCGGTCCCTTTCGCCACAGCCATCGCCCGGCGCAGCGCAGCGACAGCCTCGCGCTTATCCTCTGCCAACAAGTGAGCCTTGGCCAGCAGAAAGTGCGCCCGCCCGGACTCGCGCTTCGCCTGGCTGCGTTCCAAAAAGTCGGCGCCGGCGGAAAGCATACGGAGACCCGCTTCAACTTGCCCGCTTTCGGCCAAGGCGATCCCCTCGGCCACGGGCAACGAACCCTGCAGTTCAAGACCTAGTTCCCTCTCCTCGGCCAACTGGCGAGCCTCCTGCAGCAAGGCAAGCGACTGAGTTAGGTTCCCTTGCCAACGGTGCATGTCCGCCTGGGCGATTAAGACATAGACGGCGAGACCAGGTTCAGCCTCCTTGGCGAGTTGCCAACCCACGTTGTAGAGCGGCTCAGCGCGATCGTAACTTCCCACATCGCGATAGAGATCGGCCATCCCCACGGCGATGTAGGCTTGGTTCTGCAGGTCGTCTCCGCGACGTGCCGCTGCCAACCCTTCTTCATACAGCGCCAGCGCCTCCCGATATTCGCCGCGCAGGTAATGAAGACATCCCAGATTGTTCAGCGTCACAGCCAATGGCGCTGACGCCCCCAGCCGCCGCGCAATTGCCAGCGCCTCATTCAAGTAGACAGCCGCCTCGTCGAGACGCCCAAGATCAATGAGCGCGATTCCGAGGTCCTGCAAGGAATTGACGACATCGTAAGGACTGCCGATCCGCCGGTACAGCGCCAACGTCTCCTTCAGTGTGGCAATCCCCTCGCCCGGGCGACCAAGCCCGACGTAGGCTTTTCCAATGCAGCGTTGGGCGTTTGCCCGCTCCATCACCTCGTCCTGGCTCAACATCTCCAGTGCCGCCTGTGCCTCAGCGATCGCATTCTCATAGCGGCCTTCAGACAGCTCCAGGAATGCGCGCAGATTGTGAACTTCGGCTAGATCAGCCACGCACTCCCCTCTGGCATCGAAGCCGGCTTCGGCGTAGGCCAGCGCCCGCCGGGCCCCGCTGTAATCAGAGCGGTCGGTAAGCACCTTGCTCTCATATAACAGCAATCGTGGCGACTGGGCCCTGACTGCGTCGGGAAGCGCCTGCACCCAGTCCAACAATGTCTCGACCCGCCCTCGCACGAACCACTCCCGCGCCACCCGCTCCATCAGCGACGTCGCTTCTGCATATGCCTCCGCAGCCAGGTAGTGATACACCGTCTCCTCTGCATCATTGGCTTCATCGAACCACACCGCCGCGCGCAGGTGCAACCCAACGCAGCCGGCTGGATCACGCTGACGCAACTGCTGGTGCAGGAAATCCCGAAACAGGTGGTGGTATCGAAAGGTCGCCCCGGCCCCCCGCCCAAAGCGGGTGATAAAAAGGTTGCGCCGTTCCAGCTCGGCCAGCAAGCCATCCGGCTCCTTGATCTGAAGCACCTCCTGGCACACCGTCATGGACATCTCACGCAACACAGACGACGCGCACAGGAAATGCTGCACGTCGGGCGGTTGCCGATCCAATACCTCTGCCGCCAGATATCCGTACGTCTCGGCAGTAGCCCCTCCTGCACCGGCCAGGAATCCCTCCACATCCTCACGCAGCAGATCGACGAGCAGCAAGATGCCCGTGATCCACCCCTCGGAATTGGCAGCGATCTTCTGGGCCTCTGCCTCGGACACCTCGATCTGGGACAACTCCAAAAGATCCATGATCTCCTGAGGAGTGAAGCACAAGTCGCGGCTCGCCAAGCCTACGAGCTGTCGCTTGGCGACCAAGTGGGTGACGGGAACATCAGGCAACACGCGGCTGCCCACCATCAGATGACAATTAGAGGGAAGGATTTCAAGGAAACGGCGGATGAACCCCCGCACGCCAGAAACCCCGGCCAAGGGCTCATAGTTATCGATCACCACGACCAAGGATGTGTCGAGGCCAAGAACTTCATTGGCCAACCCGTCGGCAACGGCGGCCGGATCGTGGGAAATGTCATCAGCCAGAGGAACTATCACGGCCTGGGCACGTTCCTCAAAGCCGGGGAACTGCTCTTCGATGGCACCCGCGAGGTACTCGACAAACAGCCTCAGATCCCGATCTCGCTCGTCGGCAGTATACCAGCACACAGGCACAGGGCTGTGCTGAGCGAAATCGACCAGCGCCGACGTCTTGCCGTAGCCGGCCGGCGCAGAGATGAGCGTCAGCTTGCACTTGAGTCCTCGCCCGACAGCCTGGCATACCCGTGGCCGATGCAGGAGGCCAGCAGGGCTGGGCACGAGGAGCTTGGAACGGACAAGGGGCGATCCAGCAGTAGACACGCACTAAACTCCCACAGGGTTGCTCGTTCAGCTTCCTATCGTAGTATACATCACCAATCCCGCAGGGGCAAACGTTCGCTTGCGTATCCGTCCCTACTGTTGTACCATACTCCACGGGAACAGCCCTATGAAGATCTATTTCGCAGGCTCTATCCGCGGGGGACGACAAGACGCGGCGCTCTATCGAGCGATCATCACGCTGCTCGCGGAATATGGAGAAGTGCTCACCGAGCACGTAGGCAGTGAAGGGCTGATGCCCTCCGGTGAGGAGAGCCTTCCCGACGAGGCGATTTTCGGGCGGGACATGGCCTGGCTGACGAAGGCCGACGTCGTGATCGCCGAGGTCAGCACACCCAGCCACGGCGTGGGGTACGAGATCGCCCAGGCCGAGGCGCTGGGCAAACCGGTGCTGTGCCTCCACCGTCCAGGCACGGGGCGGCAACTCTCGGCGATGCTGGCGGGGAATCCGGCGCTGCGATGTGAGAACTATGAGAACGTGGAGGAGCTCAAGCCCATCGTGGAACGTTTCCTAAGCACTGCGCGCTAGCCCTGTCCCACACCGGCTGCAGAAGCGAGCATCATAGGATGAGATGAACCCGCAATTGGGACAGGCCACCGGCTGCACTTCGGCTAGGCTCCCGCCGCAGGCGGAGCACGTCCCCACCCCGATGGGGTTCCCCACCCCGCAGTACGGGCAGGCCACCACTACCTGCTTCTCCGACATGCCCAGCTTCGCCCCGACGCTATCGACATAGTGCTCGATCGCCTCCCACACTTGGTCGGGCAGCGTCAGCTTACCCACGTCGCGGGCGATGTCGTCGATGCGCCCCAAGAGCGAGAGCGGGTTCACCAACGCTCCCAGCCCGGTGATGGCCAGACTGGCCGCCGCGTCCAGCCAGCGCTGCTCGCCCACCGTCACGCGCACGCCACCTTCAACCGGCGCGATGCCGACGCTCAGGGCCGAGCGGGCCGCGCCCCATCCCCACTGGCGCGTGGCGATCTGCACCATCAGGTGCCCACCCTGCCCGCGCACCTGCTGCGCCATCAGATCGCCGTGGTTGAAGCGAGTCATCAGCGCATCGCCCAGACCTTCGACGTCTACGTCCCCTCGATACGTCCGTTGCTCCATCTGCTCCTTACTCCTCTGCAAGATCCACCATCTCTACGCCGCCGAGCCTCCAGAGTAGCAGGCGCCAACTTCGCCTATTGTAGCATCGCCACAATCAACGGTCAAACCACGAAAGTCATCACCCGGCAGGCGGAACAAACGCCACTTGACGGAAACGTGATATGGAGGTATCTTTGGCGCGGTGAGCCAACCGGAGTGGTACACTTCCACAGAGGCATAAAACGTAAAGCGCAAGACGCGGCATCTTCCTCACATACTACGTTTTGCGTTTCACGCTGCACGTTGGGACAGTTAAACACCAGGAGGACACCTGTGTACAAGATTTTAGAAAAAGAAGTGCTTGGAGACATCAACAAGTTGATGGTGATCGAAGCGCCGGAAATCGCGCGCAAGGCGCAACCGGGACAGTTCGTCATCGTGCGCATCGACGAGCGCGGCGAGCGCATCCCCCTCACCATCGCCGATTTTGATCGAGAAGCAGGCACGATCACCATCATGTTCCAGGAGGTGGGCAAGACGACGATGCAACTGGGAACCCTTGGGGCCGGCGACGAGCTGGCTACCTTCGTCGGGCCGCTGGGGCATCCGACCGAGATCGAGAGCTATGGCACCGTCATCTGTATCGGGGGCGGCACCAGCATTGCTATCATTTATCCCATCGCCCGGGCGCTGAGAGAAGCGGGCAACACCGTCATCTCGATCATCGGCGCGCGCACCAAGGATCTGCTCTTCTGGGAAGATCGGATGCGGGCTGCCAGCGACGAACTCATCGTCTGCACCGACGACGGCTCCCACGGGCGCAAGGCGCTGGTCACAGAGCCGCTCAAGGAGTTGCTGGAACAACGCAAGATCGATCGTGTGTGGGCCATCGGCCCGGCGATCATGATGAAATTCTGCGCCGCCACGACGGAGCCTTTCGGCGTGCCCACCATCGTCAGTCTGAACACGATCATGATCGATGGGACGGGCATGTGCGGCGGCTGCCGGGTGCAGTTGACCGATGGCGCCAAGTTCGTCTGCGCCGACGGCCCCGAGTTCGACGCGCATCAGGTGGACTGGGATCTGATGTTGGCGCGGCAGCGGTTTTATCTGGACGAGGAGAAACAGGCAGTGAAGCAGTGGGAATATCAATGTCGACTGGAGGCCGTCAGTGACTGAATTGACCAACCGCGAACGCATGAAAATCCCCCGCCAGGAAATGCCAACGCAGGATCCAGCCGTTCGGCGAACGAATTACGACGAAGTCGCGCTCGGCTTCACGCCCGAGCTGGCACAGCAGGAAGCCGACCGGTGCTTGCAATGTAAGAAACCGCAGTGCGTCGAGGGTTGCCCGGTGGGCGTCCTCATCCCCGAGTTCATCAAGGCCCTGCGGGAAGGAGACATCGAGGGCTCCATCCGAGCGATGAAGGAGAAGAACAACCTGCCTGCCATCTGTGGCCGGGTCTGCCCGCAGGAGACACAGTGCGAAGTCAAGTGCGTGCTGGGGAAGAAGGGAGAGCCGGTTGCTATCGGCCGGCTGGAACGGTACATTGGAGACTATGAACTGGCGCACCGGACGTGCCCCCTCGTGCGTCCCGAATCCACCGACAAGCGCGTCGCCATCGTCGGCACCGGCCCGGCAGGCCTGACCTGTGCAGTCGATCTGGGACGACAGGGGCACGAGGTGGTGATGTTCGAGTCGCTGCACAGCCCCGGCGGCGTGCTGGTCTACGGCATCCCCGAGTTCCGCCTGCCCAAGAGCGTGGTACACGCCGAGATCGATTACACCGCCGAGTGCTTGGGCATCGAGGTGCGCACCGACGCTGTGATCGGGCGGCTTTACACCGTCGACGAACTGCTGAACGAGGAAGGTTTCGACGCCGTCTTCCTCGGAACAGGCGCAGGGCTGCCTTCGTTCATGCGCATCCCTGGGATCAATTACAACGGTGTCCTCTCGGCCAACGAATTCCTGACCCGCGTCAACCTGATGAAAGGCTACCGCTTCCCTGAGTACGATACGCCGGTCAAGGTGGGGAGAAAGGTCGCTGTCATCGGCGCGGGGAACGTGGCGATGGACGCCGCGCGGTGCAGCCTGCGCCTGCAAGCGCTCCGGGAGATGGATGGGGCGGAGGTGCACATCGTCTACCGCCGCTCGCCGGCCGAGGTGCCTGCCCGCGCCGAGGAAGTGCACCACGCCGAAGAGGAAGGCGTCATCTTCGATTTTCTGACCAATCCGGTAGAGATCTATGGCGACGAGAAGAGCGTCGTGAGCGGCATGCGCTGCATCCGCATGGAACTGGGCGAACCGGATGCCAGCGGTCGGCGGCGCCCTATCCCCATCGCAGGCTCCGAGTTCGACATGGACGTAGACATAGCGATCATGGCCCTGGGTACCAGTCCCAACCCCATCGTCTTTGCAGACGCGGGCGGGCTGGAGCGGTCCAAATGGGGCACTGTTGTCGCGGACGAGAAGACAGGGCGGACGACGAAGGCAGGCGTGTGGGCCGGCGGCGACGTGGTCACCGGCGCAGCGACCGTTATCAGCGCCATGGGGGCCGGCAAGTGCGCCGCAGCCGACATCAATAGCTTCCTGCGGGGAGAGACCGATCCCTGGTAGACTGGCTGCACACCCAGGCACAGCGCCGCTCGGTAAGGAGCGGCGCTGTTTCGTTCACGGAGATGGGGTTGGGGAAACCGTCGGTGTGGGCGTCGGCCTGATCCAGACAAAAGTGCGAGTCTCGCTCACAAGACCCGCCTCGTCGTAGGTCAGTTCACCTTCCCGATCTCGCGCCTCGCGCACAACCTGCACCTGCCAACGGAATTCGGGTGCATCGGTGTCAGCCTCCATGAGAAAGTCGAAAGGAACACGCCAGGCCGTGGCCCGGGTACGGAACGTGTGCGACACCACACCATCGGCCTGGAGAAGCGTCACCTCGTACCACTCGCTCTCGCCAAGCACACTCACCGAAGCCCACTGCAACATGACAGGCGAACCGGTTCCCGAAAGGACCGCGCCATCCGGTGGGCTGAGGAGGGCAGGGGCCGCATAGAGAGGCACGGGCATGGGTGTGGCGCGAGGATCCATGGTCGGCGCAAAAGTGGGAACTGGCGTCCCTAGCGGAACGACTAGCGATTCGCCTGAAAAGATCCTATCGCTGCCAATAGGCAACTGATCGGGATTGGCCTCACGGATGGCGCTCACCGATACACCGTACTGCTCGGCAATCGATTCGAGCGTGTCGCCCTGCTGAACAATGTGAATGACATAATTGCCCGGTGTTGGCGCTGGCAAGCTGGGATCGCGCGTAGGCGTGGCAGTGGGCGTGAGCGTTCCCGATGGAATACGCAACACATATCCGGTCGGGAGAGCCTCTGGCTGCACACCCGGATTCAAGGCCAGGATATCCTCGACGGTAATACCGTACCTGGCAGCAATACTGCTCAGAGTGTCGCCCGGCTGCACCTGATAGGCGAGCGGTGGAACAGGTGTTGGTGTGAGGGTGGGCCGTGGCGTTGGCGTCGAGGATGGAGTCAGCGTGGCAGTAGGCGTGTATGTGGGTGTGACTGTCGGCGTTCTCTCCGGCTGAGCGCCCATCAGCGCATAGAATCCGTACAGTCCCGCTGCCAGAATCGCCGCCGACATCGCCACCACGATCAGGGGCCTGGCCCAGGCAGGCAGCTTCCGCTTGCCCTCGACCTCCTCCAGATCACTCTCCTCTGGTTCTTCATCGAGCGACGATCCGCACATCAAGCAAGTCGTCGCCATGGCGGCCACTCGCGTGCCGCAAGCAGGGCATAGGCGAGGTTCTTCCTCTGGGAGCGTGATCTCCGGTTCTTCGGCCATAGTCACCTACCAAACAGCGGGGCGTATGATAGCACAGAAACACGAAATGACAACCAGCCATGATTGACCTTCACGCCAAGTTAGGATATACTGGCGTCGTACGACGATTCGATAGGAGTCACGGACCAAGCAATCAAGGAGAAGCCAATGTCCCTACTTGACACCATGAGATCCTGGTTCACGCCCCACAAGCCGCTCTCCAAGGAGATCGTACACTACCAGACTCCCCCCGATGCGGACACACAATATCGGCTGCACCTGCGCATCGAGCCGGACGGGCACGGGCTGCTGGTGATCAACGCCGCCACCATCCTGCACCTCAACCAGACTGCTGCCGAGTTCGCCCGCCTGCTCATCCAGGAAACCGACGAGGAGGAAGCAGCCAAAACGATCGCCGGGCGGTATCGCGTCGGCAAGAAGCAGGCTCTGGAGGACTATGTCCAGCTGCGCGATCGCGTTGTCACCCTGGCCACCACCGTCGATCTCGACCCGGTCACATACCTCGACATGGAGCGGGCCGATCCCTTCTCGGCAGAGACCACCGCTCCCTACCGCGTCGATCTCGCCCTGACCTACCGCCTGGACGATTCGGGTACGCTCGACCCCATGGCGCGCAAGCGGGTGGACCGCGAGCTGACCACCGAGGAATGGAAACAGATCCTGAGCAAGCTGTGGGACGAGGGTGTGCCGCACGTGTGCTTCACCGGCGGCGAACCGACGCTGCGCGAGGACTTGGTCGAGCTGATCCGGCACGCCGAAGGGCTGGGCCAAGTCACAGGGCTGTTGACCGATGGCCATCGTCTCCAGGATCAGGCGTACCTGAACGATCTATTGCTGGCAGGCCTCGACCACCTCCAAATCACCCTGGCATCGCACAGGCCAGAGGTGCACGACCGCGCCGTCGGGCAGGAGGGGGCGTGGCAGAAGACAGACGCTGGGCTGCGCAGCGCGATCGCTGGCGACATCTACGTCGTCGTCCACATCGTCGTCACGCCGGAGAATGCCGACACCGTGGCGGAGACCGTGCGCTACGTGGCCGAGCTGGGCGTCCCTGCCGTCGCCCTGAGCAGCCCACTGCGATCCGCTTCGGCGGAAGAAAGGGCGCGGCTACAGGAAGCCATGGAAGCAGGGCAGGCCGCCGCCCACGCGCACGGTCTGACGCTCGTGTGGGACCTGGCTGCCCCCTACTCCCACGCGAACCCGGTGGAGACGGAGGCAGACTTGCCACCGGAGCAGGCTATGCGCCAGCACCTCTACGTCGAACCGGATGGAGATGCGCTCCCGGCTCAGGGATATGACATCGTCCTGGGCAATCTGTTGCGAGACAGTTGGGAGAGCATCTGGGAGCACGCGGAACGAAAAAAGCTAATGGATCGATGAGGCCCGAGGAATGGCACGCCTGGTTTTCGGTCCAGGCCGACTGGACGCGGCAAACACGGCTGTGGCTCTACGAGCAGGCGAGACTGGCTCAGGCGAAGGCCATCCTCGAAGTCGGTTGCGGAACCGGCGTCATCGCCGGAGAGCTGGCGCAAAGTCCGACCTGCGTGGTGGGGTTGGATATCGACCCGGCGATGCTGAGCTTTGCCCGCCAACAATGGGGCAGCATCACCTTCACACGAGGAGACGCGCACACCCTGCCCTTCGCCGACGGCTCCTTCGACGCCGTGGTGTGCCACTACCTGCTGCTGTGGCTGGCCGATCCGGCGCTCGGAGTGCAAGAGATGGCGCGGGTAACCCGGCCGGGCGGCTGCGTGCTGGTCTGCGCCGAGCCTGATTACGGCGGGCGGATCGATCACCCGCCCGAACTGGTCTATGTGGGTCAACTCCAGGCCAAGGCGCTGCGCCGGCAGGGAGCCAACCCCGAAGCAGGCCGACGGCTGGGGGAGCTGTTCGCGGCGGCGGGGCTGCGGGCGACGGTGGGGACAATGGCCGGGCAATGGGAAGCCCCACCCACCGCCAACGCTGCGCCTGACGCCGGGTTCGAGGCCGAGTGGGCCATGCGGGAGCGCGATCTGGCTGGCCTCATCGCGCCGGAAGAACTGGAGCGACTGCGCGCCATCGACCGCCGGGCGCTGGCGGAGGGGCGGCGCACCCTGTACGTGCCAACATTCTACGCTCTGAGCGCGAAAAGATCACAGGCTGGTTGACAGCGATCTGGCGCGGTGCTATACTGGCGGCTGAAACCTGAAACGCGCCAGCACGTAAGGTACGACAAGGAGCAGACCATGTCCACAGAAAAAACCGTCGGTTACACCGTCGCCTACGTCCTGATCGTCCTCGGCCTGATCGTCGCCTGTATCCTGATCTTCTTTGGAGTTCTCGCCATCTGGGGAGCCTTCACGCCGGGAGGAGGACAGTCCGATCTACTCGTCATGGGGGGGATCACCGTGGGTATCGGCCTCGTCATCGTCGCCCTCGCCGTCGGCGTCTTTATCTTCCTCCGCATACGCCGGGCGAAAGCAGAGGCCCAGAAAACCGAGATCGTGCAGAAAATCGACCTCAGCGGCGACATTGAGCTGGAGAAAATGAAGTGCCAGAACTGCGGTGCCGAGCTGAGCAAAGACAGCATCACCGTGAAGGAAGGTGCGATATTCATCGCATGCCCGTACTGCGGAGCTGCGTACCAGATGGTCGAAGAACCGAAATGGTAAAACGGAGGAATCCTATGCGCTGGAAGAAAGCCCTGGTTCTGTTCACCCTCGTCGCCACCCTCGCCGCCCTCTTGTGCAGTCCAACCACCTCCTACGCCCAGAGCTACTCCTTCTCGCTCGATCAGCTCGAAGTGAACGTCTGGATCAATAGCGACGGCTCGGCCAGGCTCGAATACTGGCTCGTCTTCACCTGCGATCAAGGTGCACACCCTATCGAAATCGTCGATCTGGGCCTGCCCAACGGCGACTTCAGCCGGTCGGACATCGAGGGGAACACCGACGGCACGCCCATCGACCACGTCGGGTCGGACTTTGAGGGAGAGGGCAAAGAGGGCGTGGCGCTCTATCTGGGCAACGGCACCATCGATCCCGGGCAGACAGGCACGGTCAAGGTGGACGTGAAACGCGTGGGCAGCATGGTGTACGCAGACGACAACGATGTAGAGTATGCCAGCGTCGAGTTTGCCCCGCTTTACTTCGTTGGCACAGTTCACGGCACCACCGACATGACCGTGCGCTTCTTCCTGCCCGAAGGGGTGCAGCCGGACGAAGGGCGCTGGCACGCCAGCCCTTCCGGCTGGCCCAGCGAGCCCAAGACCGACTTGCACGAAGAACGGGTAATGTACGAATGGTACAACCCCGCCGCCGATCCATCGCGCCAGCACTTTCTCGGCGCATCCTTCCCACGCAAGTACGTCTCCACTGGCGCCGTCCAGACAGCACCACCCCAGCCATCCGCCGTGGCGACGTCCATCAACTCTGTCTTTGATTTCTGCGGAAGCGCCTGTGTGCCCTGCGGCTTCCTCGGCTTCTTCGGCGGCATCATCGCCCTCTCGGTCTGGGGCAGCCGTCAGCGCAAGATGAAGTATCTGCCCCCGTCGATGAAAGTCGAAGGGGTGGGCATCAAGCGCGGGCTGACGGCAGTGGAGGCCGCCATCCTACTGGAGACACCGCTAAACAGGATCATGACGATGATCCTGTTTGGCCTGCTAAAGAAAGGCGCGGTGACGGTGCTCGAAGAAAAGCCGCTCAAGATCCAGATGAACGAGCCACGGCCGACCAAGCTGCAGACGTACGAGGATGGCTTCCTGGATGCGGTAAAGCAGGACGGCACCCTCAGCGAGACCAAGCTGCGCAAGATGATGGTCGCCTTGGTCAAAGAGGTGGACAACAAGATCAAGGGTTTCAGTCGCAAGGAGACGGTGACCTACTACAAAGACATCGTGCGCCGGGCTTGGCAACAAGTCGAGGGCGCAGACACGCCGGAGGTGCGCAGCCAGCGCTTCAACGAGGGACTGGAATGGACGATGATGGACGATGAGTTTGACAACCGGGTGAACCGCACCTTCAGCACGGGGCCGGTGTTCATGCCGGTGTGGTGGGGCTACTATCGTCCCTGGGCACGCCAGGTCCAACCCGCGACTGTGGGAGCTGCGAAATCGCCGTCCTCGTCGCGGAGCACCTCGGGCCGTGGCGTCCAGTTGCCGACGCTGCCTGGCGCTGCCTTCGCCGCTTCAATCGTCACTGGCGTCCAGTCAACGGCCTCCAACATCGTGCGCAGCGTGACCGGCTTCACCGGCGACGTGACATCGGTGACCAACCCCCCACCTAAGCCCTCGGGTCGCAGCTACGGTGGTGGTGGGGGAGGAGGAGGCGGCTGCGCCTGTGCCTGCGCCTGCGCCGGGTGCGCCTGCGCCTGCGCCGGTGGGGGAAGATAAGGCCGCTCGATCTCAAGCTGATCTTTGAACCGCAAAGACGCTAAGGCGCAAAGAGAATCCAGAACCTTAGCGCTCTTTGCGTCTTGCCGGTGAGCGAATCATCACCGTATTGAATGCTATGTCATTTCTTGACCGGCTGCGCGATCGCCTAAGCCCTCCCCAGCCCTTGCCGCCCGGTCTGCGTGCCTACGAGTGGCGTGACGAGGCCGGCGGGCGGGTGCGGTTGCACCTGCGCGTCGAACCCGACGGAAATGGGCTATTGGTCATCAATGCCGCACGCGTACTCCATCTGAACCAGACCGCTGTCGAGTATGCGCGCCTCATCCTCGAACAGGTCCCCGAGAAACAAGCGGTGCGGGCGATCTGCCGCCGTTACCAGGTGGCCACCGATGCCGCCAGCGCCGACTACCGGCATCTGAAGGAACAGATCGAAACTCTCGCCGACCCCAACAGCACCGTCTGCCCCATCCACGGCCTCAATCTGGAACGCATCGATCCCTTCTCGACGCCGCTGATGGCCCCCTACCGCATGGACCTGGCGCTGACCTACCGCTGCAACAACGATTGCCCACACTGCTACGTCGCTCGCCCCACGAACTACCCAGAGATGGACACCGCCGACTGGAAGGCCGTCATCGACCGTGTGTGGGAGATCGGCATCCCGCACGTCTGCTTCACCGGTGGCGAGGCCACGCTCTACACCGACCTGATCGAGCTGGTGGCCCACGCCCAAAACGTGGGCCTGGTGGCCGGCCTGCTGACGAACGGACGGCGGCTCGAGGATGCGGGCTACGTGCAAGCGTTGATGGGCGCAGGACTGGATCACGTGCAGATCACGCTGGAGTCGCACGACGAGGCGGTGCACGATGGGATGGTGGCCGCCGCCGGAGCCTGGCGGGACACGGTGGGCGGCATTCACAACGCCGTCGCCGCCGGGCTCTACACGACGACCAATACCACACTGACACAGGAGAACGTCCCGGCCATTGAGGACACGGTGGCCTTCATCGCCGACCTGGGGGTGGACACTTTTGCCTGCAATAGCCTGATCTACGCTGGCCGAGGGCGCACCGTGGGCACGGGCTTCCGCGAAGGGGAATTGGCTCCCGTACTGGAGCGTGTGCGGGAGGCCGCCGATCAGCGCGGCCTGCGCCTGATCTGGTACACGCCCACACAGTACTGCGCCTTCTCGCCGCTGCAGCTCGACTTGGGGGTGAAGGCATGCACGGCGGCGCTGTACAACATGTGCATCGAGCCGGACGGGGCTGTCATCCCCTGCCAGAGCTACTACGAGCCGCTGGGCTACATCCTGCGCGATGACTGGGACGCGATCTGGAACCACGACCTGGCTGTTTCCCTGCGCGAGCGGCGCTACGTGCCGGAAAAGTGCCGCGAATGCCCGGAACTGCCGATCTGCGGTGGGGGGTGCCCGCTGTACCTGAAACACGAGTCCCAATAGCCATGCCAACCAACCTACCACCCGAATGCCAGAAGATAGAGGAACGGTACCGCGCAGCCGATACGCCGGAGGAGAAAATCGCCTGCCTCGAGGAGCTGCTGGCCACCATCCCCAAGCACAAGGGCACAGATCACTTGCGCGCCGACTATCGCCGCAAGCTCGCCAAGCTGAAGGAAGCCTCCGAGACCGGGAAGGGCGCCGGCAGGTACACCTCTCCCTTTCACATCGACAAGGAAGGCGCGGGACAGGTCGTGCTCGTCGGCCCGACCAACGCGGGCAAGTCTGCTCTGGTGAAAGCCCTGACCAACGCCATTCCCGAAGTGGGCGACTATCCCTTTACCACCTGGACACCCACGCCCGGCATGATGACCGTGGAGAACGTTCAGGTTCAACTGATCGATACGCCATCGCTGGACAGGGAGCACGTGGAGGGCGAGCTCGTCAACCTGATCCGCCGGGCCGACCTGATCCTGCTGGTCGTGGATTTGCAGGCATTCCCTATTGAGCAGATCGAGAACACCATCGCCTTCCTGGAAGAACGCCGGATCGCGCCGCTACGCCTGAAGGAACGATACGAAGGACAGTCGGGTTCCACCTTCACTCCGCTGCTGGTGGTGGTCAACAAGTGCGACGACGCGGAGGCAGACGAGGATTTCCGGGCGCTGTGCGATCTGCTGGAAGAGGATTGGCCGATGATCCCCGTTTCTGCAACCATGGGCCGCAACTTTGACGGCCTGAAGCAGGCCGTCTTTGAACGGCTGGAGATCATGCGCGTCTACTCCAAGCCTCCCGGCAGAGAAGCCGACCTCAGCACGCCCTTCGTGTTGAAAAAGGGAAGCACTGTGGAAGACCTGGCAGGCAAGGTTCACAAGGATTTCTTGGAAAACCTCAAGTCCGCCCGGGTGTGGGGCAGCGCCGCGTTCGACGGGCAGATGGTCAGCCGGGATCACGTCTTGCAGGATGGCGACGTGGTGGAACTGCGCACTTAAGCTTGGGGCGAATTGCCACACAAGGAGACGAAAATCATGAAAGACACCATCACCCGTGAGGAAGCCTGGGCGCTGATCCAGGAATACGGAGCCACGGAGAACCACGTGCGTCACATGCTGGCCGCCGAGGCCGCGATGCGGGCCTACGCCCGCCGCTTCGGCGAGGACGAAGAGTTGTGGGGCGCGGTCGGCCTGGTGCACGACTTCGAGTACGACCGCTTCCCCGACGAGCACCCCTTCGCTGGCGGGCGCATCCTGCGCGAAAAGGGCTACTCCGACGAAATCGTCAATGCCGTGCTCTCCCACGGCGAGACCGGCGTTCCCCGCGAGACGCCAATGGCCAAGGCTCTGTACGCCATCGACGAGCTCACCGGCCTGCTGGTCGCCGTCACCCTCGTTCGCCCGTCCAGGGACATCCGCGAAGTAAAGATCAAATCGGTGAGGAAAAAATGGAAGGACCGGGCCTTCGCCGCGGCGGTGAGCCGCGAGGAGATCGAGAAGGGGGCGGAGGAGCTGGGTGTCGAGTTGTGGGAGCACATCTCCATCGTGCTGGAGGCAATGCAGTCTATTGCCGGGGAGATCGGCCTGGACAGCAGCGGCGTGCCGGCATGACCTGGAACGTACTTGCAGCAGGCATGGCTCGCGGCGCTGGCATGCTATCGAAGGAGCTTGGAGAATAGGCACAACTGACGACCGCGCCTAGAGAATCCCCACCCCCATCAACGCTCCCATCACCACAAAGGCCACGGCGGAGACCCAAAGCAACACCCGCCGGGGGATCAGCCTACACAGCCCCTCCCCGCCAACGACGGCCAGCGCCGTCACTGCCGTCAACGCCAGGCTCTGGCTCCCAGGAAAACCGCCCACGGGCGGCGATACTTGCAGGTCTGCGTCAACACAGCCAACTGGGTCTTGTCGCCCAGCTCGGCCACGAACAAAAGCCCGAACGTCGCGGCGAACGCTTTCCAGTTGTGCGCGAGAGCAGAAGGGTTTGCTGCCTCCCCACCCTCGTCATCCGAGCACGCGTCATCGCAGGCTTCACCCACCCCCCTGGCAGCCTCCCGCGCGACCAGCAAGCCCACCACGACAAACGCCGCCGCCGCGCCCCAGCGCAGAACGTCCGGCGGCACGAGTTGACTCACCAGTTGGCCACCGGCAGCTCCCAGCGCCGTCACCGCCGTCAACGCCAGGCTGGCTCCCAGGAAAACCGCCCACGGGCGGCGATACTTGCAGGTCTGCGTCAACACAGCCAACTGGGTCTTGTCGCCCAGCTCGGCCACGAAGACCAGACCAAACGTTGTCAGCAACAGCTTCCAATCCATGGCGCGGCGCATTATATCAGCTTTGGCCTGATTGACAATTCCGCTCGATTGTGTATAATGTGACCCCGGTCATTTTTGTTCTACGGTCATTATTATGGAAGGGTCATTGTCAAGACGCGAACGAAAGAAGCAGGAGACCCGCCTGCGGTTAATGGAGGCGGCACTGCGACTGTTTCACGAAAACGGATACGACGACACCACCGTCGAGCAGATCGCCGTGGCAGCCGACGTGGCCAAGGGCACCTTCTTCAACTACTTTGAGACGAAGGAGGCCACCTTACCCGCCCTGGTCGAGTGGCGCTTGCAGCGACTGGAGGAAGCACTTTTGCTCGAGCAGGGCGCGCCTGCCAGCCCGGTGGAACGCATCAAGACAGCTTTGCGCTTGCTGGCCGATGACCCATTGATCGACCCGACGCTGGCACGACAGGTCTTTGCAGCCATCGTGCACCAGCAAGAGTCAGCACAGCACCCCGGCTTCGCACTGGCGCAACTCTTGGCCGAACAGGTACGCCAGGCTCAGGCCGTCGGTGAAATCCGCGCCGACCTGGATCCTGTTTACCTAGGCTGCCTCGTTCGCGCCTTGTTTTTCCAGCAAATGACAATGTGGCACCACGGCCACTGCCCCGCCCCACTCCCAGAGACGCTCGACAAGGCGGTGGACCTGCTCTTGGATGGTGTCGCAGGGCCGGCATGGAGACAATCGTCGTGAAATACCTTTGGCGAGCCCTGGGCTATCTCAAACGATACTGGTTCCTGACGGCGGTGGCCTTCGTCGGCCTGCTCATCTCATCCGCAGTCAATCTCCTCATCCCACGCCTGACCCAGACTATCATCGACAGCGGCATCTCGGCCGGGCGGCTGGACATCGTCGTCGGCACCGCCGTGGGGATCGTAATCGTGGCCATCGCCGGAGCTGTGTTCTCATTCCTCCAGGGCGTGCTCTCGGCCCGCGTTGCTCAGGGCGTCGCCTACGACCTGCGCAACCAGCTCTACGCGAAAATCCAATCCCTCTCCTTCAGCTACCACGACCGCGCCCAGACGGGGCAACTGCTCACCCGCGCCACGTCCGACGTTGACGTCGTGCAAATGTTCATTGGCACGGGCTTTATCCAGTTCCTCAGCGCTATACTGATGATGGGTGGCAGCATCGTCCTGCTGATCGTCACCGACTGGCAACTGGCGCTGATCATGCTCGTGCTGATGCCTCTCACCTTTGCTATCTTTGGCTTCTTTGCCGGCAGAGCCCGTCCACTCTTTACACAGATCCAGCAGCGGCTTTCCGAGCTTAACATCGTCCTGCAAGAGAACTTGGCCGGGGTGCGCGTCGTCAAGGCATTCGCCCGCGAACCGTACGAAGCCCAACGCTACACACAGGCCAACCAGAACCTGTTCGATCTCAACATCGTCGTGGGACGGATGTTCGCCATCGCGATGCCTCTTATCTTCCTGATCAACAACCTATCCCAGGTGGCCGTCTACTGGGTCGGCGGCCACCAGGCCGTCGGAGGAGATCTCAGCCTGGGCCGCATCGTCGCCTTTGCCAGCTACCTGATGATGGCCTTCTTCCCCATGCTGATGCTGGGGATGATCATCGCGATGATCTCTCAGGCAATCGCCTCGGCCGAGCGCGTCTTTGAGATCATCGACGCCAAGGTAGAGATAACCGAGAGGCCAGAGGCGATCGAGCTGCCCCCCGTCGAGGGCCGGGTCGCCTTCGAGCGGGTCTGCTTCCGCTACTATAGCAGCGGAGAAGCGGTGCTCAAGGATATCGACTTCGTGGCCGAGCCGGGCCAGACCATCGCCCTCCTGGGCGCGACCGGTTCCGGCAAATCAACCATCACCAACCTCATCCCCCGCTTCTACGACGTCACTGAGGGGCGTGTCACCATCGACGGCCACGATGTGCGCGATGTGACGCTAGACTCCCTGCGGCAGCAGATCGGCATCGTCCTCCAGGAGACAACCCTCTTCTCCGGCACCATTCGCGAGAACATCGCTTTCGGAAAACAGGGGGCTTCCGAGGAAGACATCGTCGCCGCGGCCAAAGCCGCCGAAGCACACGACTTTATCATGGAATTCCCAGCGGGATACGATACCACCGTAGGCGAGCGGGGTGTCACCCTCTCCGGCGGGCAGAAGCAGCGCGTTGCCATCGCCCGCGCCCTGCTGCTCGATCCGCGCATCCTTATCCTGGACGATGCCACCTCCAGCGTGGACTATGAAACCGAGCACCGTATCCAGCAGGCGCTAGAGCAACTGATGGAGGGACGCACCAGCTTCGTCATCGCCCAGCGTATCGCCACCGTGCTCAATGCCGACCAGATCCTGGTACTCGACCGGGGCGAGATCGTCGCGCGAGGCACACACGAGGAACTGCTGGAGGAGAGCCCCATCTACGCAGAGATCTACTACTCGCAGTTGGAGCGAGATACGGAGGCCACGCAATAATGGTCGGCGGCGGTAGACACTTTCACGGACTGGCTGGCGAGGACACCAAGCCCACAGAGATGGGCAAGACTCTGCGCCGTCTGCTCGTCTATTTCAAGCCATACCGGGGTCTTCTGGCGACGGTGGCCCTACTGATCGTAGTCAGCGCGTCGCTGCAACTGCTCGGCCCCTACCTGCTCGGCGTCGCGACCGACCAGTTCATCGACCCCGGCGGCAAGCCTCGGCCTTTCTGGTGGGATTGGATACTGCCACAGGACATCAGCCGGTCAGCCGGCCTGAACGCAACGATGGCCCTCCTGCTTGTCACCTACCTGTTGAACTGGGCCGCCACTGCCGGGCAGTTCTATCTGATGACGCTGGCCGGACAACGCGTGCTGCTCCACATGCGAACGCAGATCTTTGGACGCATCCAGACCCTCTCGCTCACGTTCTTCGATCAGCACGAAGCTGGCGACCTGATGTCCCGCCTGGTCAACGACACGCAGGTCATCAATCAGGTCTTTACCAACGGGATTGGGCGGTTGGCCAGCATCAGCCTCATACTGATCGGCATCCCCATCGCCATGCTCGCCCTCAACTGGCGGCTGGCGCTGGCAAGCTTTGCCGTCCTCCCGGCGATGTTCCTGACAACCACGATATTCTCCAGGCGGGCCAGGACTGCCTTCCGCCGCACCCGCCAGACCATCGGCCAGGTGAGCGCGGAGCTGCAGGAGAACATCGCCGCCGTGCGCGAGGTGCAGGCCTTTGCCCGCGAGAGAGAGAACGTCGCCGAATTCCAGGTCATCAACGCTGCCAACCGTGACGCCAACGTCCAGGCTCAATCCATCCTGTCCGGCTTCTCACCAGCCCTGGACATCCTCAGCACCATCGCCCTGGCGATCGTTACCGGCTTTGGCGGGTACCTGGCGCTGGCCTTCACCCCACCCCTGGTCAGTCCAGGCGACATTGTCTCGTTCCTGTTCTACGTCAATCGCTTCTATCAGCCCGTCCGCATGATCGCCACGCTTTACGCCCAGTTCCAGGCAGCGGTAGCCGGCGCCGAGCGCATCTTTGAGCTGCTCGACACCGAGCCAGACATCATCGACGCGCCCGACGCTGTGACGCTACCTCCCATCGAAGGCCGTGTTGAGTTTGACCACGTCAGCTTCGCCTACGAGGAGGGTGAGCCAGTGCTCCAGGATGTTTCCCTGACCGTCGATCCCGGACAGACGCTGGCGTTGGTGGGGCCGACCGGGGTGGGCAAGACGACGCTTATCAGCCTCCTTTCCCGCTTCTATGACGTGAACGAGGGAACCATCCGCATCGACGGCCACGACGTGCGTCAGGTGACCGGCGGAAGCCTGCGGCAGCAGATGGGCATCGTCCTGCAAGACACCTTTCTCTTCTCCGGCACGGTGATGGACAACATCCGCTACGGGCGGCTAGACGCCAGCGACGAGGAGGTCATCGCGGCGGCCAAGCTGGCCAACGCCGACCAGTTTGTCGAGCGGCTGCCGGAAGGCTATCAGACCGAGTTGGGCGAGCAGGGACGCACTCTCAGCCAAGGCCAGCGGCAACTGATCGCCATCGCCCGCGCGGTGCTGGCCGACCCGCGTATCCTGATCCTCGACGAGGCCACCTCCAGCGTCGATACGCGCACCGAGCGGCTGATCCAGCGCGCGCTGGACGAGCTCCTGAAAGGGCGCACCTCCTTCGTTATCGCCCACCGGCTGAGCACCATCCGCAACGCCGATCGGGTGGTCGTGCTCGAAAAGGGCCGTGTCGTCGAGCGCGGCACCCACGATACCCTGCTGGCCGCCGGCGGCCTCTACGCCGAGCTCTACAACAGCCAGTTCCGCAGGCAGGTTTGATTCCCCCACGGGCAAGACGCCGAGTCCGGTTTACAGGCAGCCCTTACAGGCATCCCCATGCTTTCTGTGTACCGTGAGTCGCTCCAGGCCATCTTGCAAACGTTCACATGGTTTTCTTGACAAAGGCCACTGCCATGTGGTACAATTACGGTTGTAAACGTTCCGAGTGCCAGCACCCAGAAGCCACATCAGCGTGCTACTTGTGAACGTTTTCAGGCCGCGATCCCAGGTAGTCAAGCTTCAGTGTCGCCCAGGCAGGGCACAGAGCCGTAAGCGTTCACGTTTACCAGAAGGAATCCCTGTGAAGAAGAACTCGGGCAATGTGACCATCGTTGACGTCGCGAGCGAGGCTGGCGTCTCCTACACCACCGTCTCCCGAGTGCTGAACAACAAAGAGAACGTCAAACCAAAGACGCGAGAGCGCGTCCTGACGGCCATGACACGTCTGGGGTACGTGGTGGATCAACGAGCGCGCAGTCTCGCAGGCGGACGCTCTCAATTGATCGGACTGCTCGTTCACGATCTGGGTACCAGCTACATCGGGGAGATCATGCGCGGTATCGACGCAGAACTGGCCCCTGCTCAATACGATCTAATACTCTACACCACCCACCGGCACAAGACAAGGGAATCAGCTTACGTGGCCACGCTCGCCCGAGGCCTGGCAGATGGGTTGCTGCTTGTCCTACCCCGCGATCCAGGGGCCTATCTGGAGACGCTGCGCCAGTATCGTTTCCCCCACGTTCTGATCGACCACCGAGGCATCGATGAGGAAACCCCGGCCGTCGCAGCCGCAAACCGGCAAGGTGCATACAGCGCTACAGAGCACCTGATTCGACTAGGACACCGACGTATTGGGTTTATCACCGGCGCGATGGATCAGATATCCGCCCAGGACCGTCTGGCTGGATACAGAGCCGCGCTGGCAGATCACGGGATCGCCTTCGATCCCGAACTGGTGCGTGAGGGCAACTTTTTTCAACCTTCAGGCTACGTCGGGGCCAGCGCCTTGCTGGAGCTGCCCCACCCCCCCACCGCCATCTTTGCCTCCAACGACGTATCGGCTTTTGGCGTGATGGAGGCGATACGCGCGCACGGCCTACGCATTCCCGAAGACGTATCGGTTGTGGGGTTCGACGACATTCCTCAGGCTGCCCACGTCCATCCTCCTCTAACCACCATGCGGCAGCCACTGGAAGAGATGGGCCACACCGCGACGCGCATGCTGCTGGAGTACATCCAAGACCCACAGCGCCCCATCGAGCGCGTGGAGTTGCCAGCAGATCTCGTGGTGCGTGAGTCATGTTGTCACCCCCAATGATTATAGACAGAAGGAGGTGATGTGTAAGTTCTCGACAAACAAGACAGGTACGAACGTATACAATTGATCCCTAAATTTCCAAAAGGAGGAATAGAAAGTGACTAGTAAACGTATGTTTCAGATCGTGGCGGTTCTCGCCGTGTTCACGATGGTGGCAGCGGCTTGCTCGTGCCCGACGCCCAGCGTGCAACCCACCGAAAAGCCAGCAGAGAAACCCACCGAAAAGCCAGCAGAACAGGTCACGATCACATGGTGGCACATCGCTACCGCTGAGGAGCACAGGGCCGCGTTTCAGACGATGGCCGACGAGTACGTGGCCATGCACCCCAACGTGACCATTGAGATCACCGTCCTGGAGAATGAGGCGTTCAAGTCCAAGATCCCGACGGTGATGCAGTCTGGCGAGCCCCCGGACCTGTTCCAGAGCTGGGGCGGCGGCGTGATGAACGAGTATGCCAAGGAGGGCTTGCTCAGGGACATCACAGACGACATGGCCGTTGACGGATGGGGCGACTCACTCAGCGCCGGCCCGCTCGGCGTCTACGCGTACAATGGCAGGCAATATGGCGTGCCGTGGGACATGGGCATGGTCGGGTTCTGGTACAACAAGGATCTGTTCGCCCAGGCAGGCATCGACGCGCCTCCGGCAACCTGGTCCGAGTTTCTCGATGACGTGCAGAAGCTCAAGGACGCGGGCATCACCCCGATCGCCCTCGGTGAAGGGGAGAAATGGCCCGGCCACTACTACTGGGTCTACCTGGCCGTCCGTCTCGGCGGCAAGCCCGCCTTCGATGCGGCCTACAGCCGCAGCGGCGCATTCACCGACGAGCCGTTCGTGCAGGCCGGTGTCAAGCTCCAGGAACTGATGGCCCTCGAGCCCTTCCAGGAAGGGTTCCTGGGAGCGGGATACGGCGACCAGGCAGCACTGGTGGGCAACGGGCAGGCAGCCATGGAGCTGATGGGCCAGTGGGCTCCCGCCGTCGAGAAGAGCAACAGCGAAAGCGGCGAAGGGCTGGGAGACAAGCTCGGCTTCTTCCCCTTCCCGGCTGTGGAAGGCGGCGCCGGCGGTGCGTTTGACGCCATGGGCGGCGGCAACGGCATCTGCGTCGGCAAGAACGCGCCCGACGAGGCGGTGGATTTCCTGCGCTTCGTGACCAACGTCGATAACCAGAAGGTTCTGGCAGACCTAGGAGTCGCTGTACCGGTCGTCAAGGGGGCTGAAGTCGCCCTCAAGGATCCCAACATGCTGATGGTATTCGAGGCCTTGAGCAAAGCCGAGTACTTCCAGCTCTACTACGACCAGTACCTGCCGCCCTCGGTAGGCGAAGCCGTCAACGACTCTGTGCAAGAGCTGTTCGCCGGCACCATGGAGCCTGCGGACGTCGCTCAGGCTGTCGAGGATGCAGTCTCTCTCGAGCTAGACTAGAATCAAGTGGCAAGGTGCGGGAGTGGGGTTGTCCATACTCACACCATCTCCACTCTTCCCGCACCCGGCCTGACAGCTAGGAAGCCGGTGCCCAGACCCATCAGATCTGGGCACCGGCACAGCGGTTTGACACACCCAAGAGGATACCAAGATGCAAAACACTCCCGTCCTTACAATGACCCAGGAGAAACAAAGCGGTACCCGCCGCCACACACAAAATCCCCTGACCATCGTGCTTTTCCTGTTGCCTGCCGTGATTCTCTTCACCATCTTCGTCATACTTCCGGTTATTAACTCTGTATACACGAGCCTGTTCAAATGGAATGGGCTGGGACCGCTCGACGATTTCATCGGTTTGAAGAACTATGCCCGCCTGATCAAGCATACTCCATTCATAAAGGCACTGACCCACAATCTGGTGGTCATTGTGCTCTCCTTGGGAATACAGTTGCCGATGGCATTGGGGCTGGCGCTCCTGGTGGGGCGCAAGCTCCCCGGGCGCATCTTTTTTCGCATGATTTTCTTCTTGCCCTTCGTGATAGCCGAAGCCATCACAGCCTATCTCTGGGCCTTCATATTCAACCCCCGGTTCAGTATGATCCTGGCGATCAACAACATCATACACACGCTTTACCCTCCCTTTGACCCAGCGAAAGATTGGCTAGGCAACGTTGACAGGGTACTGATTGCGATTTTCGTCGTCCTGACGTGGCAGTACTTTGGCCTGCACATGATCCTCTACATAGCCGGCCTTCAACAGATCCCCGAGGAAGTGGAAGAAGCGGCGCGCATAGACGGAGCCAACAGCCTGCAGAACCTGCGCTACGTCGTCATACCGATGCTTTCCAGCACGATTATCACGACCATCTACCTGTCTGTTCTGGGATCTCTACAGCAGTTTGCCCTGGTGTGGCTGATGACTGAGGGCGGCCCGGCGAATGCCAGCGAACTCATGGCAACCTACATGTACAGATACGGTTTCGTGAGTTTTCAACTTGGCTACGGCGCCGCTGTGGCCTTTGTCATCTTCTTGATCTGCCTGGTATTTTCGCTGGGTTACCAGCGAATGGTCATGCGCC
Organism: Anaerolineae bacterium; assembly: GCA_034430835.1. GTDB lineage: Bacteria > Chloroflexota > Anaerolineae > B4-G1 > B4-G1 > JAFGED01. The sequence goes on from DAOUDX010000159.1 coordinate 35,338, forward strand.
AGCAATATGCCGGACGTGTGACCTAGACACCATCAAAAGGAATTCACTATGTCACAAAAAACTCCTAACTGGCGGCGTCTCAGTAGGAAAGCCTTGCCGCTCGTGCCACAATATCTGATCGCCGTCGTCGTCTCGTTGGTCGTCTTGGGTCCAATCGCCATTGGCGTGCTGGGCGGCTTCAAGACGACGGGCGAGCTGTTGAACCGCCCCTTCTCCCTACCCAAGGAATGGCTGCAGGAGAACTATCAGTTCGTCCTCTATCACAAGGCCTTCTGGCAGGAGTTGCTCAACAGCACGATCGTGATGCTCGGCACAGTCGGATTGACGACGATTAGCGCCAGCATGGCGGCGTTCGTATGTGCCAGAATGGCCTTCAAAGGGCGCGATCTGGTTTTCAACTATCTCATGCTTGGGCTGCTCGCTCCTCTGATGGTGGTCATTCTACCGCTGTATCTCCTCATGCGTCAGATGGGGTTGGTAAACAGCCTGTTGGGCATGATCTTGGTCCAAGGAACCTTTGGGATACCGGGAGCCACTCTGATCTTGCGCGGCTTCTTTCGCGCCGTGCCGAGGGATCTGGAAGACGCTGCGTACATCGATGGCTGCACTGCATTTGGGTTCTTCTGGCGCGTGTTGCTCCGGTTATCCACCCCTGCGATAGCGGCTAACGCCGCCTTGGGCATGGTTGGCAGTTGGAACGCCCTCCTCTTGCCCCTCGTGGTGCTGGACAGGGAAGAACTCTGGACACTGCCATTAGGCACCATGCAATTCCAGGGGCAGTACGCTACTGAATGGTCGCGCGTCATGGCTTTCGTGATCCTTGCCATGATCCCCGCTGTGGCTTTCTATCTGCTGGCCGAACGGTACATCATCTCAGGGCTGACGGGAGGAGCACTCAAGGGCTAGACTCATCCCTTTTGGACTTGGACGAGATACCGCGCCCCATTCTTTGCTTTGCTCCTTGTCGGTAGACCAGGTAATAGGTTGCGCTCTGCACGTCGATAGAACGGCTCCGACATAGGAAAACTCGAAAATGCACACAGAGAAATCGTCCCCCAACCCAAGCCCAGTATACAAAGATCCCGCGTGCTCCGTCGAGGAGCGCGTAGACGACCTCGTCTCCAGGATGACGCTGGAGGAGAAGGTTTCTCAGATGGTGCACGACGCTCCCGCCATCGAACGGTTGGACGTGCCCGAATACAACTGGTGGAACGAATGCCTGCACGGCGTAGGCCGGGCGGGCATCGCCACCGTCTTTCCCCAGGCAATTGGCCTGGCCGCCACCTGGAACCTCGACCTGCTCCACCGGGTCGCCACGGTGACCTCGGACGAGGCGCGGGCCAAGTACCACGACGCCCTCCGCAAGGACATCCACAAGCAGTACTTTGGCCTCACCTTCTGGTCACCCACCATCAACATCTTCCGCGACCCGCGTTGGGGACGGGGGCAAGAAACCTACGGCGAGTGCCCCTACCTCACCACCAGAATGGGCGTGGCTTTCGTGAAGGGCCTGCAAGGGAACGACGCGCACTATCTCAAGCTGGTAGCGACCCCAAAACACTATGCCGTCCACAGCGGCCCCGAACCCGACCGCCACGCCTTCGACGCCATAGTCGACCAACGCGACCTGCGCGAGACCTACCTGCCGGCATTTGAGGCGTGCGTCAAGGAGGCCGGCGCCTACTCGGTGATGGGCGCCTACAACCGCGCCAACGGCGAGCCGTGCTGCGCCAGTGTGACGCTGTTGGAGAGGATCCTGCGCCAAGAATGGGGCTTTGATGGGTACGTGGTGTCTGACTGCGGGGCCATTGAGGACATCTACGCCCATCACAAGACCGTGGCCACGCCCGAAGAGGCAGCAGCCCTGGCGGTCAAGAACGGTTGCGAGCTCAACTGTGGAGAGGTGTACCGGGCCTTGCTGGACGCCGTGGAACAGAACTTGATCTCGGAAGAGGCCATCAACCAAGCCCTCAGGCGGCTCTTCACCGCCCGCTTCCGTCTGGGGATGTTCGATCCCCCTGAGCAAGTGTCCTACGCGCAGATCCCTTACGAGGTCGTGGATTCGCCGGCCCATCGTAGGCTGGCGCTGCAGGCGGCGCGGGAGTCCATCGTGCTGCTCAAGAACGAGGGCGGTCTGCTGCCCCTGCGCAAGGATGTCAAAACGATCGCGGTCATCGGCCCCAACGCCGACGACTATGACGTCTTGCTGGGCAATTACAGCGGCACGCCCTCTCAGGCAGTCACCCCGCTAGAAGGCATCCGCAAGGCCGTTTCACCCGAAACCCAAGTCCACTACGCGCGTGGGTGCGACCTGGCGGAGGGCCTGCCCGGACTCGATGTCATTCCATCCGACTGCCTACGTCCGGCCGATGCCGACGCCAGTCAAACCGGCCTGACAGCAGCCTACTACCCCAACGCGCGCTTGGAGGGCAAGCCCGCTCTGCTTCAAGTCGACCCTCAAGTCGACTTTGTCTGGAAAGCAACCACGCCAGTGACCGGCCGCATCGCCGACCCCTTCTCCGTCCGCTGGACAGGCACACTCATCCCACCCGAGACCGGAACGTACAGCCTCGGCGTCAAAGGATGCAGCGGCTACTGGCTCTACCTGGATGGCAAGCCGGTCGTCGAATTGGAGACCTGGTACAGCCCGCTCACCAGAATCGCCCAGCTTGAGCTGCAGGCTGGTCGCGCCTACGACCTCCGACTGGACCACGTCTACCACAGCTTCGACCACGACCCAGTGGTGCAACTCATGTGGGCACTCCCAAGCGCCAACTCTCTCCCGAGGGCGATCGAGGCAGCCGACAAGGCCGACGTCATCGTGCTCGCCCTGGGCCTCTCGCCCGCACTAGAGGGCGAGGAGATGCCCATCGAGATGCCAGGGTTCAAAGGTGGCGACCGCACCGACATCGGCTTGCCCGCCCCCCAAGAGGAGCTGCTCAAGCAACTCCACGCACTGGGCAAACGCATCGTGTTGGTATTGCTGAACGGCAGCGCCCTGGCCGTCAGCTGGGCAGCGGAAAACGTGCCGGCCATCGTGGAGGCCTGGTATCCCGGTCAGGCAAGTGGCGAGGCCATCGCTGATGTCCTGTTCGGCGACTACAACCCCGCGGGACGCCTGCCGGTCACGTTCTACCGCTCAGTGGGCGATCTGCCTCCCTTTGAAGATTATCGGATGGAAAACCGCACCTATCGATACTTCCGCGGCGAACCGCTGTTCCCGTTCGGCTACGGCTTGAGCTACACCAAGTTCGCCTACAGCAACCTGCGACTGAGCAAAAAGACTATCACCCTGAACAAGGCGGCCGCAGACGCCTCCGAAAGCGCGGTCACCATCAGCGTGGACGTGCAGAACGTAGGCGACCGCGCAGGCGACGAAGTGGCACAGCTATACATCAGCGACCTCGCAGCGTCGGTGCCGACACCGATCCGGCAGTTGGCCGGTTTCGAGCGCGTCCACTTGGAACCCGGCCAGACAAAAACGGTCGCGTTCACCTTGACACCCCGGCAACTCTCCGTGATCGACGAGGAGGGACGACGCGTCGTCGAACCGGGCGAGTTTCGAGTTGCACTCGGCGGACATCAACCCGCCACCGACCTTACCGTTGAGGGCGATGTCCTGATCGCTACTTTTGAAGTCGTAGCACAGTCTGTTTGAGACGACCATTCTTTCTGCGAACCTAGGTGCACCCAGTATGGTAATCGTTGACAATCGTTCAAGGTTTGACAATCGTTCAAGGTTGCAGTACAATACCGGTAACAATACCGGTAACGATACCGGTATCAATACCAGAACCCGCGAGGTTATGTCTCCTGTGGGCCAAAAACCCTCTATCACCATCCAAGATGTGGCCAAAGCCGCCGGGGTCTCAGTTTCCACAGTGTCGCGCGTCTTGAACGAAAAGGACGACGTGGCAGAGGCCACCTACGAAAAGGTACAGCACACCATCGAAGAGCTGGAGTACACTTCTAGTCTGGCAGCCAGAAGCCTGCGCAGCCATAGGACCAACACCATCGGTGTGATTGCGCTGGATTTGAACCACTCCTTTGCCATTCAGGTTCTGCTTGGCATCAACAGAGCCGTTCAAGAGCTGGGCTACGACCTGATTCTGTATGCCAGCGGTGCAAAGAGAAAAAGCACCCATGCCGCCTGGGAACAACGACACGTCTCGCTGATCAACGGCAGCGTCGCCGACGGCGTCATCATCATTACCCCCTCAGCAGTCACGTTTCCCACGACGTTTCCGCTGGTGGCTATCGACCCCCACAGTGGAGACACAGACTATCCCGCCGTCATCGCGACTAACCGAGCAGGCGCATTAGAAGTGATGGAATACTTGATAGGGCTAGGACATCGCCGCATCGGTTTCATCGGTGGCCGTGAGGGTTTGAAAAGCGCACAGCAACGCCTGCGCGGATACAAGGAAAGCCTGCAAAAGGCCAACATCTCACTGGATCCCGAATTGATCCGACAGGGCGACTATCGCCGCAAGACAGGCTATCGCAGTGCCAAGGAACTACTGAGCCTGCCCAACCCACCCACCGCGATCTTTGCAGCTAACGACGAATCCGCAATTGGCGCTGTCGAAGCCGCGCGCGAGGCCGGATTGCGAATCCCCGATGACCTGTCGGTCGCAGGGTTCGATAACATCCCAGAGGCAACCTACATCACGCCTGCCCTGACGACGATTGAACAACCGATGGGCGAAATGGCGCATACGGCCGCAGAGATACTGATCAATCTCATACAAGGGAAAAGCTTCGACAATCGCGTACACGAAGTGCCCACAAAACTAATCGTTAGAGACTCTTGTCGAGCTATCACATAACACAAAAGGAGTAAAGAGATGGGACTTGTTGATTTACGTTCTCAGGCTACACGGCGCACGCCGGAGGAGCTGCTCAAGCACCTGCAGACGTTCGAGCTGGACTTGAAGTTCTCCGCCGGCATCTGGTTCTTCGCCAAAGGCTCCATCCGCTTCCACGAAGCCTACGGCCCGCCGCTGACCATCGCCGAACGATTGGACATCGCCGCCAGCCTAGCCGACTATGGCCTGGCCGGGATGGAGGCGCACTACCCCAACGAGATCAACGACGAGAACCTGGACCTGTGGAAGCAATTTACCCGCGACACCGGCATTCGCGTGGTCACCATCGTGCCAAACCTGTTCTACGAAGGCCAATGGGAATGGGGCTCGCTCTCGAACCCCGACCCCAAGGTGCGGCAGACGGCCATCGACCGCGTCAAGCGCACGCTGGAGTTGAACAAGGAGATGGACACCGACTTTGCCGTGGTCTGGCCGGGCGGTGACGGCTACGAGATCAGCTTTGGCGTCAATATGATGGCCGCCCGCGACCGCTTCGCACAAGGGCTAGCCGAGGCGATGGACGCCGTTCCTGGTGTGCGCGTCGCCGAGGAACCCAAGCCCTACGAGCCGCGCGGCCACATCCTCTACGGCACCACGCCCGAGGGCATCCTGCTGGGGATGAAGGTCGAGGGGCTGCTCAAGCATCCCAACAACCGCAAGCTGCTGGACGAAGGTCACGCACTGTGCTGCATGAACCCCGAGGTCGGCCACATGCTGATGGCCTACGAGGACATGCCCTACGCCTTCAGTCTGGTGCTGGAGTACGGCCGCCTGGCCCACACCCACTGGAACGCGCAGCCGCTGGGTAACTACGACCAGGACCTCAACGTCGGCATGATCAGCCCGGAGGCCACCGAGGCCGCTCTGTATATCATGAAGATGCATGGCTACCGGGGCTACTTTGGCATCGACATCAACCCGGAACGCATGCCCGTAGACGAGGCTCTCAAGGTATCGATGGACGCCTTGCGCGCGGCCAACGACCGCATCAACGAGATCGATCACGAGGCGATCCTCTACGCCACCACCCACCCGCAGGAAGCGCAGGGCTGGCTGGAAGCCTACCTGATCCGCGCACGAGCACCCCACCCTGATCGCCTGCCGCCACTTCCGCCTGTCAAGTGAGCTAGCTACCTATCACTTTCCCAAGACAGGCATAAACACCAACGGGAGTAGATTCTGAAAAGGAGGTGATGTGAGATCTATCAGAGCTAATTGGTATACCTCAGGGGCAGAAAGTTAGTTCCGTTTCAACCTAAGCATACTGGGAGGAAGAAATGAAAGAGAATAAGAAAACAATCAGCCGCAGGGAATTCCTGCAGGGTGCAGCCATAGCCGCTACCGCGATGGTAGCGAGCGGCTGCGCTTGTCCAACACCAGAGACCGTCAAGGAACAAGTGGTAATCACGCGCATGGGCGAGACCGTGGTCGAGGAGCGCATCGTGACGACCACACCCGTCCCCGTGGTAAAGGAAGAAGTGGCCGATGTGCTTGGCACCTTCCCCAGAAGCGAGACGCTGATCGCCAGGCAGCTCACCGGGCGTGTCGGTACACCCGACAACATGAACCTGTGGGTTGGCTGGAAATGGCAGGACCGTGGCCTGCAGAACCTGGCCGACGAGCCGTTATGGTCGGTCGACTTCGCCACGGGCAACATCATCAATGGCCTTGCTGACGGTGACGCAAAGTATAACGCGGACTTCACCGAATGCACGATCCCATTGCGCAAGGGCGTCACCTGGAATGACGGCGAGCCCTTCACCGCTGCCGATGTGGTCTATACGGCCGAGACCATTATGAAGTATGATGGCTTTGGCGCCAATCCCAAATTTGTGGATGGAGTCGCCTCTGCGACTGCTGTGGATGATTACACGGTCAAATTCGTTCTGACGAAGGCCAACTCCCGCTTCCATACCTGGTTCCTCGACCGCTGGGGCTGCGACAGGATCATGCCCAAGCACATCTTCGAGAAGGAAGCTGATCCGGTGCAGTTTACCTTCAATCCGTATGTAGGCTGTGGTCCGTATAAGCTGCACAGCTTCGATCCCCAAGGGTTCTGGACGGCCTGGGAAAGACGCGAAGATTGGGACAAGAGCCCGACCGGCATCATGTATGGCGAGCCTCAGCCCAAGTACATCATCTTGCAGGGTTTTGACACTGAAGGCGCTCAAATCCTGGCGCAATTGACGCATCAACTGGATGTGGCGGAACTCTCAGCCGATGGTCTCAAGGCGCTGTTGGCGCAGTCGGACACCTCCCGCGCCTACCAGCCGACCTTCCCCTACGTGGTCAACAACGACCCCTGCATCACCGGTATCCTCTTCAACACCGCCCGGGCGCCATTCGATAACCTCGATGTCCGCTGGGCATTGATCCTGTCGCTCGAGATGGTGGAGTACATGAGCATCGCCGTCGATTGCACCGCCACCGTGAGCGCGATACACGTCCCGCACCTTGGCCCTTACCCCAGGTTATACCACGAGCCGATGCAAGACTGGTTGAAGTCGTTCACCATTGATGTGGGCGATGGCGAAACCTTTGCGCCCTACGACCCGGATGTGCCGAAGCGCGTTGCAGCCTACGCCAAGAGCCGCGGCTATGTCTTCCCCGATACGCCGGAATTTCTTGAAAAGGCTTTCGGACTGGGGTGGTACAAGTATGCCCCGGATGTGGCCACGAAACTGCTTGAGAAAAACGGCTTCACGGCGGACAAAGACGAAGACGGCAACCCCACCAAGTGGTACCTGCCGGATGGCTCGCCCTGGAAGATCTCCTATCTGTGCGGCACGATACTTACCAACCATGATGCGCGCAATGCCTTGGCTGCCGTGCAGCAGTGGAAGAAGTTCGGCATCGATGCCAATGTGCTTTCCATCGCGGATAATGATGGCATTCAGGCCACCGGCGACTTTGACATAAGCGGCAACTGGCCTGCGCAGGAGCCCTGGGGTGCGGGGCCCGATCTGTATCGCGTGCTCGACAGATGGAACTCCGCCTATAAGAGGCCCATCCCAGAGCGCACGACGGGCATTTACTCGCGCTGGTCGAGTGACACGATGGACGACATCATCAAGAGGCTGCGTGAGACTGATCCCTTCGATACCGAACAAGTCGTCGCCATAGGCACCGAGGGTCTCAAGGAGGCGGTCAAGAACATGGCCGGCGTTCCGACCTACGGATATATCGGCTTTGTCGGCTGGGACGAGTACTACTGGACCAACTGGCCTGGCAGCGAAAACGCCTATTGTGAGCCTTACACACACTGGCCCAACTTCAAGTACTTTACTCCGTTCCTGAAAGCCACTGGCGCATAGGTCCTGCGGTTGGTGGTACAATTATCCTGGGCGGGCGCCTCGCCCGCCCAGGATTCTTTCAGATAAGTGAGGTGGTCGCCGTGACATTCCTGAAACGATATCTCATCCCTCGTCTGATTGCATACGTTCTAGTCATTTGGCTGGGCATCACCATTGTTTTCCTCATTCCCAGACTCACCCCGAACGACCCTGTCATGGCTATGATCGGCATGATGAGGGCGCGCGGTTCAACGTTGGAACCGGGCTCGATGGACGAGATCATCGCCGACCTGACCGAGATGTATGGCTTGCAGGGCTCCTGGCTCGATCAATACTGGGCTTTTTGGGGCAGGCTGTTCCGCGCTGATTTCGGCGTTTCCTTCTTCAATTTCCCCACACGCGTGAACCAGCTCATTGCCACCGCCCTGCCCTGGACTTTGGGACTCCTGCTGACCACGACCGCCCTCTCGTGGATATCAGGGAATATCCTTGGCGGGTTGGCGGGTTATTTTGCTCGGAAGGGCTGGTCGCGGACCCTGGATGCCGTCGCCATGGTGGTCCGCCCACAGCCCTATTACATCTTTGCCTTCGGGTTGCTCCTACTTTTTGCTGGCCTTGTCGTGCGCTGGTTCCCGGTTACAGGCGGGTCGTCATTGGGAGCCATACCCACCTTCACCTGGGCCTACATCAAAGATGTCCTCTGGCATTCGTTTTTGCCTGCCCTCTCGTTAAGCGTCCTGGGAGGGGCAGTCACGTTCCAAACGATGAAGCTGATTGTACAGAACGTCAATGCGGAAAGTTTTGTCCAGTATGCCAAGCTGGGCGGCGTTACGGAAGACCGCATCGTGGGCAAGTATGTCATTCGCAACGCCTTGCTGCCGCAAATCACCGGCCTGGCGCTTTCGCTTGGGCAAATCTTTAGCGGGGCGCTGATTACAGAGATCGTTTTTTCTTACCCCGGCCTGGGAATGCTGCTGTATAACTCCGTCATCCGAG